>CAZHEZ010000005.1:0-94350 GCA_964531315.1 uncultured Candidatus Obscuribacterales bacterium | reverse complement strand
CGACAGAAGCCAAGTTAAACGATTGCTTAGCCGGCTCGATTTTCCAATCTTTTGGTGCCTCCAATTCCAAGCTGCCTTTAGAATTGGCGCGTGATGTTTTGATCTCGACTTCAACTGATCGAGAAGTTCCCGGAGTCATCACCACGACATCCGAAACGAAATGCAAGGAAACCGGAGGAATAACGTCCATACGTCGATGAATCTGATGGCCAGATGAATCCGCTGTTACCTGAACGGGCTCGTCATGAACTATAAGCGTTTGCCCACCGACATCGAAGACTTCTTCAATTGGAAAGGCTGGTGAATTTTCTGCGGTGCCAATCAGTTCAGGCTCGTCCACATGAAACATTCCAGGCGTGCCCTCGCTGCGCAGCCAATATGGTTGCGTCAAGGGTGCGGTGGTCGGCAAAGTCTCCGTCAATTCAAAAGAACTCGGTTTGTTGATTTGAAGTTCAACCTTCTTACCAACTTCCTTTTTCAGCATGGGGAAGCGCACAGAGATCCAATGAACTGGTGTGTGCGACTGAGCTGAAAGAGATGCACTGATGTGAAGCTTCACCGGCTCGCCGGGCACTACATCCGAGCGATCGATTGTCGCTTCAGTTTTCAAGCCAAGACAGCCTTGCAAGACTTTGTCCAACAAGGCTTGTTTCTCGACAATGACCGGATCTTTTGAACTACCAAAAGAGCTGTTTAACTGTCCACGCAGTTTCAACAACCCCGGTACACTTGCCGCAGGATCTTTAGTGTCAAACTTAGTAATTACTTCCGCTGCAGTTTTACCTATCTCGGCGCCGCCGGGCACACGATTCCAACTGGTGTCGACATCGTCCATGATGTCCCTTTTCACAGGCGCGCCATCTAAGAGTTGGAACGACTCGAGCCGCTCTTTGTCATCAGCACCGGGAAGCTTGAAGGTATCAAAGCCCTGGGTCTTATGCATCGATCGGCTGGCGCTGGCGATTGCATGAAAGGTCTCTCCTGATACAGGATCCTTTCCTGCCGCGTCAATTTTGAATACAGGCGAGCTGCCGATTTTCTCTTTTTGCCAGATCGATGCGTTCCACAAAATTCGTTTTGGCTGCCATGGTGGCAGATTTTGTTCTGGAAACGCTTTTGGATCGCCGGCGAGCTTGAATGCTTCCATCGCCAATATCGCCGATGTGGTGTGATGTCCATGGGTGCCGCCGGGACTCGGCGAGAATCTAGTAATTAAAACATCAGGATGGAATTCGCGAATGACGCGAACGATGTCGGACAGCACTTCTTGCTTGTCCCAGACGTGCATCGTCTCCAAATAGTTTTTCGAAAATCCATAATCAATCGCGCGAGAAAAATACTGCCGGGCGCCGTCAATTTGCCTCGCCGCCAACAACTCTTGTGTGCGAGCCACACCAAGTTTTGCACCAAGGTCTGCACCTAAAACGTTTTGACCACCATCTCCCCGTGTCAAAGAAAGATAGGCCGTGCGGTAATTCCTGCCACGCGAAAGATAGGCGAGCAGTTCCGTATTCTCATCATCGGGATGAGCAGCAATGTACAGAACACTGCCCATTTGCCGAAAACTCTCCAGCTCATGCAGAATTGCTTGTGGAGAATCACTCTTCATTTCGACTCCTAAAACAGAACCAGAAAAGAGTGACGTTGCGCACAACAACAAACAGATGATTGCGCAACGCCACCTTTTCAAAAACGGCAACCTAAAACTGGTGGCAACGATAACTCTCACTGCAAGTTGTTACTGCAAACTCTTAATGAGGGCTTCGTTCAGTTTTACATATGCGGTGTCATTGGCTTTGGTGGCCAGTTCAGTCGAGTGCTTGGCGGCCGCAAGTGCACCAGCCTTATCGCCCAACTTAGCAAGGATTTTCGCTTGCAAGTGAACAATGAAGAAGGTGTCTTTTTCTGCGACTGCAGCATCTACCCACTTCTTGGCCTGGTGCAAATCTTTATCATGGTTGAACCAGAAATTGGCAGCCTGGAAATAAGGCTTATTCTTGTCGTCCGATGCCATCTCGGCTTCGATTTGCTTGGTGAGCTTGTCGACAAAGTTGACTTCCAACTTGATCGGCACTTTGGTTTTGTCCCAAACCAGCTTCATATCAGCGGACTCGTCCTTGATGTCATCAAACTCGATGGTCAGGGTCTCGACCGAGTGATCGATCTTGATCGGCTTGACCTTGAAACGTACAACGTCAGACTTTTCGTCATATTTGTAAGCGCCCCATTGTTCGGAGCCTTTGTTGATGATGACAGTCCATTCGTCTTTGTCGGGAATGGTCATGAGCGCATAGGTCCCGGCCGGTATTTCATGACCGTTGAGCTTCACATCAGTGCTGAAAACAAGTTTTGTCGCAGAGTTTGCGCCGGTGCGCCAAACTTTGCCATAAGGAAGCATGGCGCCAAAAATCTCGCGCCCTTTGACGCCGGGTCTCGAATAGTCGACTTCAATGTCGGTCAAGCCGATGCGTTGCTTCAATGTGCACATCGGGCTTGCCTGAGGAAATTCGACTTTAGCTGTGTCTGCCAATGCACCGGATGAAACCATAAGCGCACCTCCAAGTGCGAGAATTACTGGAATTGCTTTGAAGTTCATATCTTTTCCGTTCGTCTATTGAGGGTGATCAGTCTTGCCTGACGGCAATTGACAGATCTTAGTACCAATTTGTACTAACCGTGGCGAATTGAAAATTTTGTTGCAGCATTTAGTGGATTAAATCACCGAAAAAGGCATTTAATGTGCCTGCAGGCAGTAGTTGCAGTCCAAGTGACCTAGTATCCACTTGGCAATCAACTTCCCACCAAAGAGCCTCGGTCGTGACGCCAGAGGCTCACCCCGTTTCCATGTGAATGCAATTACCGCTTCACCAAATTTCCAAGAGTTTCAAATCCTGTCAGAAATCGCCTTCACTACTTTCGTGCATCGAGGAAATGCTTTCGCCAAATCACCGGCATAACGATCATTTCTTGGCGAGATGTTCGCGAGAAACAACTCCGCAAACATCTCCGATCGGCCTGCATCATTTTCCTGAAGGAAATACTCGAATGTTTTTCTCTGCTCGCTGCCTAAATACTTTTGATCGTCCTCATAGGCTTTGACGAATTCATCAGATTTTGAGTAATTGCTCGTGTGGTCGAGGGCGTGTCCACACTCGTGAAGCATCGTTGAAATAACATCCCAATTTTCCTGCAAAGGACCGTTATTCCAGGATAGCCGTTCGCAAATAAAGACCTTCTTGTCAGTTGGATAATACAAACCACCGCAATTGTCATAGCCACCGCCGTGATAACCGCGCGGTTTTTCCGTTGCGAATTCAGGTTTTACGGAAAGTATGTCGGGCACGATCAAAATCGCAATGCCGTCTCGCTTCAGTGCTTCTTGCACGTTTACGGGAATTTTATCGAGTGCCTGCCGGACTTGGGGCTCAATCTTCTCCGTATATTTGCTTTGCCGGTAAATTTCAACTGGTACTATATTCGGTGCATAGGATTTTGGGACAGCAATGCCAGGAAAACCGGTGTCGGCAAATGCTACCGAACAATTGAACGCCAGGCTCAACCAGACTGCTACAGCATTCGTCAAAAACTCTTTGTGAATCGGCATCATCTATATCAAAAGGTCTGCTAACAAATCATTTTTTCTATTGCTCTCAATCAAATCATTTTCTCAAAACGCACTTGCGATAACGGTAGAATTTCAGCCAACTGACAACCGACATTAAGCAAATTCGTAATTTAATCCACCCGGCGACATGATTGACATCGCAGCCGTGGCATAAAAGTAGAGATCTATATCTATATATACGCCTTTTCTCCCCACCTACTACAAGGATCAGGACGCGATGGCTGACAAAACTCTCTCTGGGCACTTCAATCACGAGCGTTACGAAGCAGAACAACTCGGCTCGTGGCAATCGGGCGGCGGCGACTCCGAAAAACTGGGAGCCGAAAAGAAGCGATTGCTCGCAGCGCGCGACAGCGGCACGCCCTGGAAAAAATGGGGACCGTATTTGAGCGAACGCCAGTGGGGAACGGTCAGAGAAGACTACAGTGACAATGGAGATGCCTGGAATTACTTTCCGCACGACCATGCAAGGTCGCGTGCTTATCGCTGGGGTGAAGATGGATTGGGCGGCATCTGCGATGACCACCAGATTTTGTGCTTCGCGCTGGCAATGTGGAATGGCAGAGATCAGATTCTTAAAGAACGCATCTACGGGTTGACCAACCAGGAAGGCAATCACGGCGAGGACGCAAAAGAGTATTACTTCTATCTGGACAGCACGCCTACACACTCATACATGAAGTACTTGTACAAGTACACACAGCATCCATTCCCGTACGAACAACTGATCGAAAACAACAAAAAGCGTGGCAAGCGCGACCTTGAGTATGAGTTGATCGATACCGGCGTCTTTGATGATGACAGGTATTTCGATGTTTTCGTCGAGTATGCAAAAGGCGCGCCCGAAGACATGCTCGTCAAAATAACCATCTGCAATCGCGGCCCGGACGAAGCCGAAATCGACATGCTTCCGACTTTCTGGTTTCGCAATACATGGTCGTGGGCTGAGGGTGGCTCAAAACCGATGATTCGCGGATTGTCCAAGGATGGACGTTCGATGGCAGTCGCACAACATACTGATCCATCGCTGAAAGAAGGTCTGTCCGAGTATCACATTTATTTCGACAGTGATGTGCCTCTTTTGTTTACTGAAAACGAATCGAACAGTGAAAGGCTCTGGGACACTCCCAACCAGACGCCCTATGTCAAAGACGGCATTAACGCCTGCGTGGTTAATGGTGAAACTCAATTCGTCAATCCCGCCAAGACCGGCACCAAAATGTCAGCGCACTACAAAATGCGCATACCTGCCGGTGGTTCGAAAACCATCAAGCTGCGTTTTAGTGGCAGCGAATGCAGCGCTCCAATGACGGACTTCGACGAAGTGATGGCAATGCGTTTGAGAGAAGCGGATGAATTTTTCGAAACGCTTGCTCCTGAAAAACTCAGAAAAGACAAAGAGAAAATGTCTTTGATGCGTGCTGCTCTCTCCGGCATGATGTGGAGCAAGCAGTACTTCTACTACGACGTCGGTCAATGGCTGCGCGAGCATAATGTTCTGCCGATGTCAGGCTCCGATAAGGTTCGGAATGCGGCATGGTTTCACATGTATAACGAAGACATTATCTCCATGCCCGACAAATGGGAATACCCATGGTATGCGGCTTGGGATCTGGCGTTTCACATCATGTCGATCAACATGGTCGACCCGGATTTTGCCAAGACACAGCTGGATATGATGCTTAAGAGTTCATACCTGCATCCGAATGGCCAAATTCCAGCATACGAATGGAATTTCAGTGACGTCAATCCGCCGGTGCATGCTTTTGCGACGTATTGGGCCTATCTGTATGACAGATGGCAGCACGATGGATTTGGCGATCGCGACTTCCTGAAGTATGCGTTTTCTAAATTGCTGGTAAATTTCACCTGGTGGATCAATCGCAAAGATCCGCGTGGACACAATGTTTTCGAAGGCGGTTTTCTGGGGCTCGACAATATCGGTGTTTTCGACAGAAGCCATGCATTGCCTACCGGTGGAAGTTTGGAGCAAGCAGACGGGACAGCCTGGATGGTTTTCTTCAGTCAGCAGATGTTGAATATCGCGCTTGAACTTGCACAAGACAATCCACTGTATGAGCGCTTCGCCATGAAGTTCTTCGAACACACTATTTGGATTGGCAGCGCCATGGACAGACCAGGCGCCCATCGAGATGAACTCTGGGACGAAGAAGACGGATTTTTCTACGACGTTCTCAGGCTTCCCAATGGACAGGCAACACGACTGAAAGTGCGTTCGATGGTTGGACTGCTGCCACTTGCATCAGTCGTCGTCATCGAAGAGGATGTTTGGAATAACGTATCAGGCTTCACAGAAAGAGCAGAAAACTTCTTGAAGCGCCAGAAAGATATTTGCGGAAACATTCACACGCCGATGAAACCAGGGGTTGCCGGACGCAGAATGCTATCGATTTGCAATGAGAAAAATTTGCGTCGTATTCTGTCGCGCATGTTCGATGAAAACGAGTTTCTCAGTCCTTATGGAATTCGCAGCCTTTCTCGCTATCACCAGGAGCACCCATTCGTATTCGACTGCGATGGCACTGAATTCAGAGTCGATTATGTGCCTGGAGAATCCGACAGCGGCATGTTTGGCGGCAATTCGAATTGGCGCGGTCCCATCTGGATGCCCGTCAACTTCCTCATGGTGCGCGCCTTGCTCAACTACTATTGCTACTATGGCAATGATTTCAAAATCGAGTATCCGACAGGATCAGGCAAGATGTGCACGTTATTCGAATGTGCACAAGACATCATGAATCGATTAGCCGGCAT
Source organism: uncultured Candidatus Obscuribacterales bacterium (assembly GCA_964531315.1). GTDB lineage: Bacteria > Cyanobacteriota > Vampirovibrionia > Obscuribacterales > Obscuribacteraceae > QKMZ01. The sequence continues at coordinate 87,950 of CAZHEZ010000005.1, read as the reverse complement.
TTTCCTGCGCGACAAAGACGGAAAGCTTGCCCTCTATGGTGGCGCGGAAAAATTCCAGGATGACCCCCACTGGAAAGACTTGTATTTATTCTATGAGTACTTCCAGGGAGACAATGGTGCCGGTCTTGGTGCCTCGCACCAGACGGGCTGGACAGGTCTAGTCGCGAAGCTTCTCTATATGAATGCCATAATGACAGAAGAAACCTGGTTGGCTCCGCATCCAATGCGGCGCCTGGCGCACATGATGGAGGTCATAAAGTAGCAAGCTGTCGGCACAGGGCGATGCGCGGCGTCGCCCTTATTGAGAGATAATGCACAACAAAAGAGGAACATTTTCAAAATGGACTCAAAACAGAAGGTAAAGCCGACAGCTCTGAAAACGCAAGATCAGCTGAAGGTCCTGCAGAGGAATCCGACTCTGTATCAGGTCAATACTCGCGTATGGCTGACGGAAATGTCGAAACAGCTTGGACGCCAGGCTACTCTCGACGATATTCCGGACAGCGTTTTCGATGAGTTTGCAGAACAAGGTTTTGCCTGGGTTTACTTCCTCAGCGTCTGGCAAACCGGTGAGGCCGGCCGAAAAATCTCCATCAATCATCCCGGCTGGAAAGATGGCTTCAAAGCCGACATTCCCGATCTGAGCGATGAGGATATTTGCGGATCCGGCTTTGCCGTCAGTGATTACACCTTGCACACAAACTTCGGAAAACCTGATGCCCTCACGCGCTTGAAAGAACGCATCAATCAACGCGGTATGAAACTAATGCTCGACCTGGTTCCTAATCACACAGCGATAGATCATACCTGGGTGCAATCACATCCTGAGTTTTACGTGCAGGGTGATGAATCATCGATCGCGCAGGCACCGCAGAACTTTCTCAAAGTCGGCGAAAGGATTTTCGCTCACGGGCGGGATCCATATTTCGACGGATGGCCTGATACCCTGCAATTGAACTATGGCAATCCGGCATTCCGGGAAGCCATGTTTGCAGAGATTTCCAAAATTGCCGACTCTTGCGACGGGCTGCGCTGTGACATGGCGATGCTTGTCTTGCCTGATGTTTTCGCGCGCACCTGGGGAATCAACATAGAGCCTTTCTGGCCGGCAGCCATTGCAAACACACGAGATTCTTATCCCGATTTCACTTTCATGGCGGAGGTCTACTGGGACAGAGAATGGGACCTGCAGCAACAAGGCTTTGACTTCACATATGATAAACGCCTGTACGACCGGCTGCGTCAAAACAACGCTCGCGCGGTTCGTGAACACTTCTGGGCTGCGCCCGACTATCAGCAGCGTTCTGCACGATTTTTGGAAAACCATGACGAACCTCGTGCCGCCGGAACTTTCTCACCCGAACAACACAAGGCCGCAGCTATCCTCACATTTTTCTCTCAGGGCTTGAGATTTTTTCACCAGGGCCAGTTTGAGGGTCTCCGCAAACGAGTATCCGTTCATGTGCGTCGCAAACCAAAAGAAGACATCGACGTGGATATTCACAAGTTCTACGACGAGCTGCTCGAATGCCTAAAACTGCCAGTGGTGCACAACGGCAACTGGCGGCTGCTTGAATGTACTCAAGCATGGGATGGCAATTGGACTGCCGACAGCGTCATTGCTTTCGCCTGGCATCAAGATAACGAGCGGCCTGTCTATATTGTCGTCAACTATTCCTCGCACCAGTCTCAGTGCTACATCAACACGCCTCAGGGTGCCGGTCTAAAAAACTTCGACATTCGCATCGCCGGAGGCAGCGACCTCAAGTTCATCGAACTTACGGATGCCGGATTTTTCATTGACTTTCCTGCCTGGGGATGCGCAGTTTTGGTTTGAGACTCAGTTGCCGCTTCCTGTGAAATCGAGCGAATCGTAGGGCAGTACTGTCACCTTCAGATTTTTGACAATGGCATCGCAAGCAGTTGCTCCTGCGCCATATTGCGCCTGCGAAATTGGCACTGGAGTGAAAGCGACAGAGATCGATCTAATGCCGCCTCCCAGAAATGACATAGGTATGCAATCTTCAATTATAAAGTCTTTCCATTCGTCGCGAGAAGCAACCACATAATCGGGACAGGTAGATGGCACAAACGTGTCGCCATTTTTCTTTTGCATAAAGACGTTGACACCGACTCTTCCATCTCCACTTTCCAGGCGCACCATTCCGCGCAACGTCACTTTGAGGTGACTCATCGCAGGCGGCGCCGGTATTTGAATCGAACCAATGAGGCTACCAGGTGTGGGCGCAGTCTGTGGACTTACCCGCAAAGTCTGACTGAGAGACATAGCGCTTTGTGGGAATGTTGACAGGTCAATCTCTGCGGAAAACCTTGGGACCACCTTCTTGCCTGCGACGGCTTTCGTTTGCACAGGTAAATGCGCGATCTTCGGCTGCTTATTATCGAAAACAAAAGTGATACCAACCGGTGAATCACCCGTCGCTCCTTTTAAACCATCAGCCAGAACTCGCTGCGGAATTCTCAAATCCATGCTGCACATAGAGTCGAGCATAAAGTCAGAGCCATAAAGACCAGGTGACGGTAAATAAGCATGATTTTTGCAAGCGCCGTAGACAGTAATGGAATTGCTGCCCTTATTCACAAGCGTGAGCCGATTGGGTTTGTCCAAATTCACTGCCGACAACGGCACTCTGACTGCACGCCATTGCCGCAATGCAGCCATTGGAATTCCCAACAACCTGGAATGAACCAGCAATTGCTGACCTTGAATATACCATTCAGTGCTATATCTACCAATTGGATGAATCTTGTTTTCCAGGCGCTTCGCATTCACATAAATGTCTGCCTTTTCACAAAATTCATCCGCGTCAATAAGCGCCAGTATCGCATCTTCATGTGGCGCCTCCTTCAAGTGCGAGAAGTCAAAAGAGACGTCCAGCGATTCACCGGGACGAATAGTTGTGCTCTGTTCGAATCCTCCCCACGGAAGAGCCATATTTTCAGTGGCGCAGAGAGACCATGTCAGCCCGCAAATGGCTGATGCAAAAAGAGCAGCATAACTGACCCTCTTCATTGGCGCCGAAGATTGGTGTTTGAGGTCCCAAACAAATGCAAAAACAGATCTCATGCCCAGGACGGCAAAGAGAATTACCAGGGGAAGCGTAGTAAAGAAATATCGTCCAATGGCTTGAAATATCACATAGAGAAAATGTCCAGCAACAACCATCAGCGAGCACTTCAGAATCGCAGAACCATTGTAAGAATTCAAATACGCATTCGGGCTTTCGGCAGAGGGAAATCGCTTAAAAGGATTCCACGCAGTACGGGTGAGACAAAGCACCATTGCCAATATCGAAAGGAAGAGAACACACTTATGAAGAACATCTTGCATCTGCGCGTTGAAAATCGTGAAGACAGGCAGGCGAAAATCATTCCACGGATGAGATATTAGCCTGCCGATTTTCCGAATTGTTATGGCGACTAGCTCAGGTGCCCGCTCGCCCAGATCCGGCAATGCCAGGCCGCCTGGCTGCGATCTCTTCAACATAGCAGTGACAAATTCCGACTCGGGAATCGTGCACCAGGCATCGCTGTCAATATCCAGCCGCACGGCAGAATTATACGCAACCATTCTGGGAGTGAAGAAAAGGCCAGTCCCAGTCGCTTGCCTGGTGAAGAAAAACCAGGGAGCGATAGCCAGCGCAACGCCCGCGATAATGACCGCGGCAGAGCGCAGCCGCTGTCGCGGCTCTTGTGACTCAGTGCTGGAAAAAGCAGCAATTCCTGCCGCCACAGCCAGTCCAGGCACCAGCACCGCCTTCAGCAATACCGCCAGTCCCGCAAAAAAACCACCTGAGAATTTCGCCAGCAGAGAGGAACGCGTCACAAAGTAAATAAATGCAAGCAGGCAGAGCACCGTCCATGGTTCTGTGCCAAACCGGCCGGATGCTACGATGGTTGCAGGATATATTCCAAATGCCAGGGCAGCAAAAAGCGACCAGCCTAATTCTCCTGTCACCTCGAGCGCCAGCAAGAAAAGCAGCATTGAAGATACAGACAGGCAGAGAGCAGTCGCTTCAACAAACACATGCCAGTCAGTGGAAATGGGACCATGCCCTAAAGCCGTAAAAACAGAAGCCATCACAAATGTTTGCACCGGTCCATCGTGCAGAATGTGCCTGATGAAATCAGGGTCGCCGGCAACTGCGGTAGCTTCTGTAATGTTGCCGCCGAAAAGCGACATTAGATACTTGGTCGCGAACCCACAGGATTCGCGATAACCCTGTCCATCCCAGATGAAGGTATATCTGTCCTGGAAAAGAGAAAAATGGTGCAATAGGTGAATACCAAAGACCAGCGCAAACACCAGTCCAGCGACTGCAACTCGTTTGGGCGGTGATTTCCAGCGCATCGCTTTTTACTTCTTGGTCGGAACGGGAAGTTCTTCCAATTCAGCACCGGCCGCCGGCAATAAGATGCAAAGCCTTAGTCGTCTTATCAGTATCGAATTCAACAGGGCGCAGCCCTCAATTGCCAGTGAATTTAAGGGTTTCCCGACATAGGATACCGCAGACAGGGGCTCCATTCAAGGAAGCGATCATTTCACAAAAAAATGAGTTCCATCCTCAGGTTAAATAGTCGGCATGCGACAATAAATGCAGTCTCGACGCCCGCAGCGGGGAATGATTCTATGACTGGGGCTGACTCGCTCCACAATTCAGATAATGACCCTCCAGCCAGCGGCTCAAAAGTGCCGGTAGACCAGGCTGCTACGGCACCCGAATTGGTAGAGCGCACAGTTGTGCCGGCCGAGGCTTCAGGACAGCAGATTAGTGTCTCTGCAAACGCTCCGGTGCAACTGGTAGGTACCATATTTGACGGCAAATATGAAATTCTTGCGCTGCTCGGGCAGGGTGGCATGAGCGCTGTTTTCAAAGCTCGCAATCTGGTATTAAACCGCATTGTCGCAATCAAAATTCTATTGGGCAACCGTAACCTCAACGAACAGGCGCTCATGCGCTTTCAGCAGGAAGCACGCGCCGCCAGCCAACTTGATCATGCAAATATCGTAAAAGTTCACGACTTCTCCGTGTCGATTGACCATGCACCATATATGGTGATGGACTATCTTGAAGGCGGTTCGATTGCCGAGATCATCTCATCTGAAGGAACTATGGATTCATATCGAGCCATCGATTTGATACTGCAGTCCTGTGATGCTCTCGATCATGCGCATTCGGAAGGAGTTGTTCATCGTGATTTGAAGCCCAGCAATATTATGGTGACGAAGCTCAAAAATGGTCGAGAGCTCGTGAAAATTGTGGACTTTGGTGTAGCGAAGCTCATGGAAGAGGAGCAAGCGTCGACACCGCAATTAACCAGAACAGGAGAGGTTTTCGGCAGCCCTCTCTATATGAGCCCAGAGCAATGTCTCGGCAAGAAAGTCGATGCGCGCACTGATATTTATTCTCTTGCTTGTGTGTTGTACGAGGAATTGACGGGGGCTCCTCCATTTCGCGCCGACAATGTGCTTGCCACAATGCACATGCATATCAGTGATGCGCCTCCGGAACTGACCCGGATTTGCCCTGATTTGCATAATGGTGCGCGCCTCTCTTCAATTCTTCTCACCGCACTCTCAAAAAATCCTGATCAACGTTTTCAATCAATGAAAGATTTCGCAGCCGCACTCAACGAAGCAGCTTTAAAGCCGCAATCAGGATTTCTCGGTCGTCTGGGCACTCAGCTCAATATTTTCCGCAAGACACAAAAATCAAATAGACAACTTCCTTCAATGGCGGTTATTGCCGCCAGTGCAATTTTTGTTGGGCTGGCTGTATGGTGGGGCTGGCAATCACATCAGAAGCTGCAGACTATGCAGAAGGAAAATAATATTGAAACAGACGAAACCATGATCAAAAAGCTGACAGATACGGATCCGCCGGTCTTGAATATAGCAAATGGCAGCGGTCTGACTGACGCCATCGTGCCAATCATGGCAAAAGAGCCAAAACTAAAGGTTCTCTACCTGCGCAAAACCCAACTGACCGGACCAGGGTTTATCGAACTGACTCGAGTTCTCGGCAAACAATTGAATCGCTTTTCCTGCACACAAAACAAACAGCTATGCGCCAATGAACTGCTGGCGATATCGCACAATCTAGACAGTGATCTACTGACCGGTATTTCTATGCAAGGCGTGCAAGCTGATGACAATGTTGTTGCATCATTCGCCAAATTCAAAAACCTCGACACGCTCGAAATTAGCTGGACAAAAATTACGCCGCTGGTGTTTCAGCGACTGCCTGTTATGCCCAAAGTAACTACAATAATGATCAAGAACACGTCTGCCAACGATGAAACTCTCAGAGACATCGCAGCAAAGTTTCCCAATCTCAAATCGTTGCATATCCAGGGAACGAACGTCACAGATCAAGGCTTGCACTATCTGAAAAATCTCAAGCTCAAAACACTTTACGTATTCAATTGCAATCTCAGCCGGAAGGCAATTGCAGAATTGCAAGAATCAATGGGCCCGGGATTGGCAATTCACCATGAACTGGGCAACTGAAAAAACTGAACCTATTTTTCAAAAGCTCGGAATCTCCTGCCTGTCACACATTAGAGGCGTTCACGACCTATTCACGCCCGACCTAATATACTAATCCTGCCATTATTAGCTCTTTCGCATTTCCGCCTTCCGTTTTCCCGCCGCACATACAGCGGCATTAATTCTTGCGAGCATTACCATGACAGCAGTCGACCCTCCTGTTCAACAGGAAGCTCGTCCGCGCGTGCCTGCAATTGAAGCGCGCGCAGAAGACATAAAAACAACAAGCACAACAACCGACAACAGCCAGCGACTGGGGCTGACATCCGGTTCGCCGCAAGATACTCTCAAACTGCTTAGCGATCTCACTCGCAGTGCAGATCAAAGCATGCCTGCTGTCTTCGGCCGATTCGATCTGGCATTCAACGGAACCGATCTATCCGGCATGTTCAGTCCGCAGAATAAAGGTCTCGTGCGTCCAGACCAGCTAACGGATGGCGTACCCAGACCAACGGACGCAGCACTGCGCCGCGGGGACAATCCACAAGACTTGCCGCCCGGCGTCAGTCGCGTTGAGCGTACTCGCATTACCGGCACCGGCTCAGGCAGAGATACCCAGGTTGAAATTCGCTATGGAATGGATGGGCAACCAAATTTCGTCCGAGACCATTTAGGCGAATGGACATCAAAGGACGGCGGCAAGACTTGGAAAACTGAAGAGCCTGCTTCACGTGTCAGACGCGGCGAAGTTTCCATCGACGCGAAGGGAAATTACAGCTACGAAAACACCGACTATGGCATTAAGTCTACTTTCTCACCCGATGGAAAAGTGACACGCACAATCACCGACGCAGCAGGCGATCAATTCGCCGTTACCCGGGACAAGAAGGGCGTCCCCATTGGCTTCACCGACAAGACAGGCGACTGGACAGGTGACGGCAAGAATTGGACAAATACCAAAACCAACGAAACCAAAACCGGCACCGTTGCACTTACCGAGTTTGGAGAATTTCGTTTTAAACCAAACAAAGGTGATGCGGTAGTCGCACAAACGCCTCAGCTGGAGCGCATTAATAAACTGCAGGATGAAATCTGCCGCGACTTCGGCATCATCTTCGCCAAGCCCGGAGAGAAGAAGAAAAACGAAGATCGAGATCCAAACTCACCACCTGAAGCACAGCTTTATGCCGGTGTTCCCACTGAGGCTGAGCTGAACACGCTGAAAGAAGTTCTTAAAAACACCGATCACGAGAACTATAAAGGAATGAAAGTCTGGTTCGTTCGCCCCGACGAAAACGATCAGGTAGCAACATACGGCTTCTATCATCCCCATGGTGAAAACCAACCGCAAGGTGACAATTGCGGAAAGTGCTGTGGCAGTAAAGCGGCGCTGCAGGATGCGAAGAACGGTGAGATGGTGATATTGCCTCTGGCCCGCCAAGAAGTAAACGGCTTTGGTGGTTTGGAAGGAACGCTCTATCACGAGTTTGGGCACCACGAACAAAAGCTTGGCGTCGGTATGGAAATGCTCGGACCGGAAAGCAAACCGGAAGGAAAAAAACTGGCCGCCGAGATGGGCTGGCAGTGGAGTAAGCGGCTTAATGAGCCAGTGCTGGAAGACAAGACCGGTGGCTTATGGCGCTGGGACGAACAAGGGAATAAATATAGATGGGCAGGCGGTCACCAGCCTGAAGACGGAAAGCACAGATTGAATCCAGAGCAAATGCGCGATCGCGCCAAAGTTACTCCCATAAATGGCTATTTCAACGCGCCCGAAGAGATGCACGCTGAAGCACTGGCCGGCTTCCGCACCGGCGAATCCAATGGACCTAAAGGCGGTCGCAACACTTTAGCGATTGATTCTCCACAGTTGTATGACACCATCAAGAGATACGATCAGGAACACATTGACAAAAAATATGGCAAAACACCTGGCGGCGAATCAAAATTTATCCGCGGTCTAGACGGCAAAGTCATCGAGAACAATGCTGAAAACAGAAATGCGATCCAGGCGAAAGAAGAGCAGTGGAAAATCGAACATGCAAATCAAAAACGCCTGCCTCGAAGAGACAACTGAACCTCTGCTGCTGGGAATTGAGCGGGAAAGGATCTGTCGCACCCAGACGAGATTAGTCGGCTGAGCTATCACTGCTTGTATTGACCGACGTCTCATACGAAAGCATGGGCGTCAATTTCGACATAGCGAAGTTGAAGATAGGATTGCGATGCCTGAAGAAAATATAACTGGGCACCATTGACGCTCCCAGGCGCACCTTAACTGCTTCGGCTGCTGCCCCCAGATGCAAAAGCGGAATGCGATTGACAATGCAATGCTTGATCTTTTCCATCCAGGCTAGAAAATAAATGTTGTTTTCGCGGCCTCTCACCACATCCATGCCCACGTATTTGTCGAGCAGCAAAGTCTTGCTTGCAATCACCAGGTTGAAACCGATCAACTCCTGATCATGGAAAAAGAGAATATAAAACGCACCATCAACACGCTGGCACACTTCGGCAAAATATTCGCGATTATGTATTCCCAGTGACATATCACTGCGACCAACTTGCTCTACGTAAAGTTCGTAAATGCGATCGATCCATGGGCTGGGTTCTGTCGAGTGGACAACTTTAACTTCCGATGACTGTCGAATCTTTCTATTTAGATCTTGTCTGACCTTTCGAGGCAAGCTGCACAGATATTGCCCAAAATCAGAAAACTCAGAAAGCTGTATTTGACAAAATGGCAAACTTGTAGCGCGGCTGTAATGTTCTCCAATTTTGGCCGGCAACAGCGATCCGGTTGCGTCGGTAAAATCCTTGAAGGCAATAATCTGCACTTTCAGTAATTTCGCCACTGAATCAAGATAGTCGAGCGCACCGCTCAGAGCTCTTGTGATAATCTCAGGAGAAAACCTTTTATTAGTACCGATTTGTCCCCATTCACCTTCAATGAAGCCTACACCCAAAACCTCAGGCTTAAACGTGGACGGCATCAATTTTTCCAGGGCGGCAGCCCACCTCTTCGCCGAATCATCAAGCGTTGTGGACAGCGAATAATGTGTGCGAAACAGAGGCAGCAATAATACGGGCTCGCCATTTTGCCTCACCACGATGCTCTTAAACTGAAAATCTGCCAAACCGGAAAATTCAACCAACTTGATCAATTCAGCAGGATCAGGATGGTCGCTAAAAAAGGAAGTCCACAATTCCGCGGAGAATGGATTCAGTCGATCGTGCAGCTCATATGTAAGATTCAGAGTGGTCATCGTTGTCTGCTCATCGCGATTCAGGAGTTGAGTCCCAGCATAGCTGTCCCGAACAGTATCAGTACAACTCCTATCCATCGTTCCTTGCTCACCTTCTCGCGAAGAACCAGTCTCGATAATAAGACTACCATTACAAAACTCAAACTGGCCATAGGATAGGCGATGCTTACGCTCAACTTTGTGAGCGCGAAGGTCCAGACAACTATATCTGCGGCCATGCAGCCAACACCAGCTGCGAGCCAGCCTCGTTTTTCCCTTTCTCGAATGTTAGTTCTCACAGAATTCTTCAAAAAAATCTGTCCAAATGCCTCAATCATCGATGAGCATAAGACCAAAAAAATTCCAATGATATGACCGCTCAACTCAGCACCGCTCCGTCAGTATTATGTTGTCCCCGGCATATAAACCAGACACCAACCAGGATCGACGTTATACCAATCACTTGCGAAATGGTGATGCTCTCTTTCAAAAACATTGCCGATAGAACAAGCACAGATATGTAACTAAGCGACGTTATTGGCTGTGAGTAACTCAAATCGGAGTCTTCCAGGACTTTGAGCCAATTGATCAGCTGCAGTGTGAACATCACGGCTGTGGCCCAAAACAATGGTTGTTGCGCAGTCAGCAGCAGCGTGTCAATTGGTAGGGGATTGGCTAGTTTGGCTAGATTTTGATCTGCCTGAGAGACTGCAAATTTCCAACAAATTTGCACGCCGGTATCGAGAACTATCGCCAGAGCAAGCCCTATACATACTTTAGTAGGAACAGCCTTGAAGAGCATTCCCGGGTCTCCTTCAGATTAGCAGTTCCTCTTTGCAGGCGCCCGCTCTTTTCGCTACAAGCCTATCAATTATGCCTGGAAGCTTGCTGAGTGGCGGCTAATTGAGGATTGGCAACGATTCGCGCGGAAAGTCTTTAACCTTCTGGACGCCTGCTCATGACAACACACGCAAGAGCCGCGCTCGACGCTGGTAATCGATCGCGGCCTTATGCGTTCTCAAACAAACCCTTTACTGCACTTGATGCATTCTATTTCTCAAGTATCAAATCTGCCGATGCATTTTATTCATCACGCAATGTCCAGCTCTTCAGCATTTTTTGGCGCTGTGTAAATTCCTTTTGCAAGCCGCTGGACCCTTCTTGAGCGTAGCTTTTCGCCGAATATTTATCTTGCAACATGCGCGCTTCTGCAGTCAACACCAGGGGCAAGCCGACAGGACCAAGAGCTGCGCCAATTCCAAGCATGGCGTTATTCAACGTTCTATCCCAACTATTTGTATTATTTGCTTTTTCAGCAAAACCGATTCCACCAGCGTACTGCCCTTCAGCGTTCTTCATTCCCAAATGCTTGAGCTCGCCTTTCACAGCAAAACCTTCACCGTTTGCAAATTCCGCATCTTTCTTGCCGATCGCTATGTTGTCTGCGGCGATGCCTTTCTTGCAGTACTCACCGAATTCTGTGTCGCCACCTCCTTTTGATGCAAAATCCTTTAAGCCTCCGCCCTGCCTCGCGGCCACGGCATCAGAATCTTCTGCTCCAATTCCGCCTTGTTTGGCTAGATGATTATGTCGTTTGGACAACTCAGACATCACTTCATTCATCGAAGCATCGGAAGACGAGCCGTATGCCGTCGCCTGACCTTCCATGCTCAAATTTTGTTCAATATTTCTCACGTTGTGGTAACTCATGATTGGCTCCTTGTGTGGATATGCGCGGATGGTGACGCACAACTGAGTTGTGCGGGAAAAGAGAAGTTCCGCTTAGAGAGCTGTATTCCGCTGAGGAAAGCGAATTCAGGATGAGCGGACAGATTCGCCGCCTGGGTGGGCGGTGGACATCCCCCAGGAATCCCGTCAGGGGCGGCGTTTGCCGTTATTTATTGCTGCGTTTCTAGGTAATTAGGAGTATATTTCCCGGGCAGACTCAATGGAATGTGTAAACGCGCAAAAGTCTGATTTCAGAGGCGCCAAGTACCCCATTAATCCACCCCCAACAGCCGCAAGATGCCGTCATTTAAGGTTTTATAGCACTTTCACACTCAAAAAAATACGCTTCTGGGCGCCGCGAACCTATATATAGGATCGGACAAAGAAGATCATCTCCTTTGAATACCTTTGGTCAAACTGCTTGCTATTCCAATCACCCAACAGTTTTTCAACGCGCAAACCGGATGCAGCTAATCGCTCTTCTATATCGTCATTTGTCATAAAACGAAGCATGCTTTTAGAGACAAGCACCTCATCAGGAAATTTATATCTAAGCTCGAACGTCATGCAATCATCTTCCATTGAAAGAAAGCGCCTGGATTCATGCACTGAATATTCCGGCAATTCTAAATCCATGTCATAGTTCCAATGGCTGGCCCAATCGATTGCCGGGTTGCGTGACTCGAACACGGCAAGACCATTTGATTTTAAATGCTTTTTGATCACAGAGAAGGTGGCAAGAACATCATAGTCATGAAGCAAAACTTGAAATGCATGACCAGTCATAATAATTAGATCAAAGCGTTTTTCCGATTGAAAGTCTTGTGCGCACGCTTGTATCCACTCAATCTCCTTGCCGTGTGGTTTTCTTCGCGCCACCTCCAGCATTGCCAATGAGGGATCGGCGCCTGTAACATCGTGATTTTTTCGCGCATAGGCATTGCAGAGAAGCCCTGTGCCGCAGCCAAGATCAAGAATGCTTTGACGAGATGACCCAGCCAGGGAGAGATAGAAATCACGGTCAACAGACCACGGACTGTCCACGTCATAAATTTCTGCTAGCTTGGGATTTTCATAGTGGGTATCAGGCATATGGTGAACTCGTTTGCTTTACCGTTTCTCGCATAACATTCTCAATGTGCATCCACTGGCTGCGTATTGGAGAAGATGAAGCGAATACCTCGCATTGCGGCTCCTGGAAAAACACTATGATGTGTCTCGCCTTCAGCAATCCAGAGCATCGAACGAAAATTCGGGCAGTTTTTTTCTTTCATCTTCCCAACAAAATCCATGAGATCACCGACCATGCGTTCCTGCCCATAAGTGTTGCGCTCTCGACTTCCGACTGCGAAGAACGCATTGGCGCTCATATTTGAAATGGCCGACAACGTTTCTTTCTGAAGGCGAGAAATCGCATGTTTGTCATACCATAGCGATGGACTGACTATGATGTAGCGCTGAAATAATGATGGTTTCGTCAACATGGAATACGTGGCGAGCAGTCCACCATAGGAATATCCAACTATTGTACGGTCGTGCTTCAAACGATAATTCGATTCCAAATATGGTGTCAACTCGTGCTCGATGAAATATAGAAATCCGTTCGCCCCTCCAGACTGCTTTTGAAATTCTGCACCATAACCGCCAGTAGCCAAATGCGTAGGCGTATAGTCACGTGTTCTGCTCAACTTGTGAATCGGACCATATTTTTCCTGGGCAACGCCTGGATAGGCAATGCCGACCACGACCAACGGACTGACTTCATCATGATCCGACAAGAAGCGTGTAATCTGCTGGACGATTGCAAAACAATAATCAGCGTCCAGCACAAACACAACCGGATATGATTCTTTTCGCGTCTCGTAGTCACGCGGCAAACCCAGGTAGAGTAAGTAATCTGTGTTTACTTTGTCCGAATGGAATTTGACAACTTTAGTACCATCCAGCGAATAAGGTTGAGCAGAACCTTCATCAGCGCGAGCAGCATTTGCTGCGATCGTAAGAATCGCGGCAAAGAAAAACGCTAAATGTGCAATTCTCGGCATTGATATTCCGATAGGTAGTAATACCTATTTTAGTCGGAAACATCATGAAAAGCACGATAAAGGCGCGCCACACTTCCAATCAAGGCCGGACAGACCAGGATTGCACTGCGCTTAATGGTTTTGATCGGTCTTAGTTCTGCGGTGTTCTATTGGCACGCCCTGTGCCCGTTCTGTCTCCACTGGCTTCGCCGGTCTGACCGCCCCAAGTGCCGTGGTGGCTTTGGCCGGATGATGCTGATCCAGTGCCCGCAGTGCCGCTTCCGCCTGACGGATTGCCTGATCCCGTTGATGGCACTGTTCCTGCCGGAGGATTGTTGGCGCCCGTTGTAGGCGTAGTTCCGGATGGTGGATTGCCGGCACCTGTAGAGGGTGCGGTTCCACCAGATGTTCCATGGCTGCCACCAGTCGAAGGTGGATTACCTGACGAAGAGGAATTGCCTGACGCTGGTGGATTGCTTGACGGAGGGGGATTGTGAGTAGTTGCCGGTGGTGAGCCCTGGTTCGATGACGATCCGCTGCCACCAGAATTGGTGCCGTTTGAACCAGACCTATTTTGAGAATCGTTGCTTCTGTCGCTACCAAATCCGCCCCTGTTGTTCCAATTACCATGGTTTGTATCTCCATGGCTTGCATCACCATTGTCTGCATTGCCACGATTCCAGTCTGTGCGCCCGGCATCTCCACGATTCCAATTTCCTGGATTGCTGGTTTCACCGCGGTTCCAATTTCCTGAATTGCTAGTTTCACCGCGGTTCACATTGCCGCGATTGTTCGAATCGTCTCGATTCCAATTACCGTGGCTGTTACCTTCTCCACTCTTGTTCCAACCTCCCTGACCGCTCCAATTTCCGCGGCCGTCGTTGTTGTCGTGTGGAGCAGAATTTGTGCCGGGGTACGATGGTGCTGCATTGCTGGTATTTTTCCACCAGTTGTTCGACCAGGATTTGCCGTTTGGATTCCAATTGCGGTAATGCGAATTTTCGTTGTCCTGCATTTGTGCTGTAACGTCGCGATCCAATTGAGTAAGCATACTCATGAGCGAGTTGCGCTCCCAGCTGCTAAAACCACCGATTCTGTATTGTTGCTGCGCTCTGTCGATATTGTCGTATGAAGTGGTGAGTTGATTGAGTTCTGATCGCGTAATTTGTCCTGATGCACGACCTCTGTCGATACGATCCCTCAGACTGTTTTGGTAGGCGTCGATTTCATCATTGAAAGAGTTAGCTCCCGAATTGTCTGCCGTCCACCAATTGTTGCGCCAGGTTCTCTTTGTCGGATCCCACATTTGGTAGCGCGAGTTGATGTCGTCGTGGAGATAAGTAGTCAGCTGTCTATCCAGATTGGTGAGCGAATTCATCATGTTCGTGCGTACCATGATATTCATCGGCTTATTTCCCAGGGAGCGCCGAATCATTTCGACCTGATTGTAGGTAGCTTGCAAGCTATTGTAATTAGCTGGTGTAATTTGCCCCGATTGGCGACCGCGAGCAATACGCATTGAAAGGTCTTGAGAGTATGCTTGAATGTCAGCGTCTTGAGCGGCTTGCGCAGTGGCAATTGTTATAGTCATCGGCAAAGTCACAGCCAACGCAATGAGTCTGGTCCACATAAATTGATTTCTCCATTTTTGCCAAAGGCAGGAACATACACGGGCTCCAAAGGATTCCGATATTGACATCCAGTAACTCGGTAGACCAATTCTAGACTAGTTTCTAATTCAGTACTCGCTGCGGCGATCAACCCAATGGATTGACTGTAATAGCTCTCCTAAAAAAAACGAACAAAGCCTTCACCAGACTTTCGCCACCAGCTTCGAAAAGTTGGTATTAGAAAAGCTTGCCAGCTCATAATGAACGCCAGCCATCGGTCTGAGGCAGGCGATTGCTTGTAACGACGCTCAAGGCAAAGTAAGGTTCCCAAATGCTCTATCCCTGCATCTTCAGCACAGCCACAGCGCAAGGCGCATGTCGAAGAATGTAATTGATTGTATGTCCCATAAAGAGCCCTTTTCCAATTTTCGGCTCGGCGCCGAGCACAATCAAGTCAATGTCATGCTGCTGTGCAGTGAGAATCGCTGCTTGAGCTGGATGAGCGGCGGTCTGGACGAGCATGGATTCGAAATCGACATCAAGGGCGCAAGCCAATTCGCTGAGTGTAGTTTCGATCTCATTGCTGATGTTGCGTTGTATCTCTATGCCGCTTTGTGTTGTCTCACCGTAGAGTTCCTTCGCTTCCGACTCGACAATTGAAAGGCAAGCCACTTTCGCATTCAATGATTTAGCCAGGGAAATGCCGAATTCAGCGGCAGCTATGGATAATTCGTCGCCACTGACCGGCACAAGCACCTTTCTAATCTGCCGCTCTTTAGATAGATCCGGCTCATACACGACAAGCACACGTGTGGATGTGTTGAGGATGACGCCGTCGACAAGATTTCCGAATACATAATCGGCGTCCGCAGGAGGTTCGTCGGTCGCCATCACAATCAGGTCATAGCCCCGATTACCCTCTTCGGAGATTTCCTTGAGCGGATCGTTTGAATGAACAGTACTTTCATAAACACTGACGTGCTTTTTGTCTACGACGGCGTCAATGCTTGCAAACGGTTTATCCGCAGTGCTGGAGTCGCGCTTCACCCATAAGACAGTGGTTTCGATTACTTGCTTTTGACCGATGCTGTTCATCAGTTTTGCAATGAAGCTGTTTCTGCCTCGACCCGTCGTCGGCCAGAGTACTCGTCTTATGCTACTAAGTATGGTGCGAGAGCTGCGCTCCTCCCGCTTCATACGCTCGACTTCTTCATCAGTGACTTTCACTTTGCTCAGTGTCAGTTTCATGAGTGGGGCAGCAGTAGCAGTGGAAAACATCGATATAAAGATGACGATGGCAAACATGTCTTGACTGATGATCCCGAGCGAATATCCGAGCATCGCCAGGATCAAACCAATAGAGCCCTTCGTATTGGCGCCCACACCAACTGAAAGAGATTCCCAGGTTCCAAAGCCGGTGAACCTACCGGCCGCATAGCAAGATGTCAGTTTTACAGCCAATGTAGCCAGAGCAAGCAGCATCGTCACAGCAGCCAACCGTGGCTCCAGCAAAGTAATGAGATTTACATTGAGCCCACTGGAGGCAAAGAATATAGGGGCAAAAAATGCCATCGTCACGATTTCCAGCGGGCGCACTACTTTGTGGTTGATTACCGGTGTCTGAGATAAAATCACGCCGGCAGCAAATGCACCCAACACGATATGCACGCCGAGCGCTTGAGTAGCAGCAGCACAGGAAAGAAGCAACACGACCATGCTGGTAATTAGCCCATTGCTGGTCGATACATGATCGCTAATCCAACGCAGAACCGCAAAAAACACCGGTCTGCCAAAATACATGACGGCGAGAAAACAGACGGTACCGAATACAGCTACTAAAACAGGATTGCCGCTCTGGTGATCGGAACCGGATAAAACGACGATAACCGCAAGCAAAAGACAGCAAAGCAGATCGTGGGCAAGCGAAGTTGCCACGATCAGTTGCCCAGCGCTGAGCTTGAGCATCTTCATATCCATCAAGATCTTCGCCACCACAGGCACGGACGAAGCGGCAAAAACGGTGCCCAGAAAAACTGCAAATGCCAGTTTGTTCTGGAGATCTCCCATCAGTTGCTCCGACAGTAAAAGCGAAATGACACCACCGGCAATCAATGGTCCAAGCAATCCGACCACTCCAAAATAAAGAAGCGGCTTACCGAGGCGCCGCAACATGGCAATATCGGTTTCCATACCGGTCAGCATCAGGAGGAAAGAAACACCAATCCACGAAATCACTTCAATCAATCTTGACTGAGAACCGTCGCGAGGAAAGAGCTGCGATGAGAGGTCCGGGAACAGCGCACCGAAAAATGTCGGTCCCAAAAGCAAACCGGCCAGAATCTGTCCAATGATTGCCGGTTGTCCCAGACGGACCATCACTTCTCCACAGACCAGGGAAGCGAAAAGAAGCAACGCAATCTCGATGAAGAGAAGGAGTACGGCGTGCTCGCTCAAACCTGAGCTGCCGTGGGTAGCAGTCTTTTGTCCAGCGGTGCCTTTTTGTCCGCTCGCACCCTCTTCTACAGTGACAGCCGTTGCGACAGAAGTGCCGCTGCTCTCATTCTTGCTGCGCACTTTGAGAATTCGCTTCTTCAGCTTGTCGCACCAATCCTGCGCCAGTGTCTGCTGAGAGACTCCAACTTCGTCAGCATCAATTTTGGTGACACTGCAAACCACCTTATCCTTGAGATAGATAACCGGCACACCATCCAAACCGGTTCGAACACACAGCTGCGACGGCTCAGCAGAAGGATCATCAACGATGCCCTGTATGCTGTCATTGACAAGCTGCCCACGCTCCAGCGCGGTCATCAGCTTGGTATTTGATACAGAAAAAACTTTCGTCTGCCCGACATACACATCGCAAAATTCATCCAGCGCAACTGCTTTCAGACCGGAGAAAACGATAGTTGTAGAGACGAGAAAGGCAGCGACATATCTGAGAAAAACACTCGTCATCGCGCCATTCCTTTGAGATTCTCAGCTGGAATGGTCAACTTCTTATCGTAGGGCCACAAATCAGCATGTGGTTTTTCCGTTTTGATAAAGCACCTGTTCACGCAGAGTTCCAACTGTTCTTCTTTCGACAGTGTACCAAGATCTGCGTAACTTGCGTTTGTCGAGAGCTCAGTTTTTCCATCCACATTGAAAAGCAATTGACCATCAAGTTCATAATCTCGACGAAAGTCTGTTCTCCACTGCGAATTATGTCCCCACCCAATAGAAAGATCCTCAGTCGGTCGATTTAGCCTGCGATGTGCAAAATAAAGCGTCGATGTCTCTGCCACAGCCTTGTTAATAAAATTGGCTCCGCCTTTGACTTTTACACCGCTGCGAGCAAAAAGCATTTCTCCATACATCAGTCCCGGCCACTGCGCTTGAAGAATCGAAATCGGTTCTTTCGGATTTTCCGATATCGTCACCGAAACAACCTCATGGTGAAACGGCGAAAATCGATCTCCATTTCTGGGTTCAAATCGATTAAATCCAAGTTTTTCAAAAAAGGACAGGAATTGATCGCTCGATATGCTCGGTCCATCCCATTTGTTTGATTCGTTGCTTTGGAAAGCCAGCAAGAGAAAATCACTAATGCGACTAAGTGCATAAAGATCCCACAGAATGAATTGCTTCTCGTCCTTATCTTCGGGTGTCGCACTCAGCCTTTTTGCTGGAGCTAGCAGACGCATGATTTCTTCGCCATCGGAAAGCCAGCCCATCAGTACGTCGTCTAAGAGGTTCTCGCCATCATAGTCCAGGACCAGATGGTAAAGATCACCAAACCACAGTTTATCGTCGTCGCTCACGAGCTCCCCGCACTAGCAAACCAAAGCATAACAATAATGGGCAAGCCGCTAGCTTACTGGAAATCCACGGTCGCGCATCAATGCATTCGTGTCGACATCCCGACCGCGGAAATTGCGGAAGGCTACATCGGGTGCCACGGAATTACCAACCATAAAGATGGTCTCTCTAAAGCGATCGCACGTCTTACGGTCGTAGAAACTTCCGGCTTCGACGAATGCTTCAGACGCATCTGCCGACATGGTGTCCGCCCAGATATATGAATAATATCCGGACGCATAGCCGTCATCTGAAAAAATGTGACCGAATGCGGTCGGGCGGTGGCGCATGACGATTTCTTTTGGACAGCCAATCTCAGTCATTGTCACCTTCTCAAATTCATCAGGCTCAATGGCTTTGTCCGGCGTGGCGGCAAGATGGATCTTCATGTCGTAAATGGCTGATGCCAGATATTCTGTGGTGCTAAAACCTTGATTGAACGTCTTTGCCTTTTCAATCTTCGCAATTAGTTCTTCAGGAATCGGCTTGCCGGTTTTATAGTGCAATGCAAACTTGCCGAGCACTTCGCGCGTCAGCAGCCAACGCTCATTGACCTGGCTGGGAAACTCAACAAAGTCGCGTTTGACACTCGTGCCGGCCAACGAAGGGTAGTGGACCTTCGACTGCAGTCCGTGCAAAGCATGTCCAAATTCGTGAAAGAGAGTACTGGCATCGTCCCACGAAATCAAAACCGGTTCGCCTGGTTTACCCTTCATGTAATTGCAATTGTTTGAAACAATCGGCGTGATCGGATCCTTGAAATTTTCCTGGGTTCGATACTCGCTCATCCAGGCACCGGAATTTTTCCCGTCACGCGCATATGGATCGAAGTACCACAGACCAATTTGTTTACCATCGCGATGAACTTCGTACACGGTAATGTCAGGCTGCACTACAGGCAATCCCTCGACTTTCACCATGTCCAGTCCGTAGACCTGCTTAGCCGCCCAGAACATTCCCTCGCGAATTTTATCGAGCTGCAGGTATTGTTTCACTTCATTTTGATCGATATCATATTTCGCCTTGCGCACTTTCTCTGCGTAAAAGCGATAATCCCAGGGTTCGATCGTAATCTTCGCGCCTTCGCCGTCAGCGATCTTTTGCATATCGGCAACTTCCAGATGCACACGATTTGTGGATGCTTTCCAGACGCGCAACATCAACTTCATTGCATTGTCTGGTGTTTTTGCCATGCAATCATCAAGACTCCAGTGCGCATGAGTTGGGAATCCCAATATGCGCGCGCGCTCGGTGCGCAATTTCAAGATTTCGCCGATGTTTTTCTTGTTGTCGTTGGCGTCATTGTTATCGCCTCGGCGCGTCCACATGCGCCAGCCCTTCTCACGCAAATCTCTGCGAGTGGAGAAGGTGAGAAACGGCTCCATTGAAGAGCGCGTATTGGTGAGCACCCACTTCCCTTTCAGCTTGTGGGCTTCTGCCGCCGCTGCCGCTGCCTCGCGCAAACTTTCAGAAAGTCCGTCCAGATCGGCTTCATTATCGAGAACGAGTGTATATTTCTCTTCATCTGCCAGTTGATTGTGCCGGAAGTTCGTGAAGAGAGTGGCTAGCTTTTCGTTGATCTCGCGCAGGCGTTTCTTTTTCTCCGCATCGAGCCCGGCGCCCTGGCGGGTGAACATCTTGTAGTAGACCTCCACGAGCCGCTTTTGCTCGTCGGTTAATCCTGATTTTTCGCGTGCTTCGTATACAGTCTTAATGCGCTGGAACAGCTCGTCATTCTGAATGATTTCGTCATCAAACTTGGCAAGAATAGGGGTCATTTCAGTTTCGATCGCTTGCATCGGCTTGTCGTTCATCGTGGATGTGTAGATGCCGAAGAAACGAATCGTGTTGCTAAGCGGACGACCTGAGTCTTCTAAAACCGCAATCGTGTTTTCGAAAGTCGGCTTATCCTTTTGACTGGTGAGCTGTTTTATTTGCTCGCGCTTGAGATCCATTCCTTTCAGAATGGACGGCTTGAAGTCCGATATCTTGACGAGGTCGAAGCGCGGAAAGCCTTTGTGCCCGCCTGTCCATGTATCAAGCAGTGGTCCGAGAGTGACTGTTTCGGCAAGGGACTGCTTACTCATAACAAATCCTCCACTCAGCATGACAACAGCGGCACTGCCTTTCAAGAAAGTTCTTCTGTTCATTGGAACCCTATTTGGACGGGAAGCGAAGGCTTATTTTCTCATGCCTTGCGCTTCGATTGCACGCCCGTTCGCTTAGGTTTTTGGGCGGTCGGCAATAGGGACTTTATGGCTTTTACTTGCTCATGTTCGCTGTAATTACGCATCCACCGCTCAGCTGCTTTTACAGCCACGAGATTGGTGTTGTCTATCTTGAGCATCTCGATAATCAAGTCCGGCAATCCGCTAGATCCAGCAGACATAATCTTATTGGCCCTTTCAATCAATTCGGAATCAGGCGAGATTTGCACTAGTTCTGCATGCAGCCAGGTCAGAAATTGGTTACAACGCCAGGTTTCTTTCGCCAGCGCAATCGATTCCTCGTCACGGCAAGCTCGCAAAAGAGCGCCTGCCAATACAGGCACACGTTCTTCCGGAGACTGTTTTCGGAGTTCCAACTTTGCTTGTGAAACAAACTCAAGGTCTGGCTCGTCACCGCGACTGTGCATTGAGTCAAGGATACCAGCGACAGCCATGTATGCACTTTTGCTCTTTGAGTATTGGTGATACCAGGCTTTCGCTTCCCGTAAATCCTCTGCCGATTGCATATTGGTCAAGAGATCGCCAACGACTCTTCCGTAATCATCAGAATCAGCATTCTTGCTGAGCCAAATCCTGGCGAGTTCTGCTACACGCGGTGCGATATCTCTGTGAGCTTGAGAATTACCTCTAAATAAATTCGTGAAGACGATCCAGCTGCTCTTCGCCTTTAGATGATTGAATTGCGTCCAGCGCATAACCTCATCCAAAACCTCTGGCGAATCAGTAAACAGTGCAACGTATGCCACATCAACTTCAATATTGGTATTGGAACGATTTATCTCTAACCAGCGCACCAGCAGTTTATGTATCTCAGGATTTTGATATCCATTAGCTTGCAGGGCTGCCCAGACATGACTATTTGGCTCAGCCAAAAATCTTCTTTCTATGGCAGCAAAAAGGCGGCTCGGCAATTGGGGCATTTTAGCAACTGCCCTCAGAATCAAAATCAAAGCCTTGACGTCTGGATAGGTTTTCACATAGGAAGTTGCCAGATACATGGCATCATTGCTTCCATAATTTTGCAGCCATTTACCCGTCAATCTAGGAGCGCTCTCCACAAGGGGAAAGAGCTTTATCCACTTGCGCGCGTATGGAACCAGAATGTTCTCAGAGTGAATTTCCATCAAGTCCATTATCAGCTTGCCGGTACTCTCTTCCATGTTACCGGTTCGCAGCTTCGCGAGACCTTCTTGATAGAAAACCTCATTCTCCTCTGGAGATCTATATCCGCAAGAACTCAAATTTGGTTACCAATGGAATTACGGACGTGCACTGTATTTTTGCATATCTCGAAGGGTTCGGTTGTAGTTCTCGTCTTGAAACTTGGCCGCTTCTTTCGCAAATTTCTCTGCACGCTGCATTTGCTCCAATTGCATCTGTTGCAAATCAGCCTGAGTTTTAGTGATTTCAACACTTGTCGTGGTCACCACGCCTGGTGTGGGAAAGGTAAGGCCCTGAGGAATCGGCAATCCTTGCGGCAATCCTTGTGGCAATTGCGGAAATTGGGGCATTGCGGGTATTGGCATTCCTGGCGCCGGCGTAGCACCGGGTAGCCCCAAAGGCTGCAATATTGCCGCTGGGCTGCTGCCGCCCGGTGGGGTGCTAACTGTGGGAGCCAAAACTGAGGCTGCTGCATTGGCTTGCACAAAATCGCTTGCTTCTCTTATCAGTTCTGTTCTGTCAATCTCATCTTTAATTGAAGAAGCGATGTCCAGCGCTTTTTGTGCATGCCGTGCGGCTCGATCTTTCATATGAAGAGCGGTGAAAAGTCTTGCGCTCTCCATCCACGCCGCTGCTTTCTTCTCAATACTCACGGTAGATGATTTTTCATACTCCTGCAGAGCATCTTCATATAGATCTGTGGCCTCGCTCAATTTCTTATTAGCCTTTGCCGTCAGCATGGCCTGAGCGAAGGCAAGATCACCCTTCACTTCCGGTGAGAGTTCCCACTTACTCGCCTGCACCGCAGCATTTTTCAGAGTCTGATTCGCCGATTTGAAATCAGATTGCTGAGTCTGTGCCTCGGCAAGTCCGATTAAGGCGGTAATATAATCATCTTTTACTTGCTCGTGCTTTCCTTCTAGCAATTTTAGAGCAGCCGAAAAGTGCAAGGCCGCTCTTCCATCCGATTCGCCAATTGAAATTTGTCCGAGATAATTGCGAATGCGCGCGGAGCGGATAGCGTCATTGTTCTTAGTTGCTTGCTCTAGAGCAAGCAAGTACTCTTGCTTAGCTAAATTCCAATGTGATTTGCCATATAAGAAGTTTTCTTTCGCCTTCACGAGATGACTGTCTCCAGACGCGTCATTTGTAACATTGGAGTATAAGCAGTATCCCGCAACGGCAACAATTACGAGCAGTGCAACTACGAGCACCGGAGGCGAAAATCGTGACGGTGCAGGAGAGGCTGCGGCTGTATCGCTGCGGAGTTTGGAACCGGCTTGATTCGAAATATGCGATTGTGTGAGGTTGCGCAGCGCGTCAGCATTTACGGAGGAAGCGGAGGGAATTCCGGTATCTATCGTAAGTTTCTCATGATCCAGCACTCCACTTTTCGTCTTTTCACTTTCCGCACAGCTTTCTCCAGCGAGCTCAGCTTTATTTTTCAACTCACCAGTATCACGCTGCTCTTGACTAAATGGCGTCAGCGTATCACCGCCTGTGGTGTCGGCGAGATTTTTCACGACCGCCTTTGGTTGTGGAGCCGGAGAAACGACACGCGGTTGAGCAGGACCATCAACACCAGGATTTGTCTTCCACCTGTTTGCCGGCATCTGAGAGATGACTCCGGCGCTGCTCCTACCCTGCTGTGGTGTGGAAGCTGGCTGTGCTGTGGATTCAGCACCAACGATCTCGTGACTTTGGTACTGCTTCGCATCACGCTGCCCTTTGATGCTGATCAGTTCTGTAATCAATTCTACGCATGATTGAAAACGCGCCGCCGGATCTTTTTCCAGGCACCTATGTATCATTCTGGCGGTAGCACATGCGGTTGCATCCGTGCTCGACATTTCTTGAAGGGGTTCAGGAATGGTGGAAACATGTCCGAAGATTGTTTGCAGAGCATTGTCACCCATGATCGGTGGCACACCGCTCAAACACTCATACATCACGCAACCCAGCGAGTAAATGTCAGATCTGGCATCCACCACTTTGCCCTGGCATTGCTCCGGGCTCATATAAGGAGGGCTGCCAAATACGCTGCCAGTTTTCGTCAACTTTTGCGGATCCGGTTCGCCATCACTCAACACTTTTGCGATTCCGAAATCAACGAGCTTCGCGTAGATATCACCATCAATATTTTGCAGCATTATATTGCTGGCTTTTATATCGCGATGAACGATGCCTTGCTTGTGTATGTATTGCAGCGCTTTGGCCGACTGTTCGAAGATCTTTAACATCACATCGATGCCTATCTTTGTTTCAGCGGTCAATCTGTCCTGAAGGCTTTCACCCTGAATGTATTCCATAACCATGTATGGACTACCGTCATCGGTGACGCCGAAATCGAAGATTGACACCAGATGCGGGTGCGAAAATTGGCTGCCGGCTTTTGCTTCAATTCTGAAACGCTCAAGGCTGGTCCGATCGATCAGCAGGCTGGAATTGAGAACCTTAATTGCAACCAGTTTGTTGAGATCGGGGTTGCGTGCCTTGACGACCAAACCCATGCCGCCGCGCCCCAGTTCTTCCAGGACTTCATAGCGCCCGATTTTGGAGGTGGGTTCAGGCCCAGCGCTGCCCATCGCTCCTGGTTCAGGCGCCATGGCTCATTCCTTGCTTGAAATCGTGAATCCCTTGCCCCATCAAAACTTCCAGACTTTGCGCTGCAGCCAGTCTCAGGGATGCCCGTGCAGCACTGAGTTGATATACCACGGAAGGGTCAAGAGCTAAATAGGATAGGCACCTGCGGCGGCAAAGACCTCTACATTTAATGTACAACCGTCCACCATTTCTGCTGGCTTTTTGGTTGCCAGGAGACGGTTATGGCGGTGCCAATAATGCCAGGAAGGATTTGATGTTCTCTTTCAAAACTTGCGGTCGCTTGTGCACTTTCGCCAAAACGATCGTGCCATTCATGCTGGCTAAAAGAACCTGCGCGGCCAGCTTTGCAGAAACATCAGAGCGAAATTCGCCGAGCTGAATTCCTTCTTGAATGCACTCCGCCAATCTCTGCTGGTACTTTTCGAAATAATGCGATATCCGCTCGCGGAAGGCAGGAATAAAATCGCTGGTCTCGGTCGCCAGGTTCACAAATGGGCAGCCCTTATTGCAGCACTCAGCCTCAATCATTTCAGCCATGCCCTTCAAAAATTTCTCAAGTCGTTTGCGCGGAGTCAATGACCTATTTAATAGGACTGGGTCGAGCATCTTAGAAAAGAACATCTCAGTCATCGCCTCGAGTGCAGCCAGACAGAGATCTTCTTTTGATTTGAAGTGATAGTAGAAATTGCTTTTGCTGACGCCGGCGGCTTCCAGAATGCTGTTGATACCCATCGCCTCGAAGCCGCGCGAAGACATCAGCTCAATAGTTGCCTCGATGAGCTTTTGCCGGCTGCCGCTTGTGGTGTCTGTCGTTGTGGGCATATCAACTCTAGAACCGTTCTGTCCTAAGTATATCTTAATTGTGCCACAAATCAAGTTTGTTCGCTCACAGGGGGCTCCTGCGGGCATTTACTGACATATCTATATAAGCGCCTGCCAATTAAATCTCCGTCCAGGGCCTTGAATTAGGACCGACCGGTATGATTCAATGTTTAGTACAGACCGGTCCTACCTGCTAAGTTAATTGTCAAATTCAAGGAGATACTAATGAGTAGTTCATGCGACCAAACCAAGGGACCCGACGCCTGCGCAGAGACAGCAGCTCGTCACGGTGGCGACAGTGAATGCTGCAACGCACCAGAGAAGCTGCTCTGCCTGGCCGACGAAGCCTGGAAAGAAGTCGTAAAAGACAAGATTAAAAAGGAAATTGAGAAGACTGCAGGAGCAAAACTTGATGCGCTCGCCAAATTGGTGGCGGAAGCCAACCATACTAAGTGGACGCATATGATCGAAGGCAAACAAAAGTGCGATCAGTTTAAAGACCAAGTCAGAGAAGCCCTCTTCTCGCTCTCCAAGTAACGCTTCACAACCTGGAGCGCCTGGAGTTTCTGGCAGTTCTTCCAGTTCTCCGGTCGGCATCCGCCAGAGAGAGCACCCCGGCTCTCTCCTGGCTGGGCCGATCGAGCCCTCAACGAGAAAAGATCCTCGACTAGAGGACAGTTGCCTCGATCGGAGGAAGTGAGGATAGGACGATGTTCAAACGAAAATATCTGGAAATAATTACTTCTCTAATTGCATTGTTGAGTTTTACCGCCCCAACCCTGGCGGCGGATCAACTTGCAGATCAAACGACTGCTGCGCCGACGACGCAGCTCGCGTATCAACCAACGTCGTCAGCATCTGTCACATACTCTTTTGCACCATCCGCGGTTCACTTGCGCCACACTCGGCCGACAATTGCACTGGCACTCGGTGGTGGCGGCATCCGAGGCGCGGCACATATTGGTGTCCTAAAAGTATTCGAACGAGAGAACCTACCAATTGACTTCATTGCCGGCAGCAGCATGGGAGCTATTGTCGGTGGCATGTACGCCGCTGGCGTCTCCGTTGAGACATTGGACCAAATGTTTCGCGATCGCTCGTTATTCAGAGCATACACACCCGTCTCCGATACCCTCAAATTAATGACGGTTCCTACGTCGATGCTCGTGCGCTCGACAAAACTGGCCATGGGTTTGAAGACCAATTTAATCGGACTGCACCCATCCAATAAAATCGCCTCTTTTGTGGACCATCATGTTTCACCATACCGTCGCAATATTGAACAATCTGAGATTCCTTTTGTTGCAGTTGCTACCAACCTGCTAGACGGCAAGGCCTATGCATTGGAACACGGGAATCTGGGCAGGGCTCTTGAGGCAAGTTCGGCAATTCCTTTTTATCTGAAACCAGTCTCGATTGACGGAAAACTTTTGGTCGACGGCGCACTGCGCTGCAATGTTCCATCCGTACAAGCCCGGCAAAGTCGAGCCGACATCGTCATTTCAGTAAACGTTGATGAAGCTTTGCAAGAAATAAATCAAACCACTCTTCAAAGAGTGACACCATTCGGCAACCGAGTGCTTAGCATAGTCCTGGCTGAGATCGATAGCCACCAGTCCGAATCATCTGATGTAGAAATATGCCCCTCACTTTCTCCAATGCCGCTCTATTCGCGCAGCGTGAAAGATGCAGAAAGAGCAATGAGAGCTGGAGAACTGGCAGCAGAAAATGCACTGCCGCAAATCAGGATGTTGCTGAACAGCAAGCTGGCAGCCGGTCACTCAGGCGAGTGTACCCTGGTTCAATACTAGTGAAATTGCACGCCAACGCGCCTATCTTTCAATTTAGAAATCGCCTGCTCATTTTGCGGTAATTACGAAGATTGTCTTATCTTCGTGCCCAAATTTAGCCCATATTCTGCGATAGGCTGAGTCTTGCTGGGATGATTTTGATATAGCATCAGGACCTTCAGTCACATAAAAATAACACTTCACTGGTAACCTGAAATTCACCAAGGTATCACAAGTTATTTCATCACTTTCTGGTGTCAGAGTATGCAGAATGGTCAGTTTTTAGTTACACGCCTCGCGCCTGATGCGGGTGAGCAAACGCCCCTGGAGCAGAGCAGCTCGCCAATACTTTTTCCAGATCTGCACATGCCGGCAAAAGGACGCTTTGCTGTTATCGAGAGTGGAAGCAGTGTCAGGTCCGCTCCAGCCGAGATGCCAATCGTACCAGTTCGCTATGACCAGTCACAAACTCAAAACGGACCAGGGCGTGCAGAAAGCATGGATACCGCAGTGCAACAAAGAATGGTCCAAACATACTCCGATGTTAAAAGTTCGTGGAACAGAGAAGAGAAGAAGACTGATCCGCCCAATTGGCTGGTGGCCTCAATTGAGCTTGGAGCAATAGCGGTGGCGGCCCAACTCGGCATAAGATACTGCGGAAAAAATGGCGTATCTGTCGCAGAAGCAATTAATTCCGCAAAGTCCACATTAGGCGGCTTGACAAAGACAGAGGCGTTGATTATACCGACCGACAAGAGCCTTGCTGAATCGGCACTGGCAAATAAAGGAGCAGCAAGCACTGCAAATACGATGATTCCTCATATAAGAACAACTGAGCGCGTGCAAAGATACATGCAATAGTTCGCTTTCCTTCACAATCGGTGCAGATTAGCTTTTGGCTTGAAGTCGGCTTCCACGCAGATACATAAGACAAGACATGCCGTACAAAAATGCTGCGATTAAAACCAGAAATCTAATGCCTGTGTAGTTCGACGCATATTCCAAAAGTCCGCCGACCACAGCTCCAAATAAATTGAACGCAAGCGCCCGGCTCGGGTTTGCAACATTCTTGAAGGCGCTGGAGAAAATCAGACTTGCAGCAAACAGAGGCAGCAACGAAAGCAGGGTCAGGCTGACTGTTGATAGCAGTGGTGGCAGGCTCGCGCTCAGGACAGTTGCACCGGGAGAAAAAAAGCTGCCGGCCAACAAAAGGAAAAGAAGTGGGTACAGCTTACCCTGCCCCATCATTGGTAAATGACCGAATTTCGAAACAATGAAGTTAGCGGCCAAAACCATCAGCAATATCACGTCAATAACAATCGAAGACGTCAACCAGGTGCTGCCGAAAAGCAGTGATAATTGGGCAATTGATTTCAGTTCCAAAAGAAGGAAAGCTGCACCAAGGAAGAACATTTGCCAGAAGGGCTTGCTGTTTTTCTGCAAAACAAGTGACGAGCCGGAGATCGCAGCAATGAGCATAACGATGGACATAACAAACCAGTAAGGCCCGTCAAAATCAACCGGTGCCACATACATGTAGGGCCAGTCGTCGGTAACGACACGCTCGAGCTTTTTGCCGAATTTCTTTTCTAGATATGGAAAACCCGGTGATTTCAGCTGGCCTTCCTTGACCTTCGCGCCCAGAACAAACGTATCCCAGTAAATGGTCGTATTGGGCGTATTGTCAAACAATACGAGAGGGTCATAACCAGCCGCCGCCCGCATGGTGGCAAAGACTCTCTCTCCGAGCCAGTCGAGGGTGTCATATGAGGTAAGAAGCAGCATTCCGTCCGGCTTAAGCAGACTGAGAGCGCGCTCGATGCTCTCCTTAGTGTGCACATAAGTGTCGACACGTACAGACGAGCCCTGACCAACAACCGTTTGTGAATTGAGTCCGCCCAGTATGACCATGTCGTATCGTTTCGCGCAGACATTGAAAAAATGGCGAGCGTCATCGCAGACGACTGTCACACGTTCGTTTGCATAAGGATGCTCAGGATGCTTGCGCTTTCCAATATCGATAATGATCGGATCAAGCTCTACCGCATCTACGTGCTGAGCGCCATTGCGCAATGCCGCAGCCACATCATTACCGGTGCCGGAGCCGACGATCAAAATCTCGCCTGGCGCTTTCAGCTTGTAGGGCAACTGATAGCGACGCGATTCGATGCCCAGGCGAAAACCGAATGGCTTGCTCTCCGCCACAGTGGCGAGCGCTTTCGGCGAAAGATCGACCGAGGAAAGATATGGACCATGATTGAGCAGCATAACGTAGCAACGATCGATTACGCTGAGAGCCGCCTCTTGCTTGGCAGGATCTTGAGTAATCCAAAGCCCCCTGACGTCTTTGGCGCTCCAATCGGCAGGGAAATACTCTCTGAAAGGATGCAGAGTCAGCTGTTGATAAGGCGACCAGTAGGTTTCAGTGGACGGTGGATCAACTGGCAACCAGAGAATAACTACCGCTGCAATGAGTGGAATTACACTGAGAAAAAGATTGACTCTGTCACGCTGCATAAAGTAACAAAGTACGACAAACGCCGGAATCAGGAGTGCCCATGGATGCAAGCCCCAAAAGGAAACGAGTGCAAAGACGATACTGCCGGCGATGGCACCAGCGACATCGATTGAATATGCGGTCAACGGTCTGAATCGATTAAAGAGCTCTCCCAATTTTGCGCCGATGCAAGTCATTGCCGCAAAAGGTCCTGCCAGCATCAGTAGCACACAAGTCGCACACAGTAAGATTTCCGGCAGATTAATCGCCGCCATTTCCTGCCACGAGTAGATTCCCACGGAGGGAAACATGCGAAATCTGAGGCCGGTTATGGCCAGCACTTTGGCAAACGCAACAGTGGCTAAAAGTGCAATCCCGCACATGCGAAACAGTTTTTTGTTGGCCAGGGCGCAGCCCAGACCCAGGCCTACAAAACAGGCCACCAGCGGGAAGGTTCGAAATACCGTGAAAAATCGCACCTCACCCGAGAGCCAACGAATTACCAACAACTCCAAATAGAGGGAGACGAAGCTGATCAGAAATAGCTCAATTGCCAACTTCTTCTTACTGGCTTCCTCAACCGGTTTTTGATGATCGCCTTCCACAGGAGGAATCTCTGCGATGGATTCCTCTGGTGGAGTATTTTCGTTAGCTTTGTCGGGTGTCGTCACCGTAATCGTGTTCCATGGCTAAGCGCGTTTGGCAATAAACAATTGATTTGGTCCCCCCAAATTCTACGCCAAAGACAATGGAAAAGTTCATGAATAGACAAACTTCATCTAGCTGGAACGGGCAACATTTGCGATCCGGCAATTGTCAAAGGTTAGACCAAGAGAGCTGTGCGAAGCTGCGGCCAGCGCAAATCCCAAAGGAACACCATTGCGAATCAGAATGTACATTTTCATGACACACCTCCAAGTTTGTATATTGCCAGCAGTGATTGTGAAGCACCAAAAGCGGTGCCTCACCGATCACATACCGGGCAGCCATTTGTTATTGCCGAATTACCGACCTGTTTATCCCTTGACGCAAACAACCTGCTTCAAGTTATGAACAATGTCGACAAGATCCTTTTGAGCTTCCATCACGGCGTCGATTGATTTGTAGGCCATCGGAGTTTCATCGATGACATCCACATCCTTCCGGCACTCCACTCCAGCAGTAGCTTTCTCGTGATCGGCAAGCGAGAATTTCTTCTTTGCCTCACCGCGAGACATCGCCCGCCCGGCTCCATGCGAGCAACTGTCGAAGCTCTCCGGATTACCCTTACCTCTGACGATGTAAGAGCGGGTGCCCATCGATCCCGGGATGATACCCAGGTCGCCTTCTCGTGCCCTGACTGCGCCTTTTCTCGTCACATAGATGTTTTCACCATAGTGATGCTCGAGGGCGGCGTAGTTGTGGTGGCAATTGACGACCTCGGATGTAATCTCGAAATTGGGCAACTTGCACTTGCGCAGCGCGGCAATTACCGAGTTGAGCATGACGTCTCTGTTGGTTTGCGCAAATTTTTGCGCCCACATCAACGCCTTCCAATACTCGTTGAAATTGTCGGTACCCTCGGGCAAATAAGCCAGATCTTGATCGGGCACATTGATGCACCAGGTCTCCATATCCTTCTTTGCCAATTCAATGAAGTACTTACCGATTGCATTTCCTACTCCTCTGGAGCCGGAATGAAGCATGATCCATACGGCTTCATCTTCGTCGACGCAAATCTCGATGAAATGGTTTCCAGTGCCGAGCGAGCCAAGATGCGTGAGAGTGTTGGATCTCGCCAGCTTGGGATGTTTCTCCACGATCGTCTTGTGCCCAGCGGAAAGTGCCGACCAGGCATCTTCCACCGATTTAGGCGCGTCTTTCCAGGCGCCCCTGTCGTTAGGACCGCCATTGTCGGTTCTACCGTGTGGCACAGCGGCTTCGATCGCGTGTCTGATTGAAGCCAGATCGTCCGGAAGATCGCAGGCGCGCAAGCTCGTTCGCGCAGCAACCATACCGCAACCAATGTCGACTCCGACGCCAGCCGGAATAATCGCTTTCTTGGTCGGGATAACACTGCCGACGGTGGCGCCCATGCCCCAGTGGCAATCGGGCATGGCTGCGACCCATTTAAACACAAACGGCATCTTGGTTATATTACTGAGCTGCTTGCGCGCTTCCTCTTCTAACTGCACGCCGCGGGTCCACATCTTGACGGGAACCAAGCCTTCAGTACGCATGATGTCGTATGGTTTGTCTTTTGGGTTGAAAATCTCCATGACCCTATCCTCTGGTTGTCTCACTTATCTGTACTTATCGTTCGATTCATTGTTTTTCGGAGAGAGTGGGATTCGAACCCACGGACGAGCATAACTCGTCTACGCCTTAGCAAGCCGCCGCTTTAAACCACTCAGCCATCTCTCCATTCCCCAACTTCCTATATAGATAAACTAAAAAGCCCTCTCGGATTGAAAGGGCTCGCTAAATGACTGCAGATGCTATCGATCAGTTATTCACACATGCGTCACTCCGAGCCCCGTAATACGGTGCCGTTCATTTGTTCGCGACTCAGTGTAAATAATTTGTCCATACCTTCCATTATCCTGTTTAACCAGACATTGTCAAGCCTCCCAGGCGGACTGGTAAAATTTTTGCATGGACAATTAATATGCGTGAACTCAAAGAGATACAGCACAAGCAGGGACCCCAATGCCACTACCGATAGTTCAAACCGGACATCCAGTACTGCGTGCTGTAGCGCGGGAATTAACGCGAGAGGAGATCAAATCTCAAGACATTCAGGAGCTTATCGAACTGATGCGCGAGACAATGAGAGCAGCTCCCGGAGTTGGTCTGGCGGCGCCGCAGATCGGAGAGTCTATTAAGCTTGCGGTGATTGAAGATGAAGCCGGTGAAAAAACAAAAATGAGCGCGGAAGAACTGGATGCGCGCGAAAGGTATCCGGTGCCCTTTCATGTTTTGATCAACCCGATAATTCAACCGGAGGGTGAGGAAAAAACCGATTTCTTTGAAGGCTGCCTGAGTGTGGTCGGCTATGCCGCCAATACATCTCGTTTTAGATCAGTGAGTGTAAGCGCGCTCAACGAAAACGGGGACGAGGTTTCGATCAAAGCGACCGGTTGGTATGCGCGCATCCTTCAACATGAAATCGATCATCTAAATGGAATACTGTACGTCGATCGAATGCAATCGACGACCTTTACCACAGTGGAGAATAAAGTACGCTTTTGGGATGCACAAGACAAGCTGCAGCAAGGATAAGCTGATGGCAATCAGATTAGTAAAACCGTGCCGGGAGTTCATAGCCTCCTATCTGGAAGGGCTGGCTGAAGGCACTTTCTGCAACATGGCGCTGGGCTCCTTTGCAGATGAATCGGCAGAAGAGATATCTCAAAATCCAGATCAGTATCTAAGTAAGATCAACGACGAGTCTCCTCGAATCGTCGCCATGCCTGACGGAAAGGAATTCACTGTGACCGAGCACGCCCTTCTCTGGCTCGTTGATGATGAGCGCTATCTCGGCTCCGTATCGCTGCGCTTTGCCGGTGACAGAGAAGTGATTGAGGAATTTGGCGGACACGTAGGCGTAGCTATAAGGCCGAGGTTGCTCAACAAAGGATACGGAGTGCGCGCCGCCTCACTGGCCTGGCAACTGGCAGGCGCCTTCTTCCTGGAAAGAGGAATAAAGTCGATTTATGTAAGCTGCAATCCGGAGAATTCGCCATCAAAGAGGCTTATCGAGCACAATGGCGGCAAGCTTGCAAAAGAATTGAAGGACGCATTTGGAACCGGTCCAAGTTTGATCTATGTCATTGATTTGTCTCAAAAAGCAGTCCGCGATCACGGACCATAAAAATCGACAATCACATCGGTTGCTTTTGTAAACATCGGCAAAGGCTGCGTTATTCTCAGGCGCTTCAGTCCTTTGATGGCGTTTTTTGCGTATTCACCTTTCATGCTCATTATCGATTTGGGAGCATTTTTTGTAACGACGCCAACACTGAGCCCGGAAATAGTCAGGGTTTCGTCAACCGAAAATTTAGCCCGCGCATGAATCTCAGAGGCAATGAAGGTCGGCGACTTCCACAAATGCCAGAGCGTTTCACGCAAAGGCACCACAAATTGCGCTACATCCTCAGGAGCGGGAAGTTCATTGAGATGTTCATCACTAAAAGTTACGCAGACGCGTGACTCACTCTTAAAACCATCCTTGGTGACACTGTCCAGGCACTCGCGCAGTTTATCCATGGCATCTTTGTTCATATTGACCTGATGCATGATTCGCATCAGCGCAGGACCAGCGTCTTCTCCGCCAATGTCCGAGATGCGAAACATGGCCTGATAGAAAGCACTTTCAATAATTCTGTCATAGTGATAGAGCCTGCGAACCAGAGGATTATCTTCTCGGTTCATCCACGCCCAAATAGCCAGAGTTGCAAGAGCATGAGGTTGTGTTTCATTGTCAAACATTCTCTTCAGCTCTTGGTTGATTCGATCTTCTTTTTTCTCAGTCCAATCTAAATTATTCTTCTTCGCAAGCGCCACAATTTGCGCTTCGACGGATTTCAAATATTTGTCGCCATAGACGCTGACAGATTTTACCTTCGGCTTCACCGGCACAGGCAAGTCCTCCGTCCGATCATCGTCCGAGAGGGCAAAGCAAGGCGAAGGCATCACCGAGATGAGAATTGCCGACGCCACAAACATGACGAAGCAGCTCGATAGTGAGCCGGTTAAAGAACGTGTGGAAAGAACGATGTTCAAATCTGGCCAAACTCACAAAGGGGAACCGTCAACTATTTTACAGGGGATGTGAAAAAACAATGAAACGAGACCTTGACATGAGTTGGCGACTCGTTATATATTGGCGTCTTAGTTATCAATCGCTAACGCGAAAGGAGGCGCCACATGGAGAATGTCATTGCTACACACGGATACGATGCCGTCTTCCGTTGCGCTTCCATTTGGACTCGCTAGTAGAGCATTTTTTTGCGCTTTGTGAATTGACGCTCGTATCCTTCATTTGCACGTCACCCAGCAAATAAAGGTACAGGTCAATGTTGCCAAAAAATATTGCGGCTCTCGTTGAGCCGCCGTTTCAATGCGGGCGTATAGTCTCGCAAGATCGTGGTTCCTATCTGGTAGCCACGCACAGTAATGAAGTGCGTGCCGAGATTACAGGCGCGTTTCGATATTCTGCGCAAGTCGCATCCGACTTTCCAATCGTCGGCGATTATGTCGCAGTGCAAGGATCAGCAAATGAAAACAGCGATGAATTGGGTTTTGCTTTAATTCATCGACTGCTGCCACGCCAAAACTTATTTGCGCGCCGGGCAATCTACGGCAGTTGCGATTTGCAACCAATAGCGGCAAATCTCGACACGTTGTTTATAACGGCTGCAGTCAATAGAGACTTCAACGTGCGCAGACTGGAGCGCTATCTGGTGGCAGCGGCTGGTTTCAATGTTCCTTGCGCCGTCGCGCTCACCAAAACCGATCTGGTGGATGATCCTCTTCCATTCATTCACGCTACCAGATCAATTGCCGAAGGCTTTCCAGTGATCGCTCTTTCGGCGCTCGACGGCAACGGGATAGAAGCACTGCTTCCATTCCTGGGTCCGGATCGAACAATTGCATTTGTCGGCTCGAGCGGAGTCGGAAAATCCACGCTTATCAATGCATTATTGCAGGAAGAACGGCTTGCAGTAAGCACAATAAGCACGCAGATTCAAAAGGGCAGGCACACGACAACTAGAAGATTGCTGATTCAACTTCCCGATGGAACATCAATCATCGATACGCCGGGGATGCGCGAATTCGCATTAGCAGACGCGGAGGAAGGTATAAATTCGGTATTTAGCGAAGTTATACAACTGGCTGCCGAATGCCGTTTTCGTGACTGCAAGCATCAGAGCGAACCCGGATGCGTGGTCAGAGAAACTCTGGATGAAAGCAAATACTCGAGCTGGAAAAAACTGGAGAGAGAAGCTGCATACGAAACTAGAAAAACCGACCGCTTTGCAGCGGAAGCCGAAAAAGCGAAATGGAAAGCCGTTCATAAAGCCAACAGGCAAAGACGGAGGTGATTATGATTCAGACTGTGGTGAAACTCTAAACTATTGAGAGCAATTCCTGGACATTCAAAAATTGAGTCGAGGTGCCACCATCAACAACAAGAACCTGTCCGGTAATGTATGAGGAAATCGGCATGGCAAGAAAAGCTACGGCGGCAGAAACCTCTTCCGGCTGACCGACGCGCCTGAGCATCGTACTTTTTTCAATCGCCTCACGCACATGGGCGCGGCTGAGCAGTGCTTCTGTGAGCGGCGTTTCTATATATCCAGGGGCGACGGAATTGACGCGAATTTTGTCGGGCACCCACTCCTGCGCCAGCGCGCGAGTAGCCTGGTTGAGCGCCGCTTTGGTCGCTCCATACATCAAACCGGACCCGACGGTTCCCATCCCGGCAATAGACGTAATGAAAACGACGTTG
This sequence comes from uncultured Candidatus Obscuribacterales bacterium, assembly GCA_964531315.1. GTDB lineage: Bacteria > Cyanobacteriota > Vampirovibrionia > Obscuribacterales > Obscuribacteraceae > QKMZ01. Next base: position 51,397 of record CAZHEZ010000005.1, on the reverse strand, counting down.
GCATCTGTTCCCTTCACAAGCCACGGATGCGCATCACGACACATTGCCAATGCTGAATTCAAATTGGTGTCCAGGATAAGATCCAGCTCTTCAGCCGTGGCGTCCATGAATTTCTTTCGCACGTTTGTGCCGACATTATTAACAAGAATATCCAGCCGTCCCAGTTTCTCCACAAGCTTGAAAATTTCATGGCGCCCCTGATCAGACGTTACGTCAGCAGCGATCATATGAAGTTTTCCCGACTGCGCCTTGCTCTCGCACGCCTTCTTAAGCGAATCGAGTCCCCGCGCCACCATAATCACTTCGGCGCCCAGGTCCAAAAATTCCATCACGCATGCCAGCCCGATACCCTTGGACGCGCCGGTAATCAAAGCAATCTTACTGTCGAGAGTCCACCGTTTTGTCATACGAATACTCCGAATTCACAGGAGCCTTAGTATACGCAATTTACGGCGGCAAACCAGGTCGAAAGAACTCCACTTTGCGCCCTTTTCCCTTCTAAGGGGCGCGAAACATGTCCCGGGCGCGCTCCTGACAGGCTGCGGCTTCGGCGTGACTCTCCTGCTCCTTGAGATGACTGCTCATGGCAAGCAGCACGGCAATGACCTCCGGACTATTCGTACCATGCGCCTCCTCAGCAGATTGAAAGGCTCGCTGGTAAAACACTTCCCGCTGCTCCGGAGCTGCATTGCGAGCCGCCGACAAAAACATTTTGTACTTTTCGAACCTCATGACCTTGCCTCCCTTTCCATCCACCTTGACACTTAAGTGTGAGGAAGGTGTGAGGACGGTGCGATCAGGCGGTCGTGTGATATCTTGGATTTTCACCATTGCAAGCAAGCGCCCGACACTTGGAATCCACGTTAATCACTCCTTTTCAATCACGGTCTATCAATCAAGGAAATCCACCCATGCGCAAAAGTTTCAGCCGCACCACCGGCATAGCGCTCTCAGTCTTTTTGCTGGGTGCCGGCATCAACAACTTTGATCTTCCCGCGCGAGCAGCTTCGTCGTCGAAAAAATCGTCCAACCAGGCAGAAAAGAAATTAGAGAAGCTCCAGAGCAAGGAGGCGAAGAAAGACCTGGAGGGGTCAACGAAAAGTGCTAAGTCAGCCATCTTACGCCCGGCCGACTCTGTTCTTCATCCGCTTGATCCACTGACAAAAGGAGAACTCCAGGCCTCTGTCAGTTTGCTCAAGGCAGAAGGAAAGTTTGGCAATCGCGTCTCGCTTGTATCTCTGACATCACAGGAACCCTCCAAGCAAACAGTTCTCGCCTTCAAAGCCGGCATGCCAATCGCCCGCGAATCGATTGCTGTGCTCTACAACATCGACAACAATGAAACTCACGAAATTGTCTGCGATCTCAACAACATGAAGATAGTCTCCGATAAGCATCAAAAAGGTCAGCAACCGATGCAACTTGAAGAAGACACTCCTGTAGGCATTGATTTGCTTACAAAAGATCCTGCCTGGATGCATGGGCTTGAGCGGCGCGGTATCAAAGACATGACGAACATTCACATGGAAATGTTCGTGGTCGGCAACCCCGTATTCATCAGTAATCCGGATAAGGATAGATTGCTGAGAGCGTATCCGTATTACAGGGTTGTCGGCAACAATTCATTCGGCGAACCGATTGAAGGATTGTCGGCAGTCATCAATTTGACGAAGAAGAAAGTGGCTGTGCGTGACAGCAAAGACATAGTTCCTCTGGCTGGAATTACGTCCAACTATTTCGACGCACAAAATGTTGGGAAATTGCGCACCCCGGCAAAACCGCTGGTCACAACGCAACCGGACGGAGCGTCCTTCACGATTGACGGGCATGAAGTCAACTGGCAAAAATGGCGCTTCCACTACGAACTGGACTCTCGCGAAGGTCTGGTTCTTCATTGCATCGACTACAATGACGACGGCAAAATTCGCACAGTTTTGCACCGCGCCAATGTATCTGAAGTCTCAGTTCCATACGGTGCACCCGGATTGGATTGGGCATGGCGCTCGCCAATAGATGAAGGTGAATATGGTCTTGGACGACTGACGACAACACTTCGCCCCGGTCACGAAGTGCCCAGCTACGCAAAAATAATCGAAGAGCCATACGCGGACAGCGTTGGTAAAGTACAAATGAAACCAGGCGCTCTGGCAATTTGGGAACAAGATGGCGGCATATTGTGGGAGCACCACGATGATGATGCCAACCGCACATCCACACGCAGAAGTCGCCAGCTTGTAATTGCCCACATGTTCACTCTGGGCAATTATGACTATTTCACTCAATGGATCTTCAACCAGGATGGTTCGATCGATGTGAAGACCACACTGAATGGAGACGTGCTTACCCAGGGCGTTTCTTTAAAGGATTGCCAGGTTTGCTCACAAGAGCCAAACGAAGAAGGCGTCATTATTCCGAAAGGAGCGGAACGTTATGGCACACTGTTGGCGCCAAACATTGTTGGTATCAACCATCAACATTTCTTCTGCTTCCGCCTGGACTTCGATGTCGATGGTGTCAAAAACAGTCTATACGAATTAAACGTAAGACCGCTCGGCGAAAGCCGTGGACACCTGGAACAAAATACCTTCGCTATGGAGCGCACTTTGTTTTTGCGAGAGGAAGACGCGGCCAGAGATCTCAATGAAGTTCAGGACAGATGCTGGAAAGTGGTCAACAAAAATTCACCCCGTTATCTCGGACATCCCCCTGGTTATGTGATCGCTCCAGGTTCCAACGCCTATCCCTACAGCCATCCGGATTCATACAACCGAAAGAGGGCAGGGTTTCTCAGACATCATTTTTGGACCACTCAATACAAACCCGATGAAATGTATGCTGCCGGTGACTATCCAACATCGAGCACCGGTGGGCAGGGTCTGCCGGAATGGGTAGGCGAAGAATCCATCGACAATGAAGATCTGGTGGTCTGGTACACCGTAGGCGTCACTCATGTTCCGCGTGTTGAAGACTGGCCGGTGATGCCTTCGACAACAATGGGATTCAAAATCATGCCGGATTCCTTTTTCAAGCGTAATCCCGCCCTCGATCTCGAGGAAGCGCTTACACCAATGACGGATGATCCTAATAAAAAACCGACAGAGTCACAGCGAGAAGAGGCAGGAATGAGATAGGTCGGCTCACCTAGACTGCGATTCGGCTGCAAGCTTTGCGCGCCGGTCGCTCAGCTTTCGCCAATCCCACGGCGGCACGACACTGTTAGAATTCCAAAGACCAATCCTTTTCTTGCGCGCCGATTGCTCAAAGCGACGCAGTTTGTTGTCGGTAGGCGCAAAGGACTGATACCACCATGCGGCTCCACGGCTAACCATCAGGTGGTTTACTGACTTTCGTCCGACGAATATTTCGCCAATTGTGCGGCCGTATCTGTCCTTTCCGTATGTCTCGATGCGGATTCTTTTCTTGTTGGTCAACTTTCTCAAAAGATTGCGTGATTCAATTCCATACGGCTGGGCAATCTCAGGAGCGTCGATTCCTTCCAACCGAATAGTGCGTCCATCCGACAACCTCAAGGTATCTCCATCGTGCACAGAGGCAACAAGGGCAAGACCGATGAGTAGAACTTTCATTCTGCTCTCTCATTTCTAGTGTTTGATTTTGGTAATCGAAATTAGTAATGCGAAACTTGCTTTCTAGAAAACGCGATGGACGACAGTGCTTTAGAGCTGCTCCAAATCCTCGAGGGCATTCTTAAGTCGTTTCTTCAAAGTTTTAGCTTCTGGGTCTTTGTGCTTTTGCTCGCATAGAGCAATTTGTTCGTGCGAGAGCATGTTGACAATTTCAATCAACTCTTTTAGAACAGCATCATGCTTTTCCACTTTCTCAACAGACACTTCTTTCTTGTCTGCCACCGCAATCGCCTTCTTCAGCAATTCATTGATTGTCCGGCTTCGCACACTGCTGGGCAGCGATTCGTACCAGGTTTCGATTTCAGGATCGGCGTAAAAAGTTATCGCTCTTTTGTCTGTCGGAATTGTCCTGTCCTCCACAAATTTAAGTGTAGATACGTATCAACTTGATGTCAATATTTTCGTGATAAAGCGCCTATTCAACGGGATCAACGTCTCTCGAACAGGCAATATTTTCCAATTCAGGGAGTTTCGCGCGCCCAAGTATTAACCCCGTTTTTCATGCTGATCATGCATACTGGATATAGAGGCTCCCTATTGCCGTTCAAAGGCGAGCATTCGCTTGATGCAGATGGGGACTTTTAGCCAAATGACGCGATTCCTAATCCGCTTGCTGCTGATAGCAAGCGCCTTTTACTTCGTTTTTCCAGAAATTCCCGGTGTAACGTTTCACGGCACCTTTGTTCATGCAGCCGTAGCTGGACTGGTATTCGTCATTGTGGCAATGATCGTTGAAGTGCTCGCAATTGCAATCAGCGCCATGCTGGCGGTTGGAACACTGGGATTGGCACTGGTTATCCTCATTCCTGCCTGGCTTTTGGGATTTTGGATACTGCCGGCGGTCGGTCTCAAATACTTAGCCGTCCTCATGCCCGAAACCCTTTCATTTACGGGCTGGACACCGGTTTTGTATGCAAGTTTGCCCATGCTCGTGATCGGTGTCATCACCAGCGGAGACGTTCATGAAAAGGCAAGGAAATCTAGAGATGAGAAGGGAAAAGGCGGCAAAGGGCAGCCGGCCGCCTACAAGAGATGATCCAGAGTGATCGGCAAGGCAAAACCTTTTCAGTCAGAATTGCCGGCGAACTTTTCTTCTTGCTCTACGGCAGATTGGACAAAAGAAGAGTTTCCAAAATATAAAGCACAAAAATGAACACGATACCCAGTGCTTCGGTTTTCTTCTTGCCTGGTCCCTTCGGCAACAACCATTTATAAAAAACCTTCGTAAACACCGGCATGCAAACCCAGGTGATCAGCGAGATCCCCGTCGCATTTAGAAGCAGAGTGGCAAACGCAGGCGGCAAGAAAGCTACGTGCGGTGCCAGATATTTTATTTGCAAAAGAACAATCGGTTGAATGCCTAAAAGCACCAGCATGGCGCCTTTGTAGTTTGCAGGCTCCTCTCTAGTGTCCGGATCGGATGGCAGCCAACCGGGAAAAGAGCTGGTCAGACGTTGAATACTTTCAGACTCAATAACCTTCTTCGATTCAGAGAGCAATTCGCTGCGTTCTTTGGAATTGAACCAATTGTCGAAGCTCTCGGGTGTACTAAAGCGCAATAGAGTCAGCCATTCGCCAGGAGTTCCTGTGGTGGGCGGCTGGAAATAGGTGCCTTCGTATCCGGGAAACATCGATTGGGCAGTTTGAATGCGATGCAGCCAGTCATAGTAATCCTTTTCCATACCTGCCCTCACGGTGCTGGTAATGGAAGCAGTGACCGTACCACCGACAGTGTGGGGCGCCACCTCTTCATGAACAGTGCGCTCCATCGGCAACTTATCTATGATTTGTTTGCGCTCGTCCGAGACAAACCAGGCATGCGCATGGTCTGCGGTACGGAATCGATGAACAACTACCCACTCAGAACCACCAGTAAAGACATGCGGTGTAATTTCTGCATTCAAAAAACCTGGAAAACTGGATCCGCGCATCATCAACGATGTAAGGTGATCGTGAAAGGCTGCTTCGTCGCTTTGTATGTTTACCCGCATCGTCAGTCCAAATGCAGGCGCCTTATCGATCGTCTCCGGTTGTGGCATAACGACTCCGCTTTGATTAAATCCCGAAATAGTCCGCTTATGCGCTTGACACAGCGTCGATGATAGCGGGAAGATTGGCAACCAATGAGTAATCATTGTACCGTCTTGGTCCGCTTCGGCAAGCAAGAGCGGCGGAGTCCCGTTGATTTTGCGTATTAACTATCCGGCTGGAGGAAGAATCGATGAGCGTCAGTACGACAAAGGAAAAAACATTCGTGAGCACCCTTGTCAAGGACTCTTACGGCAAAAGCCTGGTGCGCCTGACGAAGATTAATCGCTCCGGTAAAGTACCTACTTGGAAAGAGATTACCGTCGAATCCGAACTGGCCGGTCCCGAGTTTGCAAGCTGCTACTACGAAGGCGACAACAGCAAAATCGTCGCTACAGACTCTCAGAAGAATACTGTCTATGTGATTGCCGCAAGAAACGAGCTGAAAAGCATTGAAGAGTACGGGCTGGCTCTGGCTAAGCATTATTTGGATGACTACAAGCATGTAGACGACGTAAACATAAGAATCTCCGAAGAAGTTTGGAGTCAGATTCCGATTGAAGGCGGGCTGCATCCGACTTCATTCGTCAAAGCGGGGACAGATCTCCGCTACACGCATATTCACATGACTCGCAAGGAGACAAGCATTGTTTCCGGCATTGAAAATCTCAACGTCGCGAAGATTACGAATTCAGAATTCGCCGGTCACATCAAAGACTCTTACACCACACTCAAAGACACACATGACAGAATTTTCGGCACCAAGGTAGAAGCCTTATGGAAGTGGAAAAACGCATCCTGCGACTTCAACGGAGGCTATGAAAAGGCTCGCAAGATCATGCTGGAAACTTTTGCCCATCATCACAGCCTGGCCGCACAGCAGACTCTCTTCGCAATGGGCGATGCTGTTCTTGCAGCCGTTAGCGATATTGAAGAGATCTCACTGACTCTGCCGAACTTGCACCGACTGCCGTTCAATCTCGAGCCGTTCGGCATGGAGAATAAGAACGAAGTCTTCGTGAACACCAGTGAGCCACACGGCATCATCAAAGGAACGTTGGCTCGCAAGAAATAGAGTCTCAGCCGCACTCTTGCCAGCCCGTCTCGCAAGAGTGCGGTGCCATGGGCTGCGTTGCCAATGCACCGGCATCTAAAATGGTGGCATGAGTTTATTTGGAGATTTTGAATGACTACAACGAATGACTGTGTGGTGCAACATATTGTTTGCGACAAAGTCACCAAGCCTCTTCCCATTTACACTCATGCCACCGTTCACAACGGCATTGCCTACATCTCGGGGACTCAAGGTTTCATTCCCGGCACCTTCGAATTTCCATCCGATGACCCGGGCGATCAAGCTCGGCAAGTTCTGAAGAACATGAAAGCGATCCTGCAAAGCGCGGGAACAGATCTCAGACACGTGCTGAAGATCACGATGTTCATGGTCAACACGGAAGATTTTCCAAAAATCAATGATGCGATCAATGAAGCTTTTCCGGATCACTCTCCGGCAAGAAGCTCGATAGCAGTTGCCGAATTGCCTCGACACGCCAAGTGCGTAATCGAATGCATCGCCGCAGTTATCGTATGAGATACTCCATTATTCACTTATCTTTGAGAATTAGAATATTATGGAACATCTAGTCTGCGACAAAGTCACAAAGCCACTGCCAATATTTTCACATGTCACCATCCATAATGGCATAGCCAATATTTCGTGCGTCCAGGGCTTCATTCCAAAGACATTTGAATTTCCTTCCACCGAAGCAGGGCCGCAAGCGCGGCAGGTCCTTGAGAATCTGCAAACCATTCTGGAAAGCTCCGGCATGAATTTAATGCGCGTTTTGAAGATAACAATCTTCCTCGTTCACACGGAAGACTTTCCGGCAATAAATGAAGCCATCAATGAAGCATTTCCGGTAAACCCTCCGGCTCGCACGGCCGTAGTCGTAGCTGAGCTCCCTCGCCACGCTAGAGTAGTCATAGAAGCGATCGCAGCTGCATGATCGCCTTTAATTATTTTATTTGGCGTAAGCAGCCTTCAAAGCATCGATGTCCAGTTTCGTCATCTGCATCAAAGCATTCATGACGTTCTCATATCGGGCGGGCTCCTTTTCTTGAAGCATATCGACAAGAACAGTCGGAACGATCTGCCAACTGACGCCGAATTTATCGGACAACCAACCGCATTGGCTGGGCCTGCCGCCTTCGGTAAGCTTCGACCAAAAGTCATTGATTTCTTCTTGCGTCTTGCAATTGACAATAAATGAAACGCCTTCATTGAAGTTGAATGCATGATTCCCGGGGGCATCGAAAGCTATGAACTGCTCGCCGTCCAGATCAAACACGCCGTGCTTCACGTGTCCTACAGTGCCGCCCTGCCCTTCCTCAAATCTGTGAGTCTGAACGATTTTCGAGTTCTTGAAGATGGAAGTATAAAGCTTCATCGCTTCTTCAGCTCTTCCCTCATTGGCACCACAGAACATTAATGAAGCCGTGATTTTTTGCAAAGAGTCAACAGCCAAGTTCACGCGCCAGGAAACACCGAATTTGTCGTTAAGCCAGCCAAATCTTTCACTGAAGGGATATTTGTCCAGAGGCATGAGGACCTCGCCGTCTTCGGAAAGTCGCTTGAAAGTTTCATCAACCTCGGCAACGGTTTTGCAGGCAATGTAGAAAGAAATAGAGGGGTTCGGTTTGAAAATCGGACCGCCATTCAGCACCATAAACTCTTGCCCTTCAATCTCAAATTCGAGAGTCATCAGACTTCCGGCCGGCTGTCCGCTCATGGCTGAACTGGCCTGACTGTAATTGGTCGAACGCAACTTCTGCACGTTTTTGAAAACGGTTTGGTAGAACGCCAGCATTTCCTCTGCTTGATTGTCCATCCATATACAAGTGGAGATATTCTTCATGGCAGCCCTCAGATGTCAGCAAACTAAAACGTCACAACTGATCCAGAACACGCGTCGTGCGGCAACTCTGTCGCAATAGTATGTTGCGCGCCCGATTCGCAATTGAGCAGACTATTTTACAGGGTCCGCAACGCTTCTGCACAAAACAGATTATCTCCTGTGCGCCAAAGGCCCAGTCTTCAACCCACTCGGTATACGGCTTCACTTACCGAGGGATAATTGGTTCCGCTATTTTGGTACATTAGACTGTAATTCCTGACTTTCCCACTTTTATCGATTGGCCCAATGTTTTGTTGTTTCTCAACTCTAACTTTCTGTCCTAAGCCCCTGCATGTTTGAGGCAAAACTAAGCGCCACCGCTAAGGGCTATTTGTTGGTGCTTGTGCCCCTGGTATTAGCTCTGTCGAGCATCGCCTATCTTGGCTTCGAATTGAGAGAGGCTGAACGCGCCACCAATAAAATCGCCGAGGCACAGAGAGTCCTCATGGCCATGGACGAGCTGAACAATGCCGTCGTTATGAGTTTGTCGGCAATCATGGAAGCCGACCGCCGCAAGGTCAACTATGACGACGGGATGCAAATCATCATCGACGGATCAAAGAAATTCCGAGAATCGCTCAAAGGATTCGCCAGCGATCAGGTGGAATTGCAAGACTGCGTCAAAGACTCGCAAGAACTCTGCGAACGTTGCGAGAAATTGTACAAATTGATGGCAAGGACTGCCGCCGACCCCAGAATCGCTAGAAAAGATCGAGCTAAATACTATCGCACCGATTCCTATCTGCTCTTCATCGATCTAGGTCCGCTTCAGAGACGGCTCTTGAAACTCGAGCTGGAAATTAGAGCCTCCGGACCAATTGAGAGGCAAAAGGAAACAGTCAAGATCATTTCTTCAATTTTATTCCTTTTGCTTTTGAATGTGGGAGCGTCGGTTGGATTGGTCAAATTCTTCTCGAGAGATTTTGTAGAGCGATTGGGTAAAGTGGAAAACAATGTCGCGCGCCTGGCGACCGGCGATGCATTAATCAAACCGATCGAAGGCAATGATGAAATCGCACATTTCGATAATGTCGTCCATGAAGCGGCCGATCTTCTCGCTGAAGCCCGGCGCAAAGAAGTAGCTGTGCTCGATCATGCTGCCGATGTAATTGCTTCATTCGACAAGCGCTATCGATTTTCAGCCGTCGGTGCAGCTTCACAAAAGGTCTGGCAATATTCACAGGAAGAACTATTGGGACAGCAGATATTCTCGATTATCGAACCATCCTCTGAGGCTCAAACCAGAGAAATACTGGACAGACGCATCGACACTCAAGAACCAGGCGAAATTGAGAATATCGTTCGATGCAAAGACGGCTCTTTAAAGGACACTCTCTGGTCTGTAACCTGGTCGCCGAACACGCAGACGTTTTACTGCGTAGCGCACGATATCACGCAAAAACGAGCACTGGACAAATTAAAGCAGCGGTTTGTCACAGTGATTGGACATGACATTCACGTGCCGCTGTCTGCCATATTGAATAGTCTGGACCTCCTTCTTTCCGGTGCTCGTGGAAAACTCGAGGCAAAAGCCGCAGACTTCGTCAGTCAAACCAAATCACATGTCGACAGCTTGATGGAATTGATTCAGGATCTTCTTGATTTGGAAAAAGCCGCACCCGGCACGGCTAGAGCAAAAACCACATGCGTAAGCGCGCTTGCAGTTTGCAACCGCGCCATCGACTTACTGGACGCATTTGCGGCCAAGTCAAATATCAAGATTGTCAGACCGGAGACTGACGCGGCGATTCTGGCAGAAGAACGACGCCTCGTACAAGTGATGACAAATCTTCTTTCCAATGCGATCAAATTCTCACCAGATGGAAGCACGATAACTCTTTCCATAAAAACAATAGAGAAAAATGAAACCAATCAGTTTGATTTTGTCGAACTCAGTGTCGCAGATCAAGGACCAGGAATTCCTGAAGAAGATCACGAGAAGATCTTTGAAAAGTTCTATCAATCAAAAACCGTCACGCACAAGTCAATCAAGAGCACCGGATTAGGCTTGTCCATTGTCAAAGAACTCATAGAGGCATACGAAGGCGGAAAGATTGGCATAGAAAGCGAAGAAAACTTAGGCAGTCGATTCTGGATTCGCATCAAAGCTTTTCACGAACAAACTCCGGCCGCTAAGGAATGCGAGACTGACGAAACGAAGAAACCAGATGGCGGTGAAACGCTATGAATTTCCCCGCACCATCCACTGCCGGCAACTTGCGTTCTCGCTTGAACTTGAACACCAGAGGACTTCTCCTCGTTGCGGTTCCACTTATCTTTCAGATCCTATTCATGAGCGCCATGATCATCCTGCTTCTGTTCGAAAAGCAGGCAGCAGCAGAGGAAGATCGGCGCAAGGAAATAATCGGGCAATCAGAGGTGATCGCAATTGTTGCCGGCGAGGCAATCCAATCTGTTCTCATGGCCTCCAAGCTTGAAAATAGTGGTGATACAGAGACTGTGAGCAAGAGACTGGATGCAGTTAAAGGGCAAGTAAACACTGTTTGCAATTTGATTGCCAGAGACCCACAGCAGTCTGAAAACATCGCAGAAATGCACAAATCTACGGAGCAATTTAGCGGGCTTCTCAGAAAGTTTCACGACGAGGGTGGCTACCATACACGCAAAGCTCAGGCGCAGCTGCAAGCTGAGGGCGTCGAAGTGGCGAGCAGCTACATCAATGTGACCAGGAGAATCAACGAATATGAACTGCAAAAATGGCGGCAAAGCGAATCTGAAAAAGAAATCTGGCGCACCTGGCTGAAGAATTGTTTGCTGCTGGCGACTGCAGCGAGCATAGCGGCCGCAGTGGTCCTGGCACGAATATATGTGGTGAGCATACGCAAACCAATGACACAGCTGATGGAAAATACGCGCCGACTGTCAAGCAGGCAAGAACTGTTGCCACCACTGGAAGGCGATGATGAATTAGCGCGATTGGATAAATTCTTGCATGAAGTCCTCAAGTCTATTGATGAAGCAAGAAGACGTGAGATTGCACTCGTTGAAAATGCCGCCGATATGATTTGCTCGCTAAGCCGAGAAGGGGTTTTTCAAAAGCTCAATCCTTATTGCAAAAATCTGCTTGGATACCAATCAGATGAATTGCTGGGCAAATCCATAATTGATATCGCAACTCCGGAGGCTTGCGCAGAAATTGATGCACGAATAAGCAGCGCAGTGACCAGTTCAAGCATGCAATCATTGGACGTTCAGCTAAAGACCAAAGACGGTGACATTATCGACTGCCTGTATTCCAGCTACTGGTCCCCACGTGATGATCAACTCTTCTGTGTGATTCATGATGTAACAGAGGAAAAGAAACTGGAACGCCTCAAGGAAGAGTTTATGAGTATGGTCAGTCACGACTTACGCAGCCCTCTTACCTCCTTGCTCAGCCGCCTGACACTGCTTACCAATGGTGTCTATGGCGACATTCCCGACCAGGCCACTGATGAAGTAATGAACGCAGAGCAAAATTGCCGCCGGCTCATTGACCTGATCAACGATCTGCTCGAATTCGAGAAACTACAATCGGGCAAACTCCAGATCAACGCAACAAGCTGCGCTGTCAAAGCGCTGGCAGCTGATTCCGTTCAAATGATCGAATCCATGGCAGAGAGCAGAAATATCTCAATCGACCTGGAAGGCGAACGCTTCGAGATTGAATGCGACGGCGGGCGGATTCGGCAGGTGATAGTCAATTTGCTCGCCAATGCCATCAAATTTTCACCGGACAGAAGCAACATCATAGTGCGGTGGAAAAAAACTGACAATGAAGTTATGTTCGAGGTCATCGACGAAGGGCCTGGCTTGCCGCCGGAAACTCATGAGACAGTATTTTCCGCTTTCGAGCAGCTGGCCAATCAGGACCAATCTCAATTGGACGGAACCAGGTTGGGATTATCAATATGCAAAATGATCGTGGCCGGACACTGCGGCGAAATCGGGCTGCGCAACAATCCCGACAAAGGCAGCACCATCTGGTTCACACTGCCGCTGAAAAAATCCGGACAATAGCGGCAACTACTTCTTCTGCGATTTAGCCCAGGAGTCTTTCAGTGTGACAATGCGATTGAAAACCAGGGCACCTGGTTTGGTGTCTTTGGCATCAACAACAAAATAACCCTGACGTTCAAACTGGAATCGATCTCCAGATTTTGCATCGCCGAGACTTCTTTCCAATTTGCACTCTTTTAGTACTTGCAACGCGTTTGGATTGATGGCAGTGAGAAACTCACTGTCTTTACCCGTAGGGGGCGCTTCAACAGAAAGAAGACGGTCGTACAGGCGAACTTCTGCATCAACAGCATGTCGCGCGCTCACCCAGTGGATCGTCCCTTTTACTTTTCGACCGACAGGGTTGTTGCCGAGCGTGTCCGGATCGTAAGTGCAGCGAACTTCAGTGACGTTGCCGTCGGCATCTTTGATCACGTCAGTGCACTTAATGCAGTATGCATAACGCAGGCGGACTTCCTGCCCGGGCGCCAGTCTGAAATAGTCTTTTGGCGGCTCCAGCATAAAGTCATCCTGTTCGATGAAGATCTCCTTGCAGAAAGGCACTTTGCGAGACCCTTCCTTGGGAACATCATGAGGCCAGTATGAAGCGTCAAGCTCCTCTACTTTGTCATCGGGATATCCTTCGATTACCACTTTCAATGGCTTCAACACCGCCATTACACGCGGAGCCTTTTGATTGAGGTCATCGCGAATGCAAAATTCAAGCTGCGCCATATCGACAGTGCTGTTCGCTTTAGCCACGCCGACGGTGGCGCAGAAAGCGCGAATCGCTTCAGACGTGATGCCGCGGCGGCGCATACCGGCAATGGTCGGCAGACGCGGATCATCCCAGCCGTCTACATGTTTGCCTTCAACAAGCTCCAGCAAACGGCGCTTGCTCATTACCGTGTAATTCAAATTCAGACGCGCAAATTCATATTGGTGCGGACGAGATGGGAACTTCGCATAATCGATTAGATTGTCGATCACCCAATCGTACAACTCGCGGTTGTTTTCAAATTCGAGCGTGCAAATGCTGTGAGTGATACCTTCCAAGGCATCCGAAATCGGGTGAGCATAGTCGTACATCGGGTAGATGCACCAGGTGTCACCGGTCATGTGGTGCGGGGTGTGACGGATACGATAGAGCATCGGATCGCGCATCTTCATGTTGGCATTAGCCATGTCTATTTTGGCGCGCAAGACATGCTCGCCATCTTTGAACTCACCTTTGCGCATGCGGCGGAATAAATCCAAATTCTCTTCAACGCTGCGATCGCGATATGGGCTGTTGGTCCCCGGCGTCTTCACATCGCCACGGTATTGTTTCGTCTCTGCATCAGTCAAACTGCAAACGTAGGCTTTGCCCGATTGAATCAAATGTTCGCCATACTCATACATCTTTTCGAAGTAGTCACTGGCGTGAAAGAAACCGGTCCATTCGAAACCGAGCCAGCGCACATCGTCTTGAATGCCATCTTCGAATAAGGTGTCTTCCTTGGCCGGATCCGTGTCGTCGAAGCGCAGATTGCAACCGGTTCCGCTGCCCGGCAACTTCTCGGCATACTCATTGGCAAGTCCGAAATTCAAGCAAATGGACTTAGCATGCCCGATGTGCAAGAAACCATTCGGCTCTGGAGGAAAGCGTGTCAGCACCTTTTTGTGGCGCTCGGCTTGCAGATCCTCGTTGATGATGTCCCTAATAAAGTCGCTCGGTTTTGCAGGTGCGGATGCGGAAGAACTCACGGATTAGTCCCCTGTGATGCAAGAAATATGCTCTAAGAGAGGCTATTTTACTCTAAAGCGCCCGCCCGGCGGGCTAAAGGACGCGAAAAGTAACGCACAATTACTTGGCAACCAAGACCGTAAGACCGAACCTGGCTACCTGCAGTTTACGAGCACAAACTTTGAATTGTCTGACCCAGGCAGGTTTTAAGGCTTACGCCCCTTGACGAGAATCTGATTGACCTAATTGGTATGGTCCGATTTCGAGACCTCGTGGCTCACTTCCATTTCTTGAATGTCATTTAAATCGGCTGGGGCATTTGTGCTTTCTGCCGTGCATTCTCCCAGCGGTAAGAGCAATTTGTCGTCTTGAGCACCGTTCAACCTTCTAGGCTTCACACCATTTACGTAGACTTGCAAAATATCCACGGAAATATGATCCTTCTGTTTTGAGATCCAGGCAGTCAGTCCATCATTTCGATAAATGAAACCTACACAAGCCGGTGTTCGGGAAAGATACTCCTCAGCTTTTTCTACGGAACTAAAGTTGAGCTGACCTTCCTCTACGAGGTAGTGCCCGATTCCTCTATGTGGAAACCAATGACCATCACGATAAAGACCGAGATTCCCGTGCCAGCGCTTCATCCTCGGATCAAGTTCAGCTGATCGACTGCCGTTATCCCAATCGAAAGTTCGCTTACGTCCGGCTCCTGCCAATATCGTAATGTCACCGGTTGGACCATGCACTAACAGTTTCATTCCTGGTTTCAGAACCGGTTCGTTGAGTGATGGAATTGGCCGATCCTTAACAGGAATCAAAAAATCCAGATATCCTGAAAATATGAATAAGTAAGACCAAATACAAGCTAGCACCGTTAAAATTGCAACTGGAGGGGCAATCATTATGAATTTCTGCTGAGAAGTTAAAGGCATGAAAAGTCCACCAACGTGAATGTGCTTCCCATGTTAGAGTTCCTGCGCCCGGCGCGTGCGCAGGACAAACAGTTTGCCGATTGTTTTCGAACTGCTGCCCTATCTTGAGTTCGATTTCTTGGCTGCAGGCTTGCCGGTGGCCGTACCTGAAGTTTTGGCCGGTGTTGCGCCATTCTTCATCATGTTTTGATACACGCTGGGTGGAATATTATTTTGCTGGAACAATCTCTTCAGCATTTCCTCGGGCGGCAGATTTTGCTTTTGCATCTCCTGCGCTTGCTTCATCATGTTCTCTTTCAATTTAGTCAAAGCCTCAACAGTCGGCTTTTGCTCAGCGGCTCTTTTTGCTTTGGCCTCGGGTGACTCAAAATCTTGAACAGCGACGCCAATTAATCCGTGCTCCACAGTTACTCGTGACGTTTCCTTATACTCTTTTCCATTCCAGAAAATCACCCACGCCGACGGCTTAGTCGCGAGATATCGCGCCATTTCAAACTGCGTTTTGTTGTTGACAGCATAACCATTCAACCCAACTATCACAGTTCCAATAAGCAAAGGCGACTTATACGTAAGCCAATCTTCGTGAGTGATTTCAACACCGGCAGTCGGCTTGTTAGCAAAACTTGCCAAAGTCACATGCTTCATACCGCTCGGAAAGAGTTCTTTCGTCAACACAGCTGCTTGCTGTTCGTATCTCTTATCTTTGGCTGAGTTGCGGATGTAAAACGCCGCCAGCTCCGTCTTGGTGCCATAGCGTTCACCAACCTTTCGATATTCGTCTTCGGCTTCCTTCAATTTTCCCAATCGCTCATAGTAGCTAGCAAGCGTCATCAGACCTCTGGCGGAATATACTTCGGCAGCTGATTCGGCAAGCTCCAACGCCTTATCTTTTTGTCCATGATCAAATCGATACCGCACCAACCAATCGCACACATTGGAGACATGCACAGCGTCTTCAACTTCCTTGATGCCTTTTTCATAATATGCAGCTGCTTGATCAGGTTTTCCATTCTTGACGCAATACTCGCCAAGATACAGCCAGTAGACGGGATCGTCCTTTGCTATTTTTTCAGCCATAGGAATAAACTTCTCTGGATGATCCACTTCAGCACCGACTATATAACCCATGGCATGTACATCGAAATCTGCCATGGGACCGAAAGCTTCTCTGTATTGCTCCGCGTTAGGATGCGGACCATATTTCTTTTCCGCCCAGGCGATGCACAGCATCGGTGAATACGGGCAGAGACGCTTCCATTCCGTGAGTTCTGCTAAATTCTTCTTGCAATTTTTCAGATCGTTTCGAAAGTAAAAAACAGTACCCATTGGCATCGGCGGATTAAACCACAGCTCAGGCGGCAGTAGCACTAGCTGCGGTGCCATCTTCTTGGTACAGTACTCCATCATTCCCCAATTGTGAGACGTAACCAGCTCCGGATGATTTACCAGAAGTTTCTGCAAGTCTGCTAGAAATTTATCCTTTTCGGGACCCTCCATGTTGAAACGCGCAGTCACAAGGGGCATGATATTCAGGTTTCCAAAAACCTTTTCAGCACTTGCTTTCGTGCGATCTGCCAATTCCTTTACGTTATACATCCTCGAATTGAAGAGGTACTCCTCAGCAATTGCATTGGCGATGTGACGGCTGCTGAAAGCGGCAACGTCCCCCCAACTAAGAACATTCAGAGCGGGACTTTCAGCACTCGGTGACAAACACCGCGTCGAAGGAAGATTCAGCTCATCCACAAAGCTGGTGAAGTTATCGTTGTTTGTCTCCTTATATGCATTGCGGTTTTTCATAAACGCCGCAATTTCAGAAGAAACCATGCGTGCCTGGATCATGTGTCCTGTTTGCACAGAGGCATGACCGGAGGCAAGGATTCGCATCCATTGAATTGATAATTGAGGGTGATGTTTTTCAATCATCTCCATCGCTTCTTGAATGCCGCGCGACTGCACATAACGCAAGCCATACTGATTTTCTTCAATTGGAGTTTGCTCGGCTTCATTGAAGATTCGGTAATTTGTTGTCGAGCGGATCTTAATAGCCCGCAGAAATGATTTTTCAATTAGTCCCAACTGTTGTTTTTCCGCTTCTTCAATCAACGCAACGGCAACACCATCTCTGCAAGACATACTCTCCAATGCAATATTGGCAATCTGTCCGACGGTGCTCAATTTGTCCTGATTCAAAGCCTTTGCCAGAGAAAGGTGCGCAGACATGCGATCGAGAGGAGCGCGAGTGTCACTAAACATTCCGCAAATCTCAAGCATATTGAATGTTCCTAACAACAAAGCAGCCTGTTCGTGCAAGGAAGCATCAAGGGGATTTTCGCTGAGTGCTTTTGAGATGCGCTTATTCTCAGCAAAGAGGGAAGAAAATTCCGCCTTCGAAACATTCTTCAAAAAATCGTCGGGAATCGCAGATGGAGCAGATGGCGTCAGTTTCAGAGCAGTCATAATCTGTTTCGCCAGGGGCTCGTAGTTCTTTGGAGACCACGCATAATCTTCCAGGGCGAACTTATACTCCAGCGGGCTATCGGATTTTTTGTAGCCAACTTTGTAGGCATACGAATTTGTGCTCAAGCTGACTGTCTTTGCTGTGAAATCAACGTCAGTGGCAGAGAACCGTGCCTTAGGATCCGTGCCATATTTCGCATAACCAAGAATTTCAGCAATATCGCGCCCAACACTGTCAACGATCCACTCTTGTTCATTTTGGAACGTCCACTCCGCTGGCCGCACAGCCAGCTTTTCGGCAGTCGCGGCTCCAGCTGCCGGCGCTGCTGCTGCCTCTGTCGCGGTCGGTTTCGGAGCTGTTGAATGACCGGATTTTGGAGACTGCACAGGCGGCTGAGATTGTTGCGCTTCATCGCTCAATGCCGGATATGCAGCTAGTGAAATCGTCGCAGCTGTTGATAAAACTAGAGAAAAAACCCGGTTTCCAATCGATTTTGACGACAAAATGATTTTCATGGCAACTCCACATGGTGAATAGCGCGACTCGGTTACCAGCACTGGTCGATGCTTACGGATTGAATACTATACCGCCGCCGCCGAGATAAAACCTTATACGCACACTCTCGACAACAATTGTTCAGCCCATTCAGGTATGTTTTAATGAACCAATGAAAACCACCCTTTCAAAACACACGGCGCACAAAGAAGGCTTTGTCGAAGTTCGCGGCGCGCGACAAAATAATTTGCGCGGCATAGACATCGACATTCCTCGCAATGCATTTGTGGTTTTCACAGGAGTTTCTGGTTCTGGAAAATCCTCAATTGCGTTCGGAACGATTTTTGCCGAAGCGCAACGCCGTTATTTTGATTCAATCGCACCATACGCGCGCCGCCTGATCGCGCAATTGCCGGCGCCAAAAGTGACTGAGATTCGTGGGCTGCCGCCGGCTGTTGCCTTGCAGCAAAGACGCGGCGAGCCGACAGCGCGCTCATCTGTCGGAACAATCACCAATCTTTCCAATTCGCTGCGTATGCTCTTTTCCAGAGCTGGAACTTATCCCAAAGAAGCAAAGGAACGTCTCGACTCAGATGCATTTTCTCCAAATACTCATACCGGGGCCTGCCTCGATTGCCACGGCATGGGTATCTTGCACACAGTCAGCGAAGAGTCCCTGGTGCCTGATGATTCTTTGAGCATTCGAGAGGGAGCCGTAGCTGCATGGCCGGGTGCATGGCAAGGAAAAAACTACCGAGATATTTTAGATGTACTCGGTTATGACGTTAACAAACCATGGAAAGAGCTCGCCAAAAAAGATCGCCAGTGGATTTTGTTTACGGAAGAAAAGCCTGTTGTCACTGTACATGCGCAGCGCGAAGCTCACAGAATTCAGCGCCCATATCAAGGAACATATATGAGCGCAGCCGTTTATGTGCGCCATACATTTACCACCACCCAGAGTGCCACGTTGCGCAAGCGCGTTTCACGCTTCATGGACAAGTCTCCCTGTTCGGCGTGCAACGGAAAACGATTGAGAGCAGAAGCGCTGGCAGTAAAATTCGGTGGGCACGATATCGCAGAACTTTCGCAAATGTCGCTGTCTGAATTGTCCAGTGTATTGCGCAAGGAGATTGATTCAAAAGTCCCTTCAACCAAGGGCATTGACGCAACGGCGGCGAACGTGGAGGTAGCAAAACTAATCGTCAACGACCTGGCAGATCGCATTGCCTTGTTGACCGAACTCGGGCTGGACTATCTCTCGCTGGATCGCTCCACTCCAACATTGTCTGCCGGAGAACTGCAGAGACTGCGCCTGACCACACAGCTTCGCTCCGGATTATTCGGAGTCGTCTATGTTCTCGACGAACCCTCGGCCGGTCTCCACCCAGCCGATTCGGAAGCACTGCTCAAAACGCTCAGACAACTGAAGGAAGATGGCAATTCTTTATTCGTCGTCGAGCACGAGATGGACCTGGTGCGTGAGGCGGATTGGATCGTAGACATAGGACCAGAGGCCGGAGATGCGGGCGGTGCCCTGCTTTACAGTGGACCGGTAGATGGTCTGTCCAAGATAAAGAATTCAATCACGAGACAATACGTCTTCAACGAGCAAAAGCTAAGTAAGAGAAAACCATTAGCACCGGCCGGCTGGATGAAACTGACCAGCATCAACAGACACAATCTAAACAATCTCGACATTGAGTTGCCGTTGTCAGTTTTGACGGTTGTCACCGGCATCTCTGGTTCCGGCAAGTCTACATTGATAAGCCAGGTGCTTGCCGACGCCATCAATGCCGCTCTCGGCAGCCAGAAAGTCGAGGAAGAGTCAGAGGAAGAGGCAGAAGAGTTTGAGGAAGAACTGGACGAACTGCGCCCAGCCAAGATCGAGGGAATTGAGGCAATAAAACGACTCGTCTCTGTCGATCAAAAACCGATTGGACGAACACCGCGCTCAAACCTGGCGACATACACTGGGCTATTTGACTTTATCCGCAAGAAATTCGCCGCCACGGATGAGGCAAAATCACGAGGCTACAATGCCGGACGCTTCTCCTTTAACGTCGATGGTGGCAGATGCTCCACTTGTGAAGGCGAAGGCTTTGTCTCGGTCGAGTTGCTTTTCTTGCCGAGCGTCTACACTCCGTGCGCAGCCTGCAGAGGCACTCGCTACAACGAAGATACTCTAGCAGTAAAATACCGTGACCTGAACATTGCCGAAGTTCTGGACATGACGGTTGACGCCGCCAGCCACTTTTTCACAGAACTTCCTCCCGTCGAACGCGCTCTCAAGACATTGCGCGAAGTCGGCTTGGGGTATTTGAAGCTAGGTCAACCAGCCACAGAACTCTCCGGCGGCGAAGCGCAGCGAATCAAACTGGCTACCGAACTGCAACGAGTTCAAACCGGCAACACTCTCTACTTGTTGGACGAGCCGACCACAGGACTTCATCCTGCCGACGTCGAGAAATTGATGATCCTCATGCACGCTCTTGTCGATGGTGGCAACACTGTAATTGTCGTCGAGCACGACATGGATGTCGTTGCAGCCGCAGACTGGGTAGTTGATCTCGGACCAGGCGCCGGCAGCCTGGGCGGAAAGGTCGTCGCCAGCGGAACTCCGGACAAAGTCTCCAAAGCCTCCGGAAGCAGAACCGCTAAATATCTTGCAAAAAAACTCAAATCTTCGTAGCTGCCGCCTTGCAGGCGGCATTTTTGGCGCGTGCAACGCGCCGGCTACGATCCGCTACAACGCGCCGGCTATCACACCTGCGACATACGCACATCATATACATCAACACCACTCCATATAAACATCTTTCTTCTGATAAGATCATGGCTTGTTCAGTAGTGTTCATGCCGAGGTCTTCAATTGTGACAAAGCGCGCCACAAAATCAAACGTCTTCCTATTCCGCGCCAAACCAAGCGGAGAGAACAAAGCCCCGGACGAGCTTCGTCTTGCCCAAAAGAAGGTATCTGAAGCACGCACCGAAGAAGGAAAGAAACGTATTGCGCTTGCAAAAGAAGCTCTGGAGATATATGCCGACTGCGCAGAAGCACATACTCTCATTGCAGAAGAAACAAAAGAGCGCCCGGCGCGCATCAAGCACTATCGCAAAGCCGTTGCGGCAGCAGAGAAGGTGCTCGGCACCGACTTCGAACGCCGGTACAAAGGCAGCTTCTGGCTGGCCAGTGAAACGCGCCCACTTATGCATGCAATGGCGATGCTTGCTATCGATCTGCAGTGGGAAGACGAAATCGAAGAAGCACTGACAATCTATCGCAAGCTCATGGAATGGAATCCCATGGATAACCAGGGAATTCGCTACAGTCTGGCACCATGCCTTTACGAAGCAAAATGCAATGAAGAGTTAGAGCGCATGCTTGCCAAACACGAAGATGAAGTCAGCGCGGTGTTGAGCTACACCAAAGCGTTGCATGTTTTCAGAAAATACGGCGCGTCAGATCGCACCAACCAAGCTTTGATAAAAGCGTTCACTACCAACATCCACGTTCCGATTTACTTGTCGGAAGTGTCGCCGTTGCCTGAAGAAGCGCCCACAACCATCGGTTTTGGCGACGAGAGAGAAGCGGTCGCATATGTTATGGACAGTGGCTATCTCTGGGCAGATACGGATGGCGCCGAGAAATGGATGGCCGAAACGCTCGCACCGGAATTGGAAAAATCCTATCCGGATCAAGATCTCGCGAACAAAGCCGTCAAGAAACTGAAGAAGGGCACAAAAGAGTAATTTATTCTTCAGGCTCTTCAGCCAGCAGATCACCAAGCCGGTCCAGCCGTCTCTCCCAGAGAGTGCGTCTGTCATTTATCCATTTCTCAGCAAGACTGAGAGTTTTTGAATCGATTGTGCAGGTTCGCACTCGTCCAAGTTTCGCAGTTCGCACCAGACCGCTTGCCTCCAGCACTTGCAAATGCTGAACGACAGCCGGCAGAGACATGTCCAACGGTTGGGCTAACTCGCTGACGGACGCCGGTCCGCGAGTCAAGCGCTCAACCATGATTCTGCGCGTGGGATCAGCCAGCGCCTGGAATACAAGGTCGAGCGAATCCGATTGGTTAAGCATATGCTTAAGTATTGCCGATCAGCTATCGCTTTGTCAACCCAACCAAAAGAATTTTGTTGTGCGATAATTCCTAGCCATCATGTCACTTCCGCCCTCATCAATCCTCATTTACACAGACGGCGCCTGCACCGGAAATCCCGGTCCCGGCGGATGGGCGTGCATTGTTTCTCTGCCGGACGGCTCAGTGCATGAGCTGGGCGGTGGCGTGAAAGAAACCACAAACAATCGAATGGAGATGGCAGCAACAATTCGGGCACTGGCAATGCTGGAACCGAAGGAATCCTGCCCAATAGTTTTGTACACGGATTCATCCTACGTTATCAAAGGAATAACGCAGTGGATCTGGGGATGGCGCTCGAGAGGCTGGAAAAGCGCAGAAGGAAAAGATGTAGCCAATCGCGATCTCTGGGAAGAACTGCTTCGACAAGTCACTCGCTTAAAACCGTCGAACATTGACTGGAGATACGTCCGCGGTCACTCAGGTTATGCAGGCAACGAGCGTTGCGATGAAATCGCGGTATCATTTGCGAAGAACAAACCCGATCATCTATATGTCGGCCCCCGTGATGGTTATTTCATTGACTTGAACGAACTTCCCGAGCCCGAAGCCATTCCCGAAAATAAGAAAACCAGCGGCAGCGGAGGCAGCACTAAATCCGGTGGCAGCGGGAGTTCTGGTCCAACCACTTATTTGAGTTATCACAACGGCGTGCTTCAGCGTCACGCCTCATGGGCCGAGTGCGAGCGTCGCGTCAAAGGGCAATCCAACGCCAAATTCAAAAAAGCAAAATCCGCCAGCGAAGAACGCGAGATTTTGATCGGCTGGGGACTGGACCCGCAGGCGAACATAGAATAGAAAGAGAGAGAGAGAGAGCAAATTCTACTCCCGAATGATATTTAACCGGGCGGCGCATGGCGTCGCCCCTACGCTTTTCTCAGATATTCTTCGAGTTGATCGAATGTGCCTTTGAATCCACCCTTCATCGACTCGAAGCCACCTTCGAATGTTTCGCGTTCGGTTTCGCTTGCGTTGATGGGAATCGATTCAATGGTCAGCTTGGTCTTGTCGCCTTGCTCTTCCAATGTGAAAGTCGTCAGCGTTTCCAACGGCCACTCTGGAGCCATCGGGTGCCTGGTGATACCACAATCAGGATCGGAGAAAGTACTGACAAAGACAAACCTCTCAGGCGCAACTATTTCTCGAAAAATCCATTTGCCCCACATTTCAAAACCACTTGGAACGGACATTTTATAGTGAAAAACGCCGCCCGGGCGAGGCTCGAATTTCTCGATACTGAGCTCCATTCCCTTCGGCCCCCACCAGTGAGCCAGATGCTCGCGCTCAGTGCATGCTTTGAAAACCAGTTCTCGTGGGGCATTGACTACGCGTGAGATGACAAACGATTTCCCCGAAACTGTTGATTCTTTACCTTTGCTATCTGTAGCCACCGCAATTCTCCTTTCTATTGGTGTTTTTCAGCCCCTGCATTTGACTGCTTACATCTTCGCAATAAGTTCAGCCAGCTTGTCCAAACTTTGCGACCAGCCTTCAGTCATGCCGATCTTGACGAACGCATCGCGCTCGGCAACATTCTCGAAGCGAGTCTGAACTTTCATGTGCGTTTTTCCATTCACATCTTCAAAAGTGACGGTCATAACCTGCTCTTTTAGCTTCGTATTTTTGTCCGGCAAGTTAGCGCAAATCGCCTGATGCCATTCGGCCGGATGATCTTCCACATTAATGGTCATGACGAGCCGCTCCGGTCGCACGATTTCACGATAGACACCACGCATTGGATATTCAACGCCATCCGGTCCGACCATCGTAAATCTGTACTTTCCTCCCACCTTCAAATCCACTTCGCAGCGACAAGCAAAACATTTCGGTCCCCACCAATTCGACAGGTGGAGCGGATCCGTCCACGCATCAAAAACAAGCTCTCGAGAAGCATTGAAGGTGCGCTCTATTTCAAATATTGGCTCTGTCGCTGTGGCAGTCGAACTAGGATTTTGATTTGTCATCATCCGCTCCTCTTATTCCTTTGTCTTTTTCTTTTTGTTTTTCGCGAGCCTGCAATTCGCTGAGGTAGTCTTCCAGCCGATCGATGCTTTCTTCCCAGAACTTCCGATATTGCTCGACCCAATCAGCCGCCTGTTGAAGAGGCTTCGCTTCCAACTTGCACGGACGCCACTGGGCATCACGACTGCGAGAAATCAATCCGGCACGCTCAAGCACTTTCAAATGCTTGGTTATAGCAGGAAGGCTCATATCAAAAGGTTCTGCAATCTCAGTCACCGAGGATTCGCCCGTAGCAAGACGAGCAAGAATGGCTCTCCTTGTAGGATCCGCCAGGGCCGCAAATGTACTGCTCAATTGATCCTGCTGATGCATCGCATTTTACCATTTAGTTAATTAACTTATTGGTAAAATACCATTTTCGCCCTCGCCTCGTCAACCAGGCCAGCCAAGCGGACAGGCAACCAGCAAAAACCCCAAAACGCTCACCAGTCCGGGAGTTGCAAGCGCCGCCTCCGGACCGACTGTGAGGTTTCCTAGAATTCGGACCTATTCCTTATATATGCAATTCCAATACAAACCCCTCCTGCCCAATTGCGCACAACTAAATGCAATGTGGTGCTAATCCGAAGGTTCTGCTTGCTCTTTGGTGTCGCCATCAATTAACTCTATCGAATGTGGTTTCCCTTTAACCCAGTCCCAGGAAGTATGGTCAAAGGTTGCCGAAATCGAACTAGCCAAATCAACATCCTTTGCATTTTTTACATCGATAATGTATCCCATATCTTGCTTTTTGGTGGGGTATCTTATGTTGATTACTCTAATGACCACGAAGTATCTGCCATCGGGAGACCACTCACCTTGTTGATAGGCGGTTTCAGGTGGAGGTCCGTCAGGCTTGAAAATGGGAATCAACTTTCCGGCGGGTGTTTGAACTGATACTTGGGCCCATCCTTTATCTCCGAAGAATCTAACCATTGAGCCAAGGACGATTTTGTTGGCTGATTTAGGATTGGAAAGAACAGTCGTTTGTGGCAGACTGGGCTTATGGTTAGAAGTAAGCCTCCTTGCGAAAAGCGGCGGCATAGAGATTGCCAAAGCCAACACAGCCGTGGCGCACAGTCGGTTAATCGTCATTTAGCCTCTCCTTTTTCTGCCTGTATTTGTTCTTGTACCAATTGTGTGACTTTTGCTGCTACTCAGCGCCGTCCGCTCACAGAATTTCCTGGCGTAAGCGTTCCAATTCTTCCTTGTCCGCGCCATAGTGGGCTGCCACCGCTCAGAAAGCGTCCTCCGCTAGCACCCCTTCTAAATACGCATCGTCACCGGGTCACTGACATAGCCGAGCAATTTGCCGTCCTTGTCGAAAGCAGCAATTCGCACGTCGTACTCGCCGGGAATTTTGAAGTCCTCTGCCCAAAGAGTCATCTCACCCTTCAGTCCTTCCAGCGAGTACTTCTTCATGCTGCGCTTGGACATTGTGTCTTGCCTGTAGCAAGGAATGAAGTACTCAAAATATTCAAACGGTTTCGAGATTTCCGCCATCACATATTTCGTGCCGGCAAGTTTGGTGGCATCGAAATTCAACACAATCGCATCCTTCGACTTCGGCACCACAGCGCCGCTCTTTTCGCGCGCCCAATATTTAGGCACCGCGTACAATTTCGGAATTTCATTTTCTAGATCGAGAAAGCGCGCGGACAAAATTTTCGTGTTTCCTGGCGAAACCGCAAGCTGCGTATCTGATAGTTTGCCGAATAAAATCCAGCTGGCAATTTCAGACAATTGAAAACGATACGTATGAGGCTTATCGTCCCTTTCCAAAAAGCAGGAAAGACTGCTGGCAAATCCATCCGAATCATCAAATCGCCAGAGAGGATGTGCTTTGCTGTCAGTCTCGTATTGCGTAAGCAAGCCTCGATTTATGCTGTCCGGATTTTGATTCCACGACAACATCAAATTTGCAGTACCAGCATTCTCGTCCGACGGTAGCGATGCGATTGCGGTAACTTCAAGACAATCGAACGAACTCTTTTTGAATGGTTCGTCCAAGGACAGCGTATATGTCGCAACGTTTGACTCATTGCTGACTCTCTTAAGCATAACTTCTTTTGGTGCAACAGAAGCCTTCTCGCTTTCCGAGAAATAATCAGAGGGGACTTTGCATAGCTCCCGCTTGTCTCCATCCCAGCCAAACACAATTGTCTTTGGTTCGCTAAGACTGGTGGCAAGCTCACTCTTGTTGACCAGGTCCAGATTGAAGAAGTGCGAGCGCAATGCGCCGATTTTGTTGCTGAGATCGGGCGTGCATAATGGTTCCTTAAGACATCCTTGCAAATTTGCAAATGAAGGGTAAAGGGCCAAATGGTTTCTGGTTTGTGGAGCAGCCAGAAATACCAATCGATCCGCCTGAGGATTGTCCTTTGCCAGCTTCGATATGCCTGTCTCAATTGCACTCTCATACTTAACTTGATCGATCCAGAGATCATGAGACCTCACAGTCAAGGCAGCCAGGAGAAAACAATAGATCGACACTACTCCGACCGCCAGCTTTTTGACTTGCATTTGTGCGGCAGTTTTGACGAATGCAGGAACGACAAGGAGGACCGACAAGATACAGAATGGAACACTAACGAGATAGAAGTGTCTTCCACCAGGCAAGACGCTGGCCGCATACCAAACCCGCACTACCAGCGTAAGGGCGACAAACAACCATCCCAAAAGAAAGAGCATCGCGCGCCAGATTTGCCAATCGCGCACCAGTACAAAACGTGCCACGCTAGTCATCACCAGAGTTACGTAGAGGCAAATTAGCACAGTAATCATCTCACCCAGCTCTTCCAGCTGTGGAAGTGGAACCGGGAAATAGACTCCCTGTAAAAACTTCCACTTCTGAAATCCAGGCAACCAAATTGTGTTGATTGCCACCGAGGCAAATCCCTCGTAGCCACCAAATAAGGTGCCTAAGGCAAAGGTTCTGGCGCACAGATAAATTATGAAAATCAACCAGTAGATTTTTGTCTCATTAAAGCACTGAAAGACACGTTTCCACCAGGCACCGGCATCCTTCCCGGTATCTGTAACTTTATCGCCGGCGCAGATCACATACCAGACGAGTATCACCGGCAATGATGCGCCTATCTCTTTTGTAAAAAGAGCAAAGGCACTTAAACACAGACTGAGAATTCGAAAGAACTTTGCACGGGGATTCTCGGACTCCAGGGAATACAGAAAAGTAAGAAAACTGGATAAATAGAAAAGTGTGCAGAAATTGTCCACACGACCACAAATCCATGTGACAGATTCAGCATGAAGCGGATGGACTGCAAACAGAGCACCGGCAAGAAATGGTATTGCCATTCCAGAAATTCCCGCCAAGTTCTTGAGGAGCTTCCTGGTCAAGAAAAACATCAGCACTGTGCAGGCAACATGCATCATCAGTGTCGTAACATGCCATCCCATTGCATTTTGATTCCAAACCAGGACATCAAACACAAGTGGAATAATCATCATCGGTCGATAATGCAATCCCCAAATCGGCTCTTGCATCCAAACGCTGCCGAAATTCTGCAACAAACCAAGCGGCTGTGTTTGCAAATAATGATAGATATACGCGAACTGCTGTTTGTCATCGCTAAGAAAACCAACATACAGCGAAGGCGCAAAACAGGCGAATGCAAGCACTGCCAGAAAGCAGGCAGCCAATACGTTCCTATTTCGATCCTGAATTGACAACGCTTAGGTCACTTTGTCCGATGGTGATTTTGTCCGAGCTTCTTTCGCCCAATGGTCACCTCAATAGGATATTTCAAAGTGGAGCGTCTTTGAAGGTGCTATTTCTTATCGCTTTACAATAGCGGATTGTGCGATAGGCTGGCTGAACCAATGGTCATGCCTTGATTGCCAAAATAAAGCGAGCCTCCGATTGCGCAAAAGCTCGCTCAGTCGCATAAGAAACCAATCTCTAAGTAGTCACTGTCACCTGCTCTTCTGCTCTGCGCACAGCATACTCAGCCACAACATAGATTTCATCGACAAATGAAAGCAAACTGGCAGCTACCGAGCCTTCGTCCAAACCAAGTTTTTTGCTGACCAGACTTACAACTCCGGCAAAGGCGCTGGGCAATTGCGCCTCCATTTCCCGAACCGCATTGGGATCAGTGGAAGTAGACAGGTGTGCCATCACTTCCAGCCCGAATCCCATATTCTGGCAAGCGGCACCAACTTCAGTTTGAGCCTGTTTCGTAAGACCTATTGCCACCAGCGCTCTCGTTATAAGTTTTGAGTCCTGGCACGATAATAATTTTTCCGACTGGGCAATAACATTCTGCAGTCTCGGGATCAATGGTTTCAGCATCTCTATTTTGGATTGTACTTGCGTTGATGTCTCTATGTTCATCATCTATTCACCTCGCCTTTAAAATGTTGTAGTTACGCCGTACGCACCCTAAAAACCGAAGAGATGCTTGAGTCCACTGCCGATTGCAGATATGCCACTGCCAATCGCACTGCCTACGGTTTTGACCCCGTCTACGATTCCGTGACCGATCGCACTGCCTACCGTCTTAACACCGTCGACCAGTCCGCCTATTGCTTTTCCAGCGAGCTTATCGAGTCCGGTGATATGAGCGAGTCCCATAACTCCGGCACCGATCGGACCACCAAAGGAGAAGCCTGATGCTACGCTAGAGAGCAAGCCTTTAATGCCTTCCTGCCCGCTGCCCATGATACCGCCGACAACACCACCGATGGGACCCAGGAAATTCCCAATGCTGCCCAGCACGCCACCAACTTTTCCACCAATGTCACCGAGACTGCTGAATAAGCTGTTGACAGGATTAGTAATATGACCAAGCACTCCGCCGATGTCCTCAGCACCACCAAAGAGGCCGTTCTTGGTGAGGTTGTCGGGGCTGCTGAATAGGTTGGAGAGATGACCAAATGCATCTCCAAAATTGCCGCTGAGAATGCCGTCTGAGCTGAGCGGATTTTTCATCGCCGCAGTGCTGAAGTTTGTGTCACCAGATGTGAACCTGAGCGCATCAAGCGGGTTCGGCACATCGAAGGGGCTGGAAATATGAAAACTGCTGTCGCCTGGGCGCGGCATATTCACTTTATCAAAAACATTGTCAAAGTTCAGGCTGGATGGTTCCAGGCGCGAACCAACTCCTGGCGGTTGAAAGTTCGATGCTTCCTTCATTAAGGTGAGCGGATCGAGATTGTGTACATCAATGTCGAGCTCGGGAAGGGTAAAGTGTAAACTCTCGAGCGAAAGTCTGCTCATGGGGCGCATCCTCCTGCGGAGTGATAAAAGCAAGCCTGGGGCGTTCAGCTGGAGGAAGCTGGCACAATAGGTGCGCGAACCGCTCGATGCATATAATTGCATGAAAAGTTCGGAACAATTTTGGCTCTATAACTAGTAAGTGTCGTTTGCGGTCCGACATTGCTAACATACACGGGAATAGTGACAAAGTTGTAATCAGCCGCAAACGCTTGATGCGCTTATATTTCAGGCACACAAAAGAAGAGAAATGCAGCGATTTTTCAGTCAAAGCAAACCCACTGCAAGTGCTAAAATTCGGTCTGGTAGGGAAAGAAGCGCCAGCAAATAATTGTTAGTCGGAGCCTTTTCGCGCATGACAAAAGCAAATTCAGCCGGAAGCGCTCCTCGACAGTCGGCTCGCCAGGTTCTCATATATGCAATTGCAATTGCCGTGTCGTGCGTCGCAATTACGCAGCTCGTCTTTCCTGCACACTTCGAGACCGCCGACGATTTGAATTTCTCTCTTCTTCTTTCCGGCGTGGGGCTGACGCACGCACCGACATATCAAACATGGTTTACCAATATCCTGATTACTTATCCATTGATGTGGCTGTTTCAATGGATGCCGAATGTCCCCTGGTATTCCATTTACCTATTTACTGTCCTTATCGCTGCATTCACCCTTATAGCGATGGCGCTGATGCTGCGATTCAATCGAAGTGCGGGTGCCGCCCTCTTTCTCATTTACTATGTTCTGGTCGGCGCTTTTATAGTCAACGGTTTGCAGTACACGAGCACCACGGCTCTGCTAACGCAATCGGCATTTCTTTTGGCTTTTTGTTTGCCGGCGGTGAAACGATTCCGTGCAAACAAATTCCCCAAATGGATCCTGTACACTGCAGCCGTCGCGACTGTATTTGCATCGATGATCAGATTTGAGCCATTCTTGCTGGTTCTCTTGATCTCAGCACTGACAGTTCTGGTAACTATTCCAGGCAAGATGGAAATCATAAAACGCAACCAAAAGCCATTCATCTGGTTTGCAGTCGCTGTAGTAATTGGATTCACGCTCAAGACAGCAAGCAATTACTACTATGATTCACAGCCAGCCTTTGCAGGAGTGCGCGAATTCTTCAAGCCATTTAGCGACCTGGCAGATTCGGACAGAGAGAAACAGCCTGAAGCAAAAGCTGCATTGAGTGACAATGATTATTCACTTGTAAAACAGTTTTTTGTAGCAGACAAAAAGGTTTTTACAACCGAAACACTTACAAACGCGGTTGCTGCATCATATCTTCCTTTCACTGAGAACAAATTCCGCTGGACGCTGGCTACATCCATCGCACCTGTATTGCTATTTAGCCTTTCGATCGCATGGCTTCTCAACGCATCGATCATTAGTACACCGCGCTTATTGTTTTGGCTTGCAGGTGTGGTCTCTCTGACTCTCTACCTGTCGTTTTTCATGAAATTGCCGACGCGTATTCATCTCACATTGCTTACCTGTGCCATGACCACGCTCTTTATGTTCCTGGACAGAAGGAAGCTAAAGAAAATTATTCACGACCTGCAGCACGCACCGGAGATCAAGCGTCGCGTCACGATTATTGGTCTCAGTGCCATTGCCGGCTTGCTGACATTCTGGAGCGCCGGCCTTCTCTATGAAGACTATCAAATATATTTCGCAGAGGAAATTCAGATCAAGACAGCGATCAATACGCTCGCCCCAAAACCAAAACAACTGTACATAGTTCTTGGGACAACCACGCCTTATCAATTCATGAGTCCATTCGAAAACCTACGACGCTATTTCCAGGGGTTCGACATTTATCGAACCAGCCTGTGGAGCCGGATGCCAGTCGGTGACGACATGCTCAAAAGTCACGGGTTTAACAACCTGCTGGAAGCTTGCCAATCACCGGACGTGCTATTCATAAGCAATCCCCATTCCAACGAGCGCTTTGCGCAATTCTGCAAAGAACATTTTCAAATGAATGCTAAGTTCAAGCGCGTGTTCAACGAGCCGAATCTCAACTTGAATATTTATTCTCTAGTTTTAAATCCGACTGGGAATTAGTTTGTTGCGCAGCTTGTTAATTGGCGACTCGAAAATATACCAGGATGCAGAAGCCAGAAGCGCAGTGCTGATGAAACCGATAGCAATTTTTTGCGGCAAAGGAAAATCGATCAACAAGTACAGGATCGGCAAATGGAATAAGTACATCGCATAACTTGTCTGACCTAGATGCACCAGCACCTTATTCGAAAGTGACTTACAGATAAATTGATTGCGGGTACGCCACAGCGCGTAGAAGAACAATGCCAGCGCCCCTGAGTTGAGCAGAATCAGTGAATGCGGCAGCGTCTTGTCTATGGACTCGAAAGCAATCAGTGCGGCGTTGAGAAGCAATGCATAGAGAAACAAACGCGTGCTGTCAGTTTGCTTCATCTTCATATCGCAATAACCGGCAACTGCTCCGGCCAGTAAACATTGCCCGGAGGAAGCCAGCAAGAGTTTCCACTTATGCCCGGGGAACATATTCACGCAGCTTGTATGGATAGCAGCACAAACCGCCAAAAGAACCAAAATCAAGCCAAAACGATGTTTTTTGGGCGTGAATAGAAACACCAGGGGGAAGAGCAAATAGAATTGCTCTTCTACAGCCAAGCTCCAGAGATGGCAAACCGGCCCTTCCATCTGATTGATGAGGAAAAGATAGACATTTGAAACATAGGTGATGAACGGCAATGGCTCAGGCAACTGACCACAGACAAAAACTACGGCCAGTGTCAGGTAATAGATTGGAAAAATTCTCAATGTGCGTCTCAGCCAAAATTCGCGCACGTCGCTCCAGGTCTTTCCAGTGTCGGAGCCGACCAGAATACGAGTGATCAGGAAACCGCTCAAAACAAGATAAGCATAAAAGCCAAAACTGCTGGCAGAATTGATGAACCCACTTCCGTAGAAATTGCTGATGTGCGACGTTGTTACGTGACCGGCATAAACGGAAATAAACATCAAGGCGCGCATGGTGTCGAAATGCAGGCGGCGCGACTGTGGTTTTTTCGCAGCACGTTTGGAAGGCGCCGTCTTCTTGGACGGCGAAGATTTCGGCACTTCATGCGCCAGCTCAAATTCAACTCGGTGCCAGATGTCCTCTCGATTCGAATTGTCTATTCGAGCCGAGCTGTTTGGCCGAGTCGAACTATCTGCTCGACTCAAACTATCTGCTTGAGGAAGGTTGTCCTCGAGCACCGCTGAATTATTCGACTCTTGGACGTTTCCGGAAATCATCGTGTCGGCGCCCACCTCAATTGAGCACTTTCAAGCACAGCCTTAAACGCAACTCACCTACGGCTTCTGCGTACGGCATCTCTCACGGCCAGCCGATCATAGCACTTCAAGGGAGGTAGTCAGTACGTGCCAACAGCCACCCGCTGAACTTATTTTCACGCTCCGATGAGTAAAAGCGCAGGGCGGTATCATTGTCGAAATTCTTATCTTGTGTTCATCTCTGAAAGGTCGGATTGGCCGACA
Organism: uncultured Candidatus Obscuribacterales bacterium; assembly: GCA_964531315.1. Classification (GTDB taxonomy): domain Bacteria; phylum Cyanobacteriota; class Vampirovibrionia; order Obscuribacterales; family Obscuribacteraceae; genus QKMZ01. The sequence goes on along the minus strand of CAZHEZ010000005.1, from coordinate 18,250 downwards.
TTTACTCCTTTGAAGAGACCTTTAAAGTCGGCAATCAAGCAATGCAGTGCGACAACCCCACAATTGAGGCAGTCGCCTCTCCGAAGATTCAAAAGCCTCATCCTCTGAGCACCTTTGCAGTATTTGCTGCAATTTTTCTTGTCACCTATTTACCTTGTTTTTTGTCCAGCTATGGGCTCCTGGACGACTACTATCTTCTCTACCTTGCCCTTACTAAAGGCGCATGGTGTCCGGAGATCGTCGGCAGCATGATGTCGCAGGGAAGACCTTTGAACCTGCCTTTCATAGCGGCCGCGTTTTCTCCACTTCATGGGGTCAACGACCTCTTTTATCTGCGCATCATCGCGACCTTAGGGACAGCACTTCTGGCGACGCTCTTTTTCAGACATGCGATGCACACAGGCTGGAGCCGCGCGCAATCATTTGTGCTGTCACTTCTTGTGTTTTCGCAGCTTCCTTTTCAGGTTTTATCTGCCTGGAGTCTTGTCGGTTTACTTGGCGCCATCCGCATTCCTCTTGCGTATGTATCCTATTTTCTAGCCAAATATGCCGGTGAAAAGCCTCTTCGGTCGCTCGGTTTTGCAGGGTTATATGCAGCGACATTGGTAAGTCTTACCGCTGCCATGGCAATGCACCAAACTGCGGCCATGTTTTTCTGGATTGGTCTGGCTCAGGATGCACTTTCTCCCAAACCATGGGATGTTTCACGCCGCCAGCTCGGTGTAGTTTTGACTGCATTTGCAGCTGCCTGCGGCATTGAGTATGTGATTTGCGCATTCGGCAAGAGCCATTACGCTCAATATTTGATCCAAGACCGCAAGGAGTTAGCCCTCGATCCGCTGCAAAAACTTGCATGGTTCTTCAATGAGCCGCTCACCAGCTGTCTCAATTTCAACAATCTGGATGCCAGTCACTTTATTGCGATTGGCTCAGCCGTCATAATTCTCATCGGATTATGGTTTTACACAAAGAATCTGGAGCCCAAGGAATTTCGCAAGAAGCGCTGCTTACTTCTGCTTGCGCTGCCCTTTCTCTGCTACACGCCAAATCTTATCGTTGCTGAGTCCTGGGCAAGCTACAGAACTCTCTATGCACTTGCCGCATTGATGATGCTCTATTTTTTCTGCGCAATTCAAGGAATTGCAGCAAAACTCTCGGTTGGAAAAAATGTAGTAACCGGCACACTCTTCGCGGCGGCAGTGCTGAGCCTCGCTTTTGCCAACCAGAATGTCGCGACCTATATTGCCGGACCACAGACACGAGAACTCGCCCTGCTTAGATATAGGCTCAATGACAAACGCTCATCGAATCTTCTCACGCACCTTTCGGACCAACTGCAGCCGCCAAAAAACAAAGGGCCGTTCGACATCTGGAGCTATGACTCCAAGACTGTCACACAGAATTGGAACGAAACACTCGCCCCGGCAGCCTACTATGACGAATTCGGGCGCCCATCATCCTCCCGCCCCTTTGTGGCAAAGGCGATGGTAGAGCTGCTTTTGCGCGAAGCTGCCCGCCTGGAGAATAAAGAGAAAGAGGCGTCCAGTCCGGAATCGGACCAGAAATACGAAGAAAATCCGCAGCCAAGATAAGACGCAATTTAACCAACACAATCGAGCCGAAACAATTGCTCAGCTGTCTTCTACCGAACTACTCCAATGCGCCATTGCGGTGTAAGATTGGGGATTGTCAAACTGACCGTCGCGACAGACTGACGCCTCATTAGCGCCTGTTAATGGTTATCGATTTTGCTGCAATCACCGATTAAAACGACCGAGCCAAAAGCCGTTCACAATTTTGTTGACGGCAGCAGCAGCAATATTTGCGATTTCAAATACAGCATTGTGGTGCCCGTGCTCAATGGTGCCGACAAAATCGACGAACTGTTTCGCCGTATTTCCGAGACATTCGAAAGTAAAAATTGCCGCTATGAGATCGTCATCGTCAATGATGGCAGTACAGACAACACCTGGGACGTGATTACAAAAGCCGCCGCCAAAAATAAGCACGTTGTCGCTGTCAACCTGACCAGAAATTTTGGACAGCACCCTGCGGTTCTCTGCGGGTTGTCAAACAGCACAGGCGATTATGTGCTCACTATCGATGGTGATTTGCAAAATCCACCGGAAGAACTTTTCAAACTGATAGAGCCGGCGGTGGAAAAAAGACTTGATCTGATTTTTGCAAAATTCGCCAAAAAGCAGCACGCATTTTATCGCCGCATTGGCAGTAAGGTGATCAGCTATCTCAATGAAGTGATCTTTGCGAAGCCGAAAGACCTGAGCATCTCCAATGTAAGAATAATGAGCAAGGATCTTGTCTTTCGCATGTGTCAGTATCCAACGGCATTTCCTTATATCAATGGACTGGCTTTATTGTGTTCGGACCCCGGCAAGCGTGCCAACGTTTTGGTGGAACATTGCAAAAGGACAGGAAGCGAATCGACTTATACACCGGCACGAATAGCAAAACTGGTTTGCACCATTTTATTCAACTATGCACCGCTGCCGAAATTGATCGCGAATATCGGTTATGGAATCGCCTGGTTCAGTTTTGTGTTGGCAGCCGCATTCATCGCCAAACACTATTTCCTCAGCTCTTTCTTGCCTGAATTCACGCCGATTGTCGTGGTCATGGCATTTTGCAATGGCATTCTCGCTCTGCTGGTTGGCATACTTGGACAGTATGCATCAAAAATGACGGAGACAATGTCGAAAAACTCAAGCTACGCAATCGGAAGCATCGTAAAAGGTGAGTAGCCATTTTTTCATCGCCGGCGCGCAACGCTCAGGCACCACTTATCTTCATACCATTCTCACTGAACACCCTGAGATAGAGCTCAACCAGCCCTGGTGGCCGGAGCCGAAGTTTTTCCTCAACGAAGACGCACCTTCACGAATCGATGAGTACAAGAAGAAGTACTACTTTCGAGATGATGCTACGCTGCAAGGAGAAAAATCCGTCTGTTACATGGAACATAGCGAGGTGATCGAAAGAATCGCTCGTTCTTTTCCCGACGCTCGCATTATTTTCATATTGCGCGATCCTGTAGACAGGGCAATTTCAAACTATTGGTACAGCGTCGGCAACAAGTTGGAAGAGGCGCCCATCGAACAAGCTCTGACAGATGAATCATTTGCGCAAAGAGCCTACGACAACAAACGCATCATCGGCTGCCCACCATATTTCTATCTGCAGCGAGGGAAATATGCTGACTACCTGGACAACTACTTGCAGCATTTTGACCGCAGCCAGATCAAAATATTGGTATCAGAACAGTTTTTCAACAATCAAAAGTCGATTAGCGATTTATTCGAGTTTTTAAAAATCGATCCTGATTTCGCACCACCATCGATGGCGAAAAAAGTGAACTCCTATGTTCCGCCCGAACAAAATATGAAAGGCACTGAGGTCGAACAATTCCTCTCACAATACTATGCCGAATCCGTAAAGGACCTCGCTGAGCGTTTCAACGTCGACACCAGCCAGTGGAAGTCAGCAAAAGTACTCAGCAATTCCGCTACTACCAGTCCATAAGAGAAGAATCATGGTCACCACGCATAGCCAACATAATCGAGTGGTAGCATGACCAACACACCGGCGGCCACTGCATCCAACACTTCAAAATCTGTTTGGGCGCCGTTGAGACATCCGGCATTTCGTGTTTTGACAATCGCCAATGGAGCGATTCTTCTTGGCGCCTGGATGCAGGATATCGCGGTGGCATGGCTGATGACGTCGCTAGCGCCCGAACCGCTCATGGTCGGACTGCTTCAGACTGCAATCTACCTGCCGTTCGTTCTGCTCTCCTTGCCGGCAGGAGCAATCGCGGACATCTTCAATAGACGGACCATTTTGATCTGCGCTCAGGTCTGGGTGTTCGTAGGCGTTATTATTCTCGGTCTTTTAACGATAAATGGATTTATGACAGCGTGGATGCTTCTTTTGCTGCTATTCCTGACCGGATTGGGCTGGGCCATGTATTCTCCTGCCTGGAATGCGCTGGCACCGGAATTAGTACCAAGAGCCGAACTGGAATCCGCCATTGCTCTCGGTGCGGCAAGCTTCAACTTCTGCCGAGGCATCGGGGCCGCCATGGGCGGTATTGTCGTAGGTGCCTCCGGTCCAGGCACGGCAATATTAATCAATGCAGCCACTATGATCGCAATGCTGTCGGCACTGGTCTGGTGGAAGCCCGCTCCAGCCGAGAGCTATCAACCAGCAGAGCGCGTCGTCGGCGCAATGAAAGCCGGCATGCGATATGTGCGCCACTCAGCGGCACTGAGAGCGGTGATTATCAAAACCATCGTCTTTGTCGCTTGTGCAAGCGCGGTCTGGTCGTTTTTACCTTTGATCTCAAAACAACAATACGGGCTCAACGCAGTCCAATACGGAATTGTTCTCAGCCTGTTCGGCATCGGCAACCTCCTGGGAGCAACCTTGCTTCCATATGCAAGAAAGCATCTTTCCATGGACCACCTGTTCATGATCAGTGCACTCATTTTTGCAGCAACCATGAGCGCGCTTCCCTTCATTCATGGTTTTATGTTTGCCTGCGTAACATTGTTCTTTTCCGGTTTAGTTTGGATCATGGTCAATGCCGCACTCAATGCCGGAGTCCTGACCTCGGTTCCCGCCTGGGTAAGAGCACGGGCGATCGCCTTTTTCTTGCTGACGTTCCAGGGATGTCTGGCAGGTGGCGGTTTGTTCTGGGGGACATTTGCGTCGTACACAAGCATGCCGATTGCGCTTCTCACTGCCGCTGCATTGCTGGTCGTCGGCACTTTGTGCTCTGCTCCCTTCAAAGTGGTGTCATCGGAATCAAACGACCTTCGTTCCTCCCGTTCTACCCCAGAACCAAACATACTGACAAATCCACACCCCGACCATGGGCCGGTTTTAGTAACCGTCGAGTACCTCATCGATCCAGAGCGCCTCTCCGAATTCCGTCAGGTCATGGCCGCTCTTGAAGTATTGCGCCGAAGAAATGGCGCCTATCAATGGTACTTATTCGGCGACCTGGCCAAGGCAGGCAGATATGTTGAAACATTCTTTGTCGAGAATTGGGGCGAATACCTGAGGCACATGCAACGCGGCACAGTCGACGACAACAACGCCGAAAAGCGCGCCAACGAATTCCATCTAGCTGACGGAGCCCCCCCCATATCCCACATGCTGGCCGAAAAGCGGAAGAACTAGAAATCCCCGAAACGCCCGACTTAGGGTTCTCCCCAGGTGACAGTTGAGGGTCCTCCCAGCACGGGATTTGCGGACTTGTGATTTAATCGAAATAGGGCTAAACAAGCTCTATGGCGTTTGGCGGAATTTAATCGATAGAAAAACCAGGAGGAGGGCGTGGTCCACACTTCCATGCCGTACGACCGGAACCGGGCGGGCTCTTTGCCGCCCTCACTTCAACTGTTGTTGTCCGAACCCGCGCAACTGCTGCCCATGCCTGCGCGCAATCTGCCAAAGGATGAATTTGCAGCGCTTAATTCATTGATTTACGAACTTGGTGCGCGCTGGGCAAAAGAAGCCCGCGACATAAAATTCGACTTCGAATTTCGAGCCGTGGAGCAAGAGCGGCGGCGTGTAGCTAAGGAATTGCACGACGAGATTTTGCCGAATTTAGCTCGGCTGATCAGATTTGTGCAATCGCAAAACGACAAGAGCATTCGCGAAACTTTGATAGAAGAATTGCATGCAACCGTAGCAGTGTTTCGTGATCTGCTCGGCGAATTGCATCCCGTTGATCTGGAAGAACTTGGTTTGGTACCTGCGCTTGCAAACATATGCAAGCGTTATGCGCGCATGACAAAGCGCTTTGTAGTATTTGTGGAGGACTCGGAGACATGCAACCTCTGCGACTTGCAACAACTCTGCGTTTACCGCGCCGTTCAATCTGTTCTAAGAATGTTTGCCGGATCGCAAAACGATATCCTGCTTGTGAAACACAACCATGCGGCATCGACAAATATTCTATCTCTTCGATGCATCGACAAAAGTGTAGTGGATGCCGAATGGCTTTCACCGGAAAAACCTGATTTCGATGTATTTGAATCCTGGTGCGCGATGGCTGGTGCCAATGTCGAGTACGGTGTAAGTCGACGGAGCAATGAATTTCCTTGCGATCTGATCATCTCTATTGACGAAACCGCACCACAGAAGGATGATGCCGAGACAGTGCTGGGACTCTTCACACAAGCCCGATTGCTGGAGCTAAACAGCATTCTCGCCCACGCAAAGGAAGAATGGACAAATCTGATACTAAAAGACAGACCATTATTTGAAAGTCTTGCAGTGGAGGCAGAACGCCAGAGAATATCAGCAGAGATCAACAAGACGATCCTTCCCCATCTGGACAACATCAGTCACATTGTTTCACTCTCTGACAACAAGTCATTGATCGATGACGTCAGTGAGAAAATGCAAGCAATCGCCAACAGTGTCGCGGCAGTGATGACCGAACTGCATCCTCGCTTGCTCGCGGAAGCCGGTCTAATACCATCAATAAGAACGCTTGTCGATCGCTTCCGGCGAGCAAGTTTGATCGAGACCACAATCGATGCGAACCTGCCGGCTGAGCAATTAGACATTTCGCTGGATGCAAAATTTGCAATCTATCGCGTCACGCAGGAAGCTCTCAATAATGTTGAAAAACACTCGGGTGCTACGCACGCACAAGTCTCAGTCGAACAAAACAACTACGAATTGGTGATCTGTATAGAAGACAACGGAAAGGGATTTCAAACTCCCAGAAGTGTTCTTTCCCGCGGTTTGAAGAATATCAAGGAAAGAGCAAATGCCATTGGTGCCAAGGTCTCATGGCAGAAATCGTCCAATTACGAAACCGGCACACTCGTCAGAATTTCACTGGAACGCGGTGGCGAAAGGGAAAAGCACATTCACGGTTAGGGTGATCCCCAGGTCATCTTTAAGGGAGAGCACAGTCCGCAAAGAAAACCAGATTGAAATAATCGCAGTGTAGGTCTTGGGGGAACCGCTCATGGCGATTATCAACTTTCTCAGCAAAGAGATAAACTGCAAAATCGTTTATTACGGCACCGGTCTCGGTGGCAAAACAGCAAATCTAAAATACATATACAGCCAGCTTGCAGCACACACACGAGGAGAATTCGTAAGCCTGGCAACAGAAACGGAGCGAACACTATTCTTTGACTATATGGGGTTGGAACTCGGTCAGGTGCAAAACTTCACTACACGCTTTTCAATGTACACGGTGCCCGGTCAAGTTGAATATAACGCCAGCCGCAAACTGATCTTGAATGGAGCAGATGGAATCATATTCGTAGCGGATTCAGATCCAATGCGCAGACAGGAAAACATTGCCGCCTTTCAAAACATGATCGAAAACCTGGCAGCATATGAGCTCTCAATCGCTTCAGTACCACTGGTCATCCAATACAACAAAAGAGATCTCACCAATGCTATGCCTCTAAGTCTTATGGAGAACGATCTTAATCCCTACAATGCCCCGGCATTTGAATCGGTAGCGTGCGACGGTCCAGGAGTTTTTGCAACACTAAAACAAACAAGTAAATTGGTTCTGAACAGACTGCAGTAAGAAGGTAAACGTAACTATGCTGTCACAAGTCGAAGAAAGGAAATCGGAGATCGATCTATTGGGAATCGTTATAGCCGACGATCAAGACAGAGAAAGGACATGGCTTAGAGAGCTTTTGTCCAAGCATCTCTCCAATCAGACTCCCATCTATGAAGCTGAAGATGGGCAGAGGGCGCTGGAACTTGTCAGAGAACACAAGCCTCCCGTCGTCTTTCTCGACATTGAAATGCCTATATTATCCGGTATCAAATCTGCAGAAAGCATTCTGAAGGAATTTCCTCAGACCGGTGTGATTATTCTTTCAAATCATTCCGACGAAATCTTCGTTCGCAAACTCTGGAAGTTGGTGCCTCCCGATGGCGCCTTTGGTTATGTGCTGAAAGACTCAACAGATCAACAAGTTGTCGATGCAGCCAAAGCTGTACTCGGTGGAGACTGCTGGATTCACCCACGCATCCAGCGCATAGTGCGCCGCACCGAAAGTGGTGCTACAGGATTGACGGACGCCGAATTTGAAGTCCTTGTTTGCATCGCAATTGGATTCACCGACAAAGCAACTGCAAGGCGTCTCTACATAACTGAAAAAGCTGTGCAAGCACGTTTAAAATGCCTGTACACCAAACTCGGCATTCCCATCAAAGGCGCCTCCGAAGAAGACGAATACAACCACCGCTGCCGCGCCCTCAACCTCTCATTCCGCCGCGGACTCATCAACAGAGCCGAACTCGCCGACTGGGAAGAGCAGGTGTGGTGATCGCATTCTCGTAGCCGGCGCGTTGCACGCGCCAACATCCAACACCACTGCTCCTTATTCCAAATCCGGCTGCTCGTAATTGTTCAGCGTATGAAAGTTCCTGAACAAAAGCATAACCGGCATATGCGCCAGTACGAAATCCCGCAATCCGCAAATGAACGGTGACCTGGTCATCGTATAACGTTGAGCTTTCCGCGACTGAAGAACAAACGAAGCAGTTCTCTCCTTGCGCAGGTTTTCATACTTTCTCAATCCATCGGCAATGTTTTCCGCCCCTTTCATCGACGCACCAAGGGCGATGCTGTCTTCCAGAGCCTGGCATCCACCTTGTCCCATAAAAGGCACCATTGGATGAGCAGCGTCTCCCAGAAGAGTCATCGCCCCTTTTCCCCACGTGGAAATTGGGTCGCGATCGCGCAGATCGTGAGTCAGAATTTCATCCTCGTGCGTGGCTTCTATAAGTTGAGGCATCGGCGCAGCCCAATCTTTAAATACCGCAAGAACATCCTTCTTAGACGTTCTACCCCTGGCTCCCGCTTCATCTGCAACGGCACCACACCAGTAGACTCGATTGCGTCCGATATACATGCCACCAAATTGCAGCCCTCTGCCTAATGCTAAAAATCCTGACTCGGGAGGCAGTCCGTCGAAAGTCCCCGTTGCCACGCCACGCCACGCAAAACACTTCGCATACCGCAGTTCTCCATCATTCAGAAATTGTTTTCGCACCACCGAATGCAGCCCATCTGCACCAACGAGGAAATCCGCTTCCGCAGTAGATCCATCGGCAAAAGTCGCTTGAAAAGTTCCATCTTCTTTGTAGCTGGTGAGCTGTTTACCCAAAAGAATATTCTCGCGTCCGAATCGCTCGGCAAGCACATCCTGCAAATCGGCTCTATGGATGGCGATTGATTCTTTGTCCAATCCAACCTGCTCAAGATCCATCGACACCAGGACCTTGCCATCTGAGGTCATATATTTTCCATGTCGCCCGAAGCTTCCGGCCTGCGCAACTGCGTCATACACACCGAGTTTTTTCAGCGCGGTTATGGCATTTGGGTACAAGACAATCCCGGCGCCAACTTCCTTGAGGTCGTGCGTCTTCTCATATACGTGGACTTGGACACCCACCTTCGCAAGCGCTATTGCTGCCGAAAGTCCGCCTATTCCGGCGCCAATGACAATTGCAGTCCGTGCCACACGCATAATCCCCAGACGATCGCCGCCCCATTTCATACCATGCGATAGGTTTCAAATAGGGTTTTTGCTTCCTTCTTAAGTGGTAGCTATTATTTATAGACCTATCCGAGGATTTAATGAAAGCGACCAATCGTGCGCGAATTTGCCTGTCTCTAGCGCTGGCAGCGTTGGCAATCTCCATGAGCCCAACTGTGCAGGGGGCACCCATAATAGCCGCAAAAAATCCTGCGCCCGCGCAGTCCGAGGCTGCTGGCGGCAGCAAGAAGGACGCACCGGGCAAGTCATCCGGAAAGCAGACCTCCGGTAAAGCCTCCGCCCAGAAGCCGGACACTCATACAGTGCTGAGAGCAATGCGAAAGGAGCTCGACCGCTCCTTCAGCAAGCTGAAGAGCGCCGGCAACGCGCCTCTTTACTTTCTCGCCTACCGAGTTTATGACACCGAGACGGTCGATATCAAGGGAACATTCGGCGGTTTACTGTCCGCCAATCGCCCCAGAAAGAGTCGCGTAATCGATATCGATCTTCGGGTCGGCTCTCCGGAGCGCGACAGCAGTCACCCTGTTCGTGGCGGTGGGTTCGATCTGGCGAGTTCCTTTTTAAGCGGGTCGCCTTTCAGATTCATCCCTATGGAAGACAACGAGGACGCACTCCGCGTCGCGCTCTGGAATATGACTGACACCGAATTCAAGTCGGCGCAGAAAAAGTACATGATGGTGCTGGCGAACAAAGACGTAAAGGTCGAAGAGGAGGACAGTTCCGCCGACTTCTCGCTTGAGGCGCCCGAGAAAGAATTCAAAATTAGTGATGCCTTGAATATTGACAGACCGCTCTGGGAAAACCGCATTCGGAAGTTGTCAAAAATCTACAGATCGTATTCTGGCATCGAGGATTCGGCAGTCGAATTCACTGCCACCAAAACCACGCGCTATCTGGTGACAAGCGAAGGCACGGAAATTGAAGACGAGCGTGTTCAGTATCGAGTCTTTACCACGGCCAAAACAGTCGCCGATGATGGAATGCGGCTCGCCCTCTACGATGGGGTAGAAGCGCCTACACTGGCAGATGTCCCTGACGAACCAGCGCTCGAGAAGCTCGTCACGGATGTGGCGAAGGATCTCGTCGCTTTGCGCACGGCACCGGTTGCGGAGCCATATGTAGGTCCTGCAATTCTGAAAGCAAAAGCCTCTGGTGTTTTCTTTCATGAAACGTTCGGGCATCGCATCGAGGGACACAGGCAGAAAAGCGAAGATGAAGGCAGAACATTTGCCAAGAAGGTCGGGCAAAAAATCATGCCGGATTTTGTCACTGTAAGCGACGATCCGACCCGCGTCCGCTTTGGGACGAAAGCGCTCAATGGACATTACATATTTGACGATGAGGGAGTGCCAGGGCAGAAAGTCACTCTAGTTGATAAGGGTGTGTTAAAAACATTTTTGATGGGCCGTTCACCAATCAAAGATTTTTCTGTTTCGAACGGTCATGGTCGCTGCTCACCAGGCAGAGATCCTGTAGCCAGACAAGCAAATTTGATTGTCGACAGCACAAAAAGAGTGCCGTATCAAAAGCTTCGCGAGATGTTGATCGAGGAAGTCAAAAAGCAAGGCAAGCCCTATGGCTTGATTTTCGATGAAATCGCCGGTGGATTCACGATGACTCAGTCGGTGATGCCGCAGGTGTACAAACTTCTGCCGCTGCGTGTGTGGAAAGTCTACCCTGATGGTCGCCCCGACGAATTGATGCGCGGCGCCGACCTCGTAGGCACACCACTGGCTTCGCTTGAACGCATCCTTTGTGGTGCAGATGACGACGACACATTCAATGGTACGTGTGGGGCCGAATCCGGTTGGGTTCCAGTTTCGGCAACATCACCAAGCTTGCTTGTAGGCACTATTGAGGTCGAGCGGCAGCATAAGGCGCAAGACAAACCGCCATTACTCCCATCACCGATGTCCGAACCAGACAGCGCCAGCAAATCGGAAACTCCAAAGAGCAAAGGTGAAGCGAAATGAGAAAATCAACTAAATCGGTTATTCCAATCGCACTAATCTTAGCTTGCACCACTGGTGCTACCGTCACTCCATCAGTGAACGCCGCTCCAGCACAAGACGATGTAATCTTCAAAGCACTCAAGGACGAGATGGACCGTTCGATGAGCTTGTTGAAGATCAAAGGGCACGACGGACCATACTTTCTTTCTTACACTGTAAAAGACAAAGACTTTGTACGCATTGCAGCGTCCTTTGGCGCGATTGACTCAAGAAATACCGAGCGCGAAAGGGATCTAAATGTAGACCTCCGCGTCGGAAATTATGATCTCGATAACACCAGATTTAGTGACGCTGGGTTATTTAGCGCTCTTATGGGGGGACGGCAATCGCGTGGTGAGGACATCACCATCGATAATGACTATAAGGTACTGCGCCAGGCAGTTTGGACCGAAACCGATGACGCTTATAAAGGTGCAATCGAGAAGCTAGAGGCTAAAAAGGCTTTCCTGCAGCAGAACATAGTTAAGGATCGCCCGGCTGATTTTTCGAAAGAACCAGTCGTCACCTCATTCGATCAACCCGTAAAAGTTCAATGTGATGCAGATAAATGGGCTAACACCACGCGCCAGCTTTCTGCCATATTCAAAGATTATTCGAAAGTCGATCAATCGGTCGTTCTCTTTGGGCTCGATACGCTCAACCGGTGGTTCTTGAACAGCGAAGGAACAAAAACGTTCGCAGCCAGACCGGAATATTGCATCATCTCAACAGCGTCCGCACGCGCAGATGACGGCACTACGGTCAGCGACGCGGAAGTATTTGTGGGAAGGACGGAAGCGGAGCTTCCTACTCAAGCCGAAATGGAGAAAAAGCTTCGAGCTATGGGAGACAGGCTTACGCAAGCCATTAAGGCACCCCTGGTCGAAGATTATACTGGACCGATTCTTTTTGAAGGTGATGCGGCCGGAGAATTTTTCGCTCAAACCATTGGCCAAAATTTCGGTAATCCGATTGAGCCACTTGGAGGCGGACTCACAGCAATGCTGGGCAGCTCAAATCCACTCAAGGAAAAAGTCGGACAAAGAGTGCTGCCAACCTTCCTTTCCATCGTGGACGATCCATCGGCTACAGATTTTAAGGGAGCAAAACTTTATGGTGGCATGAATATTGACCACGAAGGTGTGAAGCCAGAAAAGCTCACTCTCATCGACAAAGGCATTCTAAAAACATTCTGCTCTACGCGAACCCCGAGCCGGTATGTAAAACAGAGCAACGGTCACAACCGTTATGGCAATGCCTCGACGACCAATTTATTCGTAACGACCGATTCAACGACCAGCAGAGATGATTTATACAAGAAGCTTCGTGAATTGGGAAAACAGGAAGGACTCAAAAAAGTACTTGTCGTTCGCCGAGTTCAAAACTTGTTTACGGCTGCGATCGATCCAAAGTCGGTAATCATGGGCATGATGGGCTCGATGCGCAAACGCTCCGGCTTCAATTTATTGCCGGCGTCCCTGGTGTATGAAGTCGATGTAGAAACCGGCGCCGAGAATGTTGCCAGATTAACACCATTCAATGGAGTTGGACTAAACACGATGAGAGACATTGTCGCAGTCGGCGATGATTCGGCGGCGTACCCCATTCTGGTGCCCTCAGCATCGCAGGGAGATGCACTGAGCATTGTCACTCCGTCAATTCTTGTCAAAGAACTCGACACACAAAAGAGCGACAAAAATACGGAAAAAGCGCCTATTCTGCCCAATCCATATTTTGAGGCGAAGAAGTAGTAAGGCACAAATTCCTGTGCAAAGTAACTAATCCTTTCTTTCCGCTCGCTCACCAATAAATGTCGAGATCACTTCGATCCGGCCAATGAGATTCTTGTTAAATGCGTCTAGATCTTCCGCTGGTATCCAGTACTCTTGATGTACGTTTGCGGCACCGACTGTCTGTATCTCAAATTTAGATAGGTAGTCGGCTTTAACTTTAAACCTGGTGACATATCCCATAAAACCGGATGCTTCATCTTTGGTGTTCCATTCGCGAGCGATTTGCGTAGCATAATCTTCATTCAAGACAGGATAGAAGATTGGTTGAAAATAGAGACGGGGAGGGAAAGCAAGGAAGTTCGCTTCCTCTATCAGCTCAAGTTCTTTGGCGCCGACCGGTCTATATAAGGTAACTGCTTCTAGTTCAGACATGAAAGCTCCAAACCAACAGATTGATCATTCTAACCCCGCATTTTCTGCGGCAAGTTGCGCTACTGCGCAAGGGTCCATATCTCCCTTGCCCTGTCCGATTGCGCTCAAAAAAGCGTTCTCTATCACAAATAAGACTGGCATCGGCACTTGCGATTCAACTGCTGCGGCAACGGCAAGACGAGTGTCTTTCTCTTGCAGTCTTACTGTGAACGCGCCACCATCAAACCTCTCAGTTGCGATGATCGCACCGTACTTTTCATAAATAGGCGATTTGAAAAAATCCTTAGCCATTATTTCCAGAAATTTGTGATGGTCGGCACCATTTTTGCGAACCAACGCGAATGCCTCACCGAGCGTTTCAATCATCGAACTGAGCATGAAATTTGCTGCGAGCTTTATCACGGCCGCTTGCACTGGTGTTTCACCGACAATGTGCGTAACTCGTCCTATCGTCTCAAAAACCGGCTGGCACCTTTCAATCAGAGCCTTGTCGCCCGATGCCATCACAACCAGCTCGCCGCGTTCGGCCACATCTGGACGTCCCATGACAGGCGCAGAGATAAATGGTTTCCCCAATTCTTCCGACACGCTCTGAATACGTTTCACCAATTGAACACCGATCGTGCTCATTGAAATGTGGATAGCACTGGATGACTGATGAGCCAGAAAGCCGTCCTCGCCATTTGCACCAAACAAAACGCTCTCAACTGCATGATCGTCAGACAACATGGTGATGACAACATCACCCTGCGCAGCGCCTGATGGATCGTGCGAGAAAGTCGCACCTTCTTCCATTAAAGGATGTGCTTTCTCTTCGGTTCTGTTGTAAACAGTCAGTTCGTGGCCGGCAGCGAGAATGTGCGATGCCATGGCAAATCCCATGCTACCAAGACCGATTACTCCAACTTCCATCGGCGCCTCCAACATGCAACTGAGAACAAGAAACGAAAAATGCGAAAGGGCGACAAACAAAAATGTCACCCAGATTGCTCTGCGGTGACATTCTTACTACTGCCTGACTGCTCATTGCATATGAGCTCAGTATTTCATCACGCTTCAGTCAGTCCTTCACGTGGTGCGGGCTTCTTGCTACGGTTTCTGGTCGACGCCGACCTGAAGTTTCCACAAAGCCCCTCGGCTCAAAGTGCTCAACATTTAAGTGATGCACTCACCGGTTATGCATTTAGTTTATCCGATTACCGCATAGCTTCAACTACCCCAGAGGACATTTAAAGATTCCATTCTTGGCATTGCGAAGATGCCCACTAGACATAACGATCGCCATCGAAATTGCATTAACAAGCGCCGGATCATCCGGCTGGGCATGGAAAGCCGCGATCGGATGTCCTCGGTACGCCAAACGTATATGCGATCATCAAGAATCAGATACGCGTTCGATTTGTTCGGACAAGGTGTCTATTCCAAGTTGGGGAATATTCTTCTTTAAAAGTGAAGGGAAACAGTAGAGCATGTCTCCACTGTCGCTCACATCGACGGTGCAAACACCCCGCTTGGTGAGCCGATTAGCGACCTCTAGAGCCTCTGCCAAACTGATTGCGCAATTCAAGGAAATAGACGAGATGGTAAGCGCATTGTTCGGCTCATTTTTGGCAAGTCTGAGAACAAGCTGCTCTTGCCGAGCTTCCTTAAGCGCTTTTCGCTTTGTCCATTCGTTTCGCACCACCAAAATTGAACCGACGAGCAAACCCACAAAAAAGAGCGTGGCGGCAGCTTGTCCACCGACTTCCTTCACGTGCCCAACACAGAACCAAACAATTTCCTCCAGAAGACAGCAAGCGGAGCCCAAACCTAAGAGGCTTCCGCCGACAATCTGAAAATTGCTCCAAGCCATCTGCTTGGCCGATAAAGATAGGGAGTCTTGCTCTGATTTGCTAGGAAGCAGTGATTTTCCGGACATTACGATTTTGGCGCCTATGGGAACAAATCTCGATCTTACCAATCAACTTGTTGCCAGGAAGTGCAATGAGGTTATCAGGAACTTTTGGCAGTACTCCCCGGTCTAGCGTCTGTACTGGAAATTGGAGCAAGAATCATGGGTAAAGCGTTAATTCTGTGGATTTGCGGTGTTCCTACGGGCATCATCGCCGTTCTCTGGCTATTCGGTTACCTCCATTAGGAAACTGAACACCCCCAAATGAATACGCCGAACAATTTTGGTTGCCGCAAGTCTGAGTGCAATTTGGCTTGTGCGCAAACAAAAGTGCCACCCAGATTATTCTGGTGTGGCACTCTTTATAAAGACATCTGAAAAGTGAGTCAGCATCGTCAAATAAAAACACCAGCCAGATTGCTCTGCGCTGGTGTTTTTACTACTGCCTGACTGCTCATTGCTTTGAGCTCAGTATTTCATCACGCTTCAGTCAGTCCTTCACGTGGTGCGGGCTTCTTGCTACGGTTTCTGGTCGACGCCGACCTGAAGTTTCCACAAAGCCCCTCGGCTCAAAGTGCTCAACATTTAAGTGATGCACTCACCGGTTATGCATTTAGTTTATCCGATTACCGCATAGCTTCAACTACCCCAGAGGACATTTAAAGATCGCATACTTGGCATTATCGAGATGCGCTCTGGACATAACGATCGCGATCAATAATGCATTAACAAGCGCCGGATCATCAAACTGGGCATGAGAAGCCGGGATCGAATATCAAAAACAAACAAAAGCGATATACATACTCGCCGTTTTACGCGACGGAACATATAAACCCCCAAATGAAACTACGGTTTTTCGATAGTCTTTGGATGTTCGTAATCGGTTGTCGCTGCCTTACCGCGCCTGGTCAGGAAAATCAAATCCTGATCATAAGGACTGGCTCCCAGCAGACACTGCGAAGCCAGCCAACCGAGAGCTTCCTCGATAGCGTGAGCAATTTCGTGCTGAAAGTCTTTGTGATAGTCGGATGCCATCTGTTTAGCAATTCCAGCGCGTTTGATGTCGCCGCCGTCGGCATTGTGCAGACAATGGAGTACATGTTTGCCTAGCTGTTCCGGCTCGAGTTCAATTACTTTTTTGGGATCCGGACAGACGTCCTTAAGTGGTTTCATTGCGCCTCCATATTGTTTGACACGAAGCCGAGAATTTCCTGGAAATTCCCGGCTTCATCTCATCTGAACCTTACTAGACTGGTTGGCCAACTTTGGCGCTTTCGCTGATCACAGCTTGAAGCTTGGTTTCGTCTTCATGTGACAAATTCGTCTTCAGAACCGTGCCGCCTGTGCCTTGAATGTGTTCCAGCACTTTGTCCGGAGTCGCACTCTTCACAAGTACAAACAAAGCTGACGAGCCTGGTTTCAAGGTTTCACCAAGCTTTTTCATGAAATTGTCGTCGATGCCGATATCGGAAAGCGCGCCGGCAATTCCACCGGAAGCAGCCCCAACAGCAGCGCCCAGGAATGGGCTCAGGAAGATCGCGCCGATTAGCAGCCCCCAGAACGAACCTCTGGCTGCGCCAAGGGCTGTCAGGTTCATGGGCTGGTTGAGCTTCACTTTTCCATCGGGCTTCTTGACGACGGTAACTGCATCTTCAAGGTCGATCAAATATTCCTGTTGCAATTTCCAGAGTGTCAGCCGGACCTCGTCTGCCTTATGTATGTCGTCGTAACCAATCACTATGAGATGGCTCATTTCTACTCCCTATAGCCACAGGCTATTCAAAATCTATATAACAAGATCTCAATGGTACGCCATCGCATAGCATTTAACATGAGCGCAAGGGTTTGCCTTCATCTCAGCAATGCCATTGACTAAGAGTAGTAGCAGTAGGGGTAAAGAAACGCGGTTTCTCGGCTGGCACCATATACAGTGGCAAAGCTCTTTCGCAGCCGCATATGCAAACAAAAACACCAGCCAGATTGCTCTGCGCTGGTGTTCTTACTACTGCCTGACTGCTCATTGCTTTGAGCTCAGTATTTCATCACGCTTCAGTCAGTCCTTCACGTGGTGCGGGCTTCTTGCTACGGTTTCTGGTCGACGCCGACCTGAAGTTTCCACAAAGCCCCTCGGCTCAAAGTGCTCAACATTTAAGTGATGCACTCACCGGTTATGCATTTAGTTTATCCGATTACCGCATAGCTTCAACTACCCCAGAGGACATTTAAGGATCAGAGGCTTGGCATTATTGAGATGCGCTCTGGATATAAACACTTCGATCGAAATTGCGTTAACAAGCGCCGGATCAACAGACACAGCTATCTTCGCAACGATCGGATATACAACAAACCCGATTTGCACACCTCACCAATACGCGAAAGATTGCAATTCGCTATTCCTTTTCCAAGTCAGCCGCAACTTTCGCTCTGATTTGCTGCAACTCGGCAATTCTGTTGAATATTTCTCGCTCGCAAGAAAGTCACCAGTCTGCCTGTGATGAAATGGCGCAAACAAAAACACCAGCCAGATTGCTCTGCGCTGGTGTTCTTACTACTGCCTAACTGCTCATTGCATATGAGCTCAGTATTTCATCACGCTTCAGTCAGTCCTTCACGTGGTGCGGGCTTCTT
>CAZHEZ010000004.1:0-96307 GCA_964531315.1 uncultured Candidatus Obscuribacterales bacterium | reverse complement strand
ATAGGCGGGCATTTCCGCTTCGGAGCGGCGATAGATCATAGTCACTCGCTCAGAGCCCAAACGTCTGGCAATGGTGGCGCAGTCGATGGCGGTGTTGCCTGCACCGATTACGCATATCCGATTGCCGTACTGGATTTCTGCTAATGGTTTGGTTTTGGTTTCTTCAATAAAGAACAAACCATCGACAACGCCCTCGAGATCTTCGCCGGGAATGTCCATTTCCGGAACACTGCCCAGTCCGATGCTGACAAACACAGCGTCATTGTTTTTCAAAATATCATCGAACTGTATATCCTCGCCAACAGTGGTACCGGTCTTTATCGTCACGCCGAGATCTTCAATCTTTTTGGCTTCGAAACGAGCAACTTCAACCGGTTCGCGAAAAACAACAATGCCGTATGTGCTCAAACCGCCCGGCCAGACTTTTCTTTCGTAGCAAGTCACATCGAATCCGAATTTCGATAATTCACCGGCGCATGTCAGTCCTGCCGGACCGGCGCCGATAACGGCGACCTTCATGCCATTCGATTTGCCTTTCGAGAAGAACTCAATTCCAGAATGATCTACATGGTCCATTGCATAACGCTGCAAACGACCAATCATGATCGGTTTTTCGTCATGCTCAAGCACGCAGGCTCCCTCGCACAATTCCTGCACCGGGCAAACTCTGGCGCAGGAAGCGCCCATCAAGTTGGCTTCCAGGATGGTGCGGGCAGAACCGGTCACGTTGCCGGTGGAAATCTTGCGGATGAACGTGGGAATGTCGATGTGGGTCGGACATGCCACCATGCAAGGTGCATCGTAGCAATAGAGACAACGGTTTGCTTCCAATACCGCTTCTCTTTGTGTAAGGGGCGGAAAAACTTCCTGGAAGCGCTCTTCCAGCCCCATTTCCCACGCCTTGTACTTAACTGGTTTGTAATGTTCGGCCATTGCTTGCTCTCTTTTGCAGCGACTTAACTTGTATCGGAGAAACCGGACGGGCGACGCCATGCGCCGCCCGTAAAAGTTTCAATTTATAGCTTGACCAGAGTTTCGTAGGTTTCCGGTCTGCGATCGCGGTAAAACTGCCAGGTGTTGCGTACTTCCCTGATTTCATCAAGGTTGAGATCGGCAACAAGAAGTTCTTCCTTATCACGCGAAGCCTGAGCGACGATTTGACCTCTGGGATTGCAGAAATAGCTGGAGCCGTAAAACTCGCCGATATTCCAGGGTTCTTCTGTTCCCACCCGGTTGATGGCACCGACGAAATAGCCGTTGGCTGCGGCATGGGCCGGTTGTTCCAGCTTCCAGAGATACTCCGACAAACCAGCCACAGTGGCCGATGGATTGAAGACGATTTCGGCGCCCGCTAATCCCAGGGCTCTGGCGCCTTCCGGGAAGTGGCGGTCGTAGCAGATATAAACTCCCACTACACCGTATTGAGTGTGGAATACGGGATAGCCGAGATTGCCCGGACGGAAATAGAATTTTTCCCAAAAGCCTGGATTGACCTGAGGAATGTGTGATTTGCGGTATTTGCCCAAATACTTTCCGTCGGCATCAATGACTGCGGCAGTATTGTAGTAGACGCCTGTTTGTTCTTTTTCGTATACAGGCACTACCATTACCATCGAATATTCTTTAGCCAGTTTTTCCAGCCTCTTTATGGTCGGGCCGTTCGGCACTTCCTCAGCCAGGTCGTACCAGCATGGTTGTTGTTCAGCGCAGAAATAAGGACCGTTGAACAATTCCTGGAAGCAAAGAATCTTCACTCCCTTCTCGTGTGCTTCTTTCGTCAGCTTGAGAGTTTTCTCCAGCATCGCATCTGAGATTTTCTGGATCGTCTTGGAATCGGTGCCGCCGTTGGGCGAGACGATTGCGTTTTTTGTTTGAATCAAACCGCAACGTACAGTATTGGACATTTTCTTTCCTCTAATTTCTGATTTTAGTTTTCTTCGTTTCGATTACTTGGTGACAGCCACTTTGCCCACTTTTTCCATGGCTTTGCGCATGGACTTGAGGGTGGTGTCAATGTCTCCCTTGTTGATGATCATCGGAGGCTTGAGTCGAATTACGTTGCCCCAGAGTCCGCCCTTACCGAGGATGACACCGTCATCTTTGGCTTCTTCAACAATCTTCTGAGTTTCAGTCACCATCGGTGTCTTGTTCTCATCCGCCAATTCGATACCGACCATCAATCCCTTGCCGCGGATGTCAGCCATGTAAGGGAATGATTTCTTCAGATCGTGAAGACCTTCAAAGAGATAGTCGCCCATTGCTTTGGCGTTCTCCATAATCTTCTCTTCTTTGATTACATCGATAACTGCCGACGCAGTCGCTGCCGACACAGGGTTGCCGCCGAATGTATTGATTTGCGGTCTTTGATTGGCATCGGCAATTTCCGGCGTGGTGATGAAGGCGCCGATTGGGAAACCATTACCGAGGCCTTTGGCCATGGTGATGAAATCCGGTTGCACGCCCCAATTGGAAATACCAAACATGTGCTTGCCGGTGCGTCCGAAACCGGTTTGCACTTCGTCGGAAATAAACAAGACTCCATAATTTTCCAGAATCTTTTTGACTTCTTTGAAATATTCGTCTGGCGGCGTGATTGCTCCGCCCACTCCTTGAATCGGTTCGGCGATCATGACTGCCGGTTTGCCTGAAGTTTGAGTCTGAATGACCCGCTCAACATCTTTTGCGCATTCCAGATGGCAGCTGGTCGGATGCTTCTGGAAAGGGCAGCGATAGCAGTAGGCATTGGCGGCAAAGAAAATGCCGGCAGCCGGCTGCAAATTCGGGCGGTAATTGTGGTTGCCTGTAAGAGCATTGGCGAGATGTGATTCGCCGTGATAAGAATGCTCGAGAGCTATCACTTCGTTACGGCCGCTCGAGAGC
Source organism: uncultured Candidatus Obscuribacterales bacterium (assembly GCA_964531315.1). GTDB lineage: Bacteria > Cyanobacteriota > Vampirovibrionia > Obscuribacterales > Obscuribacteraceae > QKMZ01. The sequence continues at coordinate 93,427 of CAZHEZ010000004.1, read as the reverse complement.
CTGGCCAACTTGATGGCCGCTTCGTTTGCTTCCGTACCGGAATTGGTGATGAATGATTTGGATAGATTGCCGGGGGTGATTTCAGCCAGCTTTTCGGCCAGCTCCACCATCGGCTCGGTCATAAAAGATGTGGACGTGTGCTGCAGCGTTTTTACCTGCTCAACTGTTCTGGCCACGACTTTCGGATGGCAATGCCCGACGCTGACAGTAACGATACCGGCAAACATGTCCAGGTATTCTTTGCCCTTCTCGTCATAAAGGAATTGCTTCTCGCCGCGCACAAAATTGGGCGGATCGGCGTAAAGCTGCTTGACGGACGGAATTATGTACTTATCACGCTTCTTCTTGAGCTCTTCGCGGCTTAGATGGGAAGGCACAGGCAACCTCCAGTAATGAAATGACGGACGCACAAGTCACCACTACAAAATCAAAATCCCCCCGCCAGAAAGATTCGAAAGCACCGATTTTTTTGGACCGGACGCCAACTACGTCAATCGACGGGTATCTATTTGTAGTCTCAAAATATTACATGATCACTACTAATCTATTAATAATAAGCGCCTGCAGGTCTGATTAATGGTTGCTAATCAAGCCTGGATTCCTTGCTCAGTTGAATTTTTAGGACAAAGGCAAGATACCAAGGGGAACCAGCCGGGCTCGCAATCTGGTCGGATTTGGATGCGCGCCCAAACCAATATCCAATCGAAATACGTATAGGTTTGCTTACTCTGATAAGCAACATCTAACTAATCGCCCAGACGCCAAGTCCAGGGGCAACGCAAGGCATGGCTCCGGCAAGTGTGAGGAGAAACTCCATTCTTCGGAAGTATCGCAAAGCCAAGATTAAGGACATGGCATAAAACGCTTCCGGTCCACTTGTATACTTACCAGTGCTCCCAGTCAGAGGGCGGACAGCCAGAATGGCGTTAGCCTTCCAGACGAAACAGGATAGTCAGGAACCCAGCAGTTGATCTTCAGCAGCCTCCAATATCTTGTCTTTCTTCCGATAGTGGCCTGCCTTTACTGGCGCACTACCGGTGGTGCGCGCCTGGCGCTCATTGTTTTTGCCAGCTACTTCTTTTATATGAGCTGGCTGCCCGTATACGGTCTGTTGCTGCTCAGCCTGACGCTCGTCAACTTTACGATTGCCATTGCCATCGACAAAACCCGCCCGGCCGGCGAAGCGATTGATGACAGTGTCGATGCTTCCATTGCCGTCAAATCGAAAGAGGCAAATTACATAAGCAAGAAGTCGCCTCTGCACAAGAGCATTTTTGCATTGGGTGTAATTATCAATCTAGGCGCCTTGGTCTATTACAAGTACGCCAATTTCGTTATTGAAAACATCGTCGCCACCTACAACTTTGCCGCAGCTCAAGCAGCCCCGCTCTTGAAGATTGCCGCGCCCCTGCCCTGGGACAAGCCGGTCCTGGAAGTTATTCTGCCGCTCGGCATTTCCTTTTTCGTTTTCGAGTTCGTCCACTACTTGGTAGACGTATACCGGGGCGACAAAGCGCTTAGATCCATTCTGGAATTCGCCGCCTTTGCCTCCTTTTTTCCATCTCAAATCGCTGGTCCTATCAAGCGATACAAAGACTTCATGGACAAGCTGCGCTGCCCGGATCATCTGACTGCAGCACAATTCACCGAGGCTTCTACTCTCATCGTTCAAGGCCTCTACAAAAAAGTTGCCATTGCCGATCCTCTAGGATTTATCATCGCCGGTCCGTTTACATCCAGCGCCGCGCTCTCTGCAGCCGATGCCTGGATTGCTGCCGTCGGCTTCTGCATCCAGGTGTATTGCGACTTTTCCGGATACACCGACATTGGTCGAGGCTCAGCTCTTCTATTGGGCATCAGGCTTCCGGAGAATTTTGCTCTGCCGTTTTTCGCTCACGACTTGCTCGATTTCTGGCGTCGCTGGCACATGTCTCTTTCCAATTGGCTGCGCGATTACGTCTACATTCCGATGGGCGGCAATCGCATCGCCCTGCATCTGCAATGGCGGAATCTGTTTATCACCATGGTCGCTTGCGGCTTGTGGCATGGAGCCAGCTGGCACTATGTCATATTCGGCGCCATTCAAGGCGTCGGGTTGGTGATCAACCGCGAGTGGCGAGCGGTTCTTGCACGCTCGGCCGGTCTGAAGTCCATTTGCGAATCGCCACCGGGACTGATCCTGGCCAATCTACTTTTGCTCTCTTTCGTCATTCCTACCTATTCGATTTTCAGATCGCCTGATATTCCGCACTCGCTAAACATGCTGGCCAGCCTGATCAACTTCCAGGCACCGTGCACACTGGCAGCTGCAATCGACAAGTCGGGCGTCATTTACATCGGCGGCCTTTATTTCGTTTTCTGGGCTGTATCCGACCGTTTGACGAAATCGGCTTTCCTTATGTCCGTGCTCAAAACTCTCGGGCTCTCATCAGACGGCAAGACATTTGCCTTGCCCGTGCGGCTGGCATCGTGGACAGCCGCCTGCGTGCTTATGTTCGCAGCCAAGCCGACAAATGCAATTCCTTTTGTGTATTTCCAATTTTAGTGGGACGAAATGACTGTATCTGCACCACCCAAAATTGAAAAAACAGAGGTTGGAAAAACCGCAGGCAATGGCGCGCCTGCCAATGCTCCTCAGACTCCGTCCCTGGCTGCAAAATTGACGGGCTGGCTCTTTCTGGCTCTCAAGATTGTCGCCTGGCAAGTGGTGGCCATCCTGATTGTCGAATTCACGCTGGCCCTTGCCGGGCTAGGCGAAGAAGAAATCTTCAAGCTCGATCCTCGATTTGGTTTTGTGCACATGAACAACAAGCACATCACCTGGCGCTCGGAAGGTTACTCCAAATCATTTTTCGGTGCCGACGGCATGCGCGAGCAGGGTCTGACCATTCAAAAACCGGCCGGAGTCTTCCGGGTGGCGCTTTTGGGCGACTCCATTGTCGAATCGCTGCAAGTGCCTTTTGAGGAAACTTTCGGTCAGATTCTGGAGAAATCATTGAAGAAGTCTGCCGACGGCAAAGACCTGCAAGTGCTGAATTTTGGCAATTCCGGATATTCGACCGCCCAGGAATATCTGCAACTGAAAAACAAAGTACTTAAATACAGTCCGGACGCAGTCATCGTTTTCTACAATCACCGCGACATTTTTGAGAATTGGGCGCCGCCCGATCAAACGCTGACGAACGTGCGTCCTTACGCACTGCACCTGCCCAATCAGCCCCTGATCATCGACAATTCGTCGGTAACGCAGTGGATGAAGTCTCCACGCGGAAAGTTTCTCATGTCTATTAATTGGATAAGAGAAAACAGTCGCATCTGGGGATTACTTGCCGCCTGGGAAACGCAGGCCAGCTTCCATGATCCGGTCTACCGAGCCGTAGCCGGTTTCTTTACCTCGCCTTCCAAGAGCATCAAGGCAGGCGTTGCTTCACTGAAGACAGTGACGCCCAAGATGATTCTAGATTCGATCGCCCAGAATTTCAAACCGAGTGCCAAATCCGCCTCTTTCAACATCAAATTTATTGACGAGAAAAACGGCAAGACAACCAAGACATCGACTGGCGAGCCTGCCGGCCAACCGGCTGAGGCGGCGGCAAAACCAATCGCTCAAGTGAACGGCAAAAAAGATCACAACAAAGACGAGCTGGATCCAGCCAAAGCATCTTACATACTGGATGCCCCCGAGCTGACTAACTTCCCGGGCAGCAAAACCGTCAAGCAAACTGAAGCTGAGACAAAAGCAGCCGCAGCTAAGGCAGAGGAAGCAAAAGCCGCCAAGAAAGGTCAGACCGTTTATCTCAACTTGATGTTCAAAACACTGCGCTCCTTACTGTCCGAGATGAATGATGATTGCCAAAAACATGGAGCCAAATTTGCCGTCGCCATTGCCCCCAGCAAATTAGCTCTGGTCGAAACAGCTGATTCCATCGGACTTATGGACCTGACCTATGACAAAGAAATTGTCCAAGTAAGAAAGTTCTGCGCCGCTTCTAAAATTCCCTATACCGATATGCAGCAAAATCTGCAAGCAATGCCGCGCAAAGAAGCCGACAAACTCTTCTACTCCATGCACCTCACCAAAGAAGGGCATGCCTATGTCGTCAAAGAATCGCAGCAGTTGTTTGCGGCTCTGACTGGCAAAGCAAATGCCTCAAAATAGATAAGACTAAAAGATCATCCAATCCAATTTCTTGCCTGCCGGCATCTTCAATGGCGAGCAGAGAGTCAAAGTGGCGTCTTTGATGACCATCACTTCGTGGAGCGCTTTTCGCTTTTTCATAACCAATTCGTCGGTGGAAAAGGGCGACACCATTACATTTACCGCCAGGTCTTTCATGCCCAGCATGTGATCGGGAAACAGATAAGACGAGTTGAAACGCCGCCAGCCGGCATCACAACTGACAGCCGTTGGTTGCCATGGCGAAGACCATTTCTCAATCACGCCTTTTTCATTTCGTCCCTCGAAAACCACCGTGATCGGACCGGATTGCCTCTTGCGATCGCTCTTGAGCAGACAGCCAAAGTCAACTATCGCTCCCTTTCTCAAATCGTGAGGCAGCTTTTGACTCTCTTTGAAGAGCATGTATGTTTGCGGGTTGCCACCATCTATAGTGATATCCTCCAGATGTTTGCCAATGGAAACCGGTGCGCACTCTTCAAATTGCTCCGGCTTAAGAGGTGGAAGCGTAAGCGTATCCGGGGAGACGGCCAAATTTTGCGATGTCGCCGGCGGCAAAGATTTCCCCTGGCCGGGGCTTCTCGGAATGGCGATGCGAATTCTGTAGGCTCCCGATTGCAGGCCTGGTTCTGTGGACAGATCTTGGCTTTCACTCTTGCGCGTAAACCATAGAGCCGGATTGGTGACTTTGCTCAAACCAGGAGTCATTTCAAAAACACGCGTGTCATGCGTATCGTAGGTGGCAAAGCCGCGCGTCCAGGAGAACATTTCAAAAGAAGGAAGATAAATCGCATCGGTCTCTTCCTTAGGATAGTAATCACCGAAGATGCGAACCGTCAGTGGTGATTCTGCAAATACAAAGCCGATGGCAATCTCATTAGCCTGACCCGGTTTGAGCATACCGCGCGGAACCGGAATCGCCCACCACTGCCTGAATGAGCGCCAGTCTTTGCCCATGGCGCTGCCTTGCATGTTCATAATTATTGGTATATCGCCGGTCTTGCCCAATACTTCATACCAGGGCAAGGCAATCGTTCTCCAGATTGTATGATTGAGGGTCAAAGTGACCGCCGGCTGCCCCATTTCATGCTCTAGATCGACGAGCAGAAAGACTGTGTTCAAGGGATCGAGCGCATTTTCATCCTTCGTCTCAGTGAGCCAGGCGGCCAGATCTTTTTCCGGAGGTACCATTTCTTCCTGAGAAAAGGTCTGCATTTGCGTTCTCAAATCGCAATACCACTCACCCTTGCTCAAATCAAAATGAGCACAGGAAAACCAGCTTAGCGAGGCAAAACCAAAGCACAGCATCAGAAGCAATCGGGACTGAGGCGCAACCAGCGAACCTTTTGCGGCTGCCAGAGCGCGGATAAAGATATGAGCCAGAATAAACCAGAGCACTAAAATGGCCGCTTCTTCCATAATGCGCGCGGCGGCGATGCCCAGATCCGGGAAAGTCTCAAGAATAATGGGCGCGCAAGAAGCTCTGCTTTCAAGCAATCCGAAGAAAACGCCGCCGGCGCCACCAAGCAAAAGCAGGGCGATCCAGGCACGCTGTCTAAAGAGAGAGACAACTGTGACAGCAGCGAAAAGGCATACGAAAGGCATCGCGGTTATGGCATAGCGCGAAATCGGCTCAAAAGCTAAGTAGAGGAAATGCACGCCGATAATTAGCAACGCGGAAATCCCAACAAAGGTTGTAACAAGGGTTTTTTCGGCTCTTATCCTGGAGCCGACCAGACAAACTCCCAGGCAAGCAAAAAACAAAAGAACGCCATGAAAAATATTTTGCTGTTCGAAGGTAATTCCAAAGAAAGGGTAGAAAAATTCATTCCAGCCGCCTGCCCACAGTCGGGGAATTTTTTTCAGCTCGAGCGCCAGCATTTCCAGTGGCTGTTTTTCGAATTCACTGCCGATGTCTTCCAGTACTTTTTTCAATTCGCCGTTATATCCGGACATGTACGGCCAGATTCTCCAGCCATCTGTGAAAAGCTGATTGCCGACAAACAAGTTGTAAGCCGGAGCCCGGCTCACCAGCAAGGTTGGCTTACCAAGAGACTTTGCAGTGATCTGCCCCCATGGATAGAAGATCAAAGCAGCTCCGATTACTGAAAGAAACAATGCCGCCAGCCGTCTTTTGCTGCACCAAATTTGATACCACTGAGAATTTAAGGGCGCCATACAAAGCCACTCGCTAAACACCAGCGCAACGATGATAGCCGTTACAACAAGCACAAAGACCGGCTTGGCAAGCGTGACTCCTGCAATCAACAGTCCGAAAATCACAGCCGTTATGGAGAGGACAGCCAGCGGCAACCTGCTTACGCGAGCAAAAAGTGCGCAAGACAGAAGTGCCAGCAAAAGAAAGTAGGCAAACGGTTCACTGTAGGCCCTCTCCAGATTTATCATGGCGGCGGGATAGAAAGCAAAGATGAGAGCCGCCACTGCACCTATTTTGCGACCAAAGGCGCGACTGCCCAGGAAATAAATCAACAAGCAACAGCACGCATCTATAAAGGAATTGGCCAGGCTTACCTGAAGGGCATAGTCATTGAACTGCAGCTTCACCTGCGCAGCAAAGCCGCAAACTGAAGCAACAAGAGCCAGATAGCCTGGATAAATAGGACCATCGAGAACCAGTCGCATAGGCAGCTTCTCTGACAGGAATGCACTGGTATCATCCGGTGAAAGCGGCACACTCGAGGTCATTTGTTGAAGCAATGCCGGCCAGTCGGTGGACGTGGCAATTGCCTTAGCCAGAACCGTACCGGTCGTCAGGTAGTAAAAAGCATCTCCAAATTGCAAAACGCGATGCTCGGACTGCATCAAATAGACGACTCTCACCCCTAAAGCAACCGCAAAGAGGAGAATTGGGAAAATGTTCGGTTGTGTAAACAGGGCTGAGCATGACGTAAACAGCGCCCCTGCCTGTCTGCGAAACTTCGCCAGGTCTTGTCTCAACTAGTAAACCTCTCGATTCCTTTGGCTCGATATGTGAATGGTAGAAATCAGTGTTCTTGACACGCAGTCACGGTGGTTGATACGATGGGCTTTCGCTCGCTGTGCGTCCGTAGCTCAGCTGGTAGAGCACTCGGCTTTTAACCGATTGGTCGTGCGTTCGAGTCGCACCGGACGCAAATTACTAAACATGACAGCTATCTAAACCACTGGTTACCAGGGGAAGTTGACGCGAAAGAACAGCGGAACGCCGCCTGTAGTCAGCCCTTGAGTGAAATCAAGCACGCCTACTTGCACGCCTCTGTCGTCAAAGGAATTGGGATACAGATAGAGAGCAGCAGAAAATTGGCTTACAGAGCCACGCGGCGACTCACCAGGTCCAAGCGAGAAAACCGCTTCCAAGCCGCGGGGAGAGCGAATCGGAGCGCTGAGCTCGAAATACTTCTCCAAAAGGACCTCATCGCCATAGGGCGGCGGCTCGTCGTAATCGATAGGCTCTCTGTGCGTGGTCCATTGCCAGAGCACATCGTCCGTCCCTGAGCGCTTCAAAGTGACATTCAGCCTGGGAAACCAGTGGTCAGCGCCATCTGATTCGCGATAGACACTCAGCCGTCCGCGCGTCAGCAAAGGTCGGTCGATCAGCAATTGCCTTCCTTGGGCGTCAATCTCATCCATCTCCAGTCTCCAAATCTTTGTTCAGCCTGATGGGACGATTACTTACATAAGACTATCGCCCAGAGCTATTAGAATCTTGCCTTGGAGATGTAGCATAGCACTCAGCACATTTCTTAGACGACATTTACTAATAGAAACAGGAATTTCAAGTGCTCGTTCTTATGGAAAGCACAAATGCTGACGTCTGACAAAATTTCCAGGACATCTTTGAAACAGATTTTTGAGATTCAATTTTTTCTTGCAAAGTTTTTTGCTCCAACATATCGGATAATTTATCGATGACCGAAGAGAGAACTATTCGCTTTCCGCATCGCCGCTCTATCGGCACTCTTTTTGTTGCGCCCCAGAGCCAACCGGAGGAGTGGGAGCTTCTGACGGTGGTTCGCGGTCTGGTTGTCTCCCCGGAAAATAACCCCATCAAGTGGGAAGTTCTGGATGAAGCACGCGGCACTGTAAAAATCCCGGCTCATACCAAACTCAAGTTGAAAGCCGCTCCGCGCGGCTCATCGCTGGCCCCGCTTGCCGATATGCGTCCTGACGACTTCCATACGCTCGACCTTTCGCACTCTGATTTGTCCGATCTCAGTCTTTTGCACATTGAAAAACTTTCCGGACTGAAAGTCCTGGAATTGACTTCCACTGATGTAAGCGACCGAGGCATGACTCACATCGCCCTTTTGTCCAACCTGACCTCACTTGGGCTCAGCCACAGCCGCATCAGTGACGACGGGCTGCAGATTCTCTCCAAGCTGAAGAATCTGAGAGAACTCTGGCTCAGCTCTACCGACATCGACGATAACGGTCTGGCTGGACTGAGCTTGCCTCCGGATCTTGTCCAATTGGGATTGTCCGGCACCAAGATCTCGGATCATGGTTTGCACGCTCTTGAGCCTCTTACGGGATTGATTCGCGTTTATCTGTTCAACACCAAAGTAAGCAAAGAAGGTATCGACTCGCTCAAAGAGAAGTTGCCCGGTTGCCGCATCAAATGGCTGCCCCCAAAGAGCATGGACGATATGAGCGACGAAGAATTGTTCGGCTCTCTGGATTCGCAAGAAGACGCAGAAACCATCAGAAAGCTCTCAGAAGACTTTCCTATCCTCGATTTCTCCGCCCCCAGTCAGACTCTTGACGAAAACAAATTCTGGGAAATCATCGCCCTTCTGGATTGGGATCAGCTCGGCGACGATGAAAGAGTAATCGAACCGGCCATCGAAGAATTGGCGACCATGTCTACACAAGACGTCATGCAATTCCAGGACATTCTCTCGGAAAAACTCTATGCACTCGATGGAGAGCCATTTGCCAGAGAGATTGGCGATGCCGCATTCGACGGCAACAAAAACAATTTTTCAAAAGACTGGTTTCTGGGAGTGCGCTGCTGCGCAGTCGCCAATGGCAAAGATCCTTATGAAGAGGTTCTTAAAAACCCCAGGGAAATGCCCAAGGATGTTGAATTCCAGGCTTTGACCAGAATCGCCACTGAGGCCTACAGAAGAAAAACCAACAAACGGATGACTTACACGACTGCCTATGACTGGCAAACCTTCAGCAACCGCAAAGGTTGGCTTCTTTACGATGCCGACGCTCACGACATGAGCGCCTGAGAGCGCCCGTCTGTCATCAAGAGGGAATCCGGAAATGAATAGAGACTCGGCACCTGTTTATTTTTGCCTCTTCGACACTGAGCTCGGCGTGGCGGCAATCGCCTGGACTGGTAAAGGCATCTGCGGTCATCAGTTGCCGGAGAAAAACTCCGACGCCACTGACAAGAAGATGAGAAGCGCATTTCCTGATGCTATTGAAAGCAAGCCCCCGGATGAGATTGTCATGCTGATGAGAAGAATTCGTAAGCATCTCAGTGGCGACGGGCAAGATTTTTCCAATGTCAGACTGGATCTAACAGGCGTGCCTCCCTTTCACACCAAGATCTATCAAGCTTTGCAAAAGCTTCCTCTGGGCAGAACCGTCAGCTACAACGACCTGGCTGTCATGGCCGGGTCGCCGGGCGCAGGCAGGGCAGTCGGCCAGGCGATGGCGAAAAACCCGCTATCTCTGCTCGTACCCTGCCACAGAGTGGTGAACGCATCCGGCAGCCTGGGCGGATTTTCAGCATACGGCGGCAGCGAGACAAAACGCCGATTGCTGCAAAACGAAAATGCCTTGCCTGCAAAATGCGCACTGACAATATAAATCCTGATTATGGCACCAAAGAAAAAGCTGTCGGCATTTGAACAAGAACTTGTCCTTGCCACCGAGCACGTGCAAAAGCGCGACAAAAAATTAGGCAAAATCATCGAGCAAGTCGGCCCGTGCTTGCTCAAATTGGAAGAAATGCACAGCCCTTTTGCCTCCCTGGCCGAAGCGATAATCTACCAGCAACTGTCAGGCAAAGCGGCAGCCACGATCAGCCAGCGAGTGAAAAATTTGTTTTTGGAAGACAGCGTCAAACAAGAGGCCTTCAAACAAAAGATCGCCTGCGTTCCACGCAATCGAGTGAAAGCCGAAGTAAAACCGAAGGGCGGCAAATCAAATAAAGAAACAACAACAACAACAACAACAACAACAACAACAACAATCATCCAGGCGACGACATTTCCTCAGCCCTATCGTTTTTTGGAAACAACAGACGAGCTTCTACGTTCTGCAGGTTTGTCTCGGGCCAAAACAGCAGCGATCAAAGACCTGGCTCTGAAAGCAACGCAAGGTCATGTTCCTACTCTGGAAGAAATGCATACGTTGAGCGATGAAGAGCTGGTTGAACAGCTCAGCGCCATTCGCGGCATCGGCAAATGGACAGTGGAAATGCTCTTGATCTTCCGCCTGGGCCGATTGAATATTTTGCCTGCCACCGATTACGGTGTGCGCAAAGGTTTTGCTTACACTTATAAAACAGGAGATCTGCCCTCGCCGTCGGCTATTATCGAATTCGGTGAAAAGTGGCAGCCCTACCGTACAATCGCATCCTGGTATCTCTGGCGCGCCGCCGGCATGGCTAAGATTTAGCTTCCTACAAAATGATCGTTTCTTGCGGTGAATTTAGATTTTTCTGCCAGCGTGTCAGAAAGTCCTGCAATTTTTGTCCGCTCATATCGGGACGACCAAACTTGTCTACGGTCAATGTTTCCATCTCGCCTTTTGCATTAGGCTGAGTGATCTTGAAGTTGCCGCTTTGCTCGTCGTATCTGGCATCGACATTCTTCGAGGAAAATTCATCACCCAATGCTCCCAGCATGCCCTGCAAGTCTTTGGCTTCCTTTCTCTCTTTTTCTCCAGCTGCGCCCGGCTTTATGCTATGAATCTTGTCGCCGATTTCTTTGAGTGTGTCGGTCAGACCTTTTAGATCGTTTTTCCTCAATCCATCCTCGACTGAATCCAGCCTCTGAATTGTTTTGTCCGACATCGGATTGCCCAAATTTGTATCTTTGCCGACGATGTATTCCTGAAGATTCTTCTGGAAGTCTCTTAAATCATTACCCTCCAGACTGGTGCGTCCGTATTTATCAATAGTCAGCGACTTTCCATCCTTTCCAGGCATGGTCAAGGTCAGTTCGCCATTGACTAACTTCGTATCTATATGCATGCCGTCCAAGAACTTTATCATTCGCTTCATCCCGGTCTGCATGTCCTTTCCTTTGGCCGGATCCCAGAACATGGCGCTATTCATGTCGCGAACGTATAACTGCAGAGCCCTGGTATCTCCCTTTTCCAGACCCTGAAATGAATCGACCAAGCGCTTGCCGGTTTGCTCTGACACGCGCGTGTCGGCGCCGTCGGGCGTGGTTGTGCCCAGAGAGGCGACAATCACATCGCCAGCCGAGTTTGCTCCTGGCGCATAAATATTCTTCTCTGCTAAATCGATGCTGGTAAGACCCGGGTTCTGTCCGCGATCGGCGGCTGTCTGCATGTCTTTCTGATCGCTTCTTGTCGATGTGGCAGATTGGCGAGACCAGGCACTCAGACCGGCATCAGTTATTCCGGCAGGAACAACTAAGTCTGCCTGTGATTTGCCATGAACGGCCTGATCAGATCCTGCTTGGGTCATGTTTAGACGACCGGAGAGATATAGTGCTTGGGGTGGACTCTACTATGGCAAAACAAGCGTGATTTGATCGTGATTTTTATCCCCGACCGAACCCAGGACCTTAAATCGGGGCTATTTCGACATCAGACCACCAGGGTCCCCGGGTTTTTCCGAGCAGAGCCGCCCAATACCAGGAAGAAATATCGGTCCAGCTTTGACCTTCACGGTCATATATGCGCTCCGTCACCTCCACCGTCCGGCCCTCCTTTTCGGCATTAAACCGAGACCAGCGCCTCCTATTGCTGTCGGTGAGAAGTGGCTGCCAGCTCACTTTATAGCCCAGCCCGCGGAAGCAGTCCGAGGAGGGGTGCAACTGCCTGGTCGGCTTGGCCACCCAGCGCATGACGATTCTCTTTTTGCCCTGAGAGACGCACTGAATCTTTCCAGGAAACTCTCGATAAAATGCGGCATCCGCCTTGCTGGCAGGCACCGGCTGGTAGGGTAGCCCATTATATTGGCCTGGCCAACCAGGAAAATCGCCGTCACTTATTGGCGCGCTTTCACTTCTTGTGAAGACGCAAGGGGTTAGGGCGGCAATCAGGGCTGCGCATAAAAACGCCAACAAACGTTTGTTGGCCAGGAATTTTTGTTTGCCCACGGGCTCGCCTTTTTCTTCGAGCGCTGGCGCTGTTTTATCTTCAGTTTCCTTTCTCGACAGGCGCAGGGCAAAAACTACAGTCAGCCCGGCCGCAATTGCGAAGGCTACGGTTCCGACTGCCTGATGGACGAAGCTGTCCAGTGATTGATCTATCTTCAAGATGCCGGTTTCGACAAAAAACAAAGAAGTAATCCGCAAAACATTGCCGAGCAAAGAGGCAATCACAGAAGCAGCCAGGACCACGGCACTGCGCACAAGACTCAGCTTTAAAACGCAGGTAAGCACGGCGCCAATGAAAAGAGCAAACCAGAGCATTTTTATGCCGCTGCAGGGAGCATCAATCTGCACCATCTGCTGCCCCCAGATAAGAGTGGTCCCATCCGCAATCGTTGGAAAGCCGACCATCGAAATGAGCGGTGCGGCTATCTTTCCGACCACCAGTCGAAGCGGGTAGCCGCTGTAAAAATTGAGCGATGACACTATGGGCAGTGAAAAGAGAAGCAATAACCAGCCGCCCAGATCCGGCCTGTGTCCGTGGCCGCCTCTGTGAGCGCCTATCACGCAGCCGATCGCCAGCACAGCAAATATTGCGCTCAGCAACTTGGGAGCAAATGGCCAGGTAACAATGTATGCAATTATGCAAATGATTGCTGAAATAGGCACAGCAAAATTAGTGAGCTTGATGCTGTTTGCATTTTTGCTGCGCCTGCTCAGAGTGATAGCAAGAAAAGCAATCAGGCTGATTATTCCGAGCGGCTCGTCCGACTTGTCTAGAAGTCTTTCCACATACCAGATAGAAACAGGCCAAAAGACGCAAAGCAAAAGCGCCAGCAAGCCTGGAATGGTCATGCCTTTTTGACTTTCCTGCCGGTCTTGAGAGCAAATGCCAAAACAAGCATGCCGACGCCGAAAAGAAGGTAAGTGTCCGATTCAGGCACCACAGGCGACGCGGTTTCGCCGCTCTTGTCGGCAGGGGCACTGGCAACAATTTCATCGCCGCCTTGAGTGTCCACTTCATCATCGTTGAACTGATCGCCGGACGCGTCACTGTCTTTTTTAAGTGCCGCTTGTTTTTTCTCGCTCACTTCTTCTTTGCCGGCAAATTTATTGCTGCCAACATCAGACCTGCTTGTAGGCTCCTCTCTAAAATCGGCCGCACCGGAATCATTTGCAGCCTTCATTTTGGCCATTAGCCGGCCTTGAACACCGGCGGAAGAAAAACTCAGGTCTTTGGCGGATCCACCGCCGCCTGCAGGCACACCAAATTGCGCCGCGGCCGGCGAGGCTGGTGCAGCTGTGGGTGCGGAGACCGGAGCATTATTCACAAAGGGTTGATTTGATGACTCTGCAGCAGCGCTGGAGAATTGATCGCCCTGGCTCGGCCCTAAAGTACCGTTGGTAGAACCCTGCAACAGGGGTGCGCGTCTGCTGTAGAACACCTGTTTTTCAGCATCGCGGGAGCCGGACAGTGAATCGACTTGCAATTGCTTCAGTTGCATTGATGATTGCCTGCTTTCCTGCATCATCATCGGTGCCATACTGCTGAAATTCGGCAGCTGAGGCAGTTTTAAAGAGCCGCTACTGTGTGCGTCGCCCATATTCTTTTGCAAATAAGGAGAATCGGGAGAGACAGAAGACAGCATCAAAGGCTTTCTTTCCGGAACCACCTTTTGCACAACATCCTTGCGCGGAATCGGCTCGGTGATGATGGCACTGGAGAAGGAAGTAACCAGATGATACTTGTTGGCCAGAGCCACAGCCTGACGAGCAAATTTGCATCTGTGGCCGCTGTGGATTCTCTGAATATCAGAGATCTCATTGAAGGCCACAAGTTTTTCCAGGGCCGCATCGACTTTATTAATGCTTAGATCTTTTGTTGCGCTGCGGCTGTACTCGATGCCGCCTAAAGGTGCATTGGCAGTTGAGTGGCGCCACTCTTCAAACAGACGGTGCAAATCGGACTGCACATTGCCGCCGCGATCAACGCGCACCAGAGCCGGACAAGCATACAGTCCGGACAACACTTCATTGGGTCCGGCAGCGACTGCAAAATCATAGAGCAGGGGTCTGGGCAGGCGGCGCAAAGTCTGCTCCAATACTCTGCCTAGAGTACCGGAAATAGGCTGGGCAGCGTGCAACCACAAGACGGCCGAGTCTTGTTGGTTTATCGCCTCAACGATTTCTTTTTTCAAAATCGGCAAATTGATTTGTCCACCGGTGCAAGAAGTCCTGGCGATTTCCTGCAAATATTTGCTGCGCAAATCGGGCTGATTGGCTGGAAGATTGGCACCCTGATCAAAAAGACCATCTTTAATAAACACCAGCCTGACAGCCATATCGCCAGGCAGTTTCTCGAGTTCTTTCAAAACCGCAGCAAAGTGCTGAGACATTCCGTTTGATCCATCGATCACAACCGTCAAATGATTGGGACGAGGGTAAGTTTTCTTTTTGATGGTCTCCTTTACCAGCGTAGTGCCATCCAGTCCGCTCAAAGAAGTGCAGGCCGGATCCCTTTCCACTGCCACAACACAAGCAAATCTTGCCAGCTCCGGAGTGGAAAGAGAGCCTTCAAGAACATTTGGCGCTGACCCTGCCACTTTCAGATCTTTGGTTGTGGAAGCCAGATGTTGCCCTGATTTCAGATTAATAGCTGTGGGGATATCAACTTGAAAGTTGCGCTCTTCAAATGTAGGCAATGCCAACTCGGCCTTGTTAATCTCCGTCACAGCCAGAGGAGAAACGATATTCAAGCGAACGCCAATTTTGCTTTCTGGTTGAACCGGATATAGCTGTAAAAGAACCGTATCGGCACCGCAAGTGCTGACCAGCAACGGATCCTTTTTCTCGGCAACAGCGGCGCGATAGCGGCTGCGCGCCAGGTTGCGACCCATCACTTTTGCTTCTCTTTCGGTGCCGTCGACGATCAAGAAAGCATTTGTGATCACGGCTCCGGGCGGCAATAAAATCTTCGATCTGACCTCGCGATCGTATTTGGATGTGTTGCCGAAAGTGACACTCCAAAAAAGATTGGCGATGCCGGAATTGCCATCGATAGAGCCCGTCAGTTTGGATTCGTTCATCGTCAATCCGCGCGCCACGCCACTTACAGCTTCACCGGCAATATCGGGATCCTGGTCGAATTCGTCGTCTACATTCGGTTCTTCCGATTCACCGTCCGACAATAATCCCTGGTTCTGCCTGGTCGCCCGCAAGGCTGCCGGCAAGGGCACACTGTTGAATGGTTTGCCTGTGACTTGATAGAAAATCCGGCGCGCCTCTTCCACACTGGTCGGATTTTTCACCTCATAGAGCGAGCCCAGGATATCGGTTGCTCTGCCTGAGCGTTCATAGCAAGCTCTCAGCATTACTTCCTGGCTGCCGAAGGCGCGCAGCCATTCGATAGCCGCTACCGGTTTGGGCGAATGCGCTGCTTCGCCAATATGCATGCGGGTCATCGTCGATGGCAGTTCGACGGCAATGACTGTGCACAATATAATCAGGTGACCGATGTGTTCGAGCTGGTGCCCGTCGAAATAAGTCTTGTGGCTGTGCGACAGGTGGACAGCATATCTGCCGGCCTTCCAGAGAGCAGGAATGGCAAGCAGCGGTGAAAGAGCCAGAAGGCCAAAACCAAACCAGAGAATAGCCACTATAGACAGTGGCACAAGCGGCAGGAACATAAGCGCATAAAGAATGGCTACGCCCATGGCCATGCCGGTGCCGAGCGTGAGCATGCCGAGCATGTCGGTGAGATTGCGGCGACCGGCTACCCAGACCATAAAATTAGACAGGGGAATCAGTGCAAATAACAAAACGTGCGCGGCAGTAGGCAGCGGATCAAAGAAACTCTTGGCGCACATATGAGTGGTGAGTTCTACGCCGAGTGCTGCAACTGGAAGGATCACTCCGAATAAAAGCAGAAAGATTCCGGGCTTATTGGGTGGTTTGCCCGGGGGTTTTTTAGGTTTGAAACCGGAGATCGGATTTACGGCCGGCTTGGCATAGTCCGGTATGGAAGTCGAGCCGGATTTAGGTTTTGAACTGCCAAAAACATATTGGAAGGTCGAACTGGATGAAGATTGGCTATCAGGCTTTGAGGCTGTAGCCTGAGCACCCGCTTTGCCTTTTCCATTGCCCGACGCGCTTGGGCCTTCTGGTTTGGCACTGACGGGTCTGCCTTCCGGATAATCTGAAGTCCATACCATAGAAAGACAGCTCTCCTCAACACCTAGTGTCTAGTCGGACTTCCCTGGCGCGCGCCCGGATAATTAATGTGGGCGGCATTCTGGAACGCCATGCCTTTTGCGCGTGCTTTTCCATGCTATCTGATGTGGATACCGGTCTGTACAGTAATTTCCCTGGGATTCACCATGGTTAAACGATGGAAGAAAGGGCTAGGAAGTCCGGTATTTCCGGCAGCCAATAAATGGAAAGATGGAATCATCGGCGCTGTACAGACAGCAAGGAGCAAATAATGTTTGAGCTGGGCGGATTCCTCTTATTCTTCGGGTTCTTGCTGACACTGACTTCCATCAAGTTCATAAACGAGTACGACCGACTGGTGGTTTTTCGCCTGGGGCGCGTTTGCGGCGAAAGAGGGCCGGGCGTCAGCTTTGTTATTCCACTAATAGAACGCTCGCAAAAAGTCGACCTTCGTATAGTGACGATGTCCATTCCCATGCAGGAAGCGATTACACGCGACAACATATCCTTGAAGATTGCTGCCGTTTGCTTTTATCAAGTTATCGACCCCAGAAAGGTGGTCACCAAGATTGAAGACGCCATGATGGCCACAAGCCAGGTGGCCCAGACAACGCTCAGGAGCGTGATCGGCCAACATGAGCTCGACGATGTCCTTACCGAGCGCGACAAAATCAACGCCAAATTGCAGTCCATTATCGACCGCCAGACCGAAGGTTGGGGGATAAAAGTCAATGCCGTCGAGATTAAAGACGTTGAAATCCCGCAACAGATGCAGCGGGCCATGGCTCGTCAGGCGGAAGCGGAAAGAGAAAGACGGGCTAAAATCGTGGCCGCAGAGGGAGAATTGCAGGCGGCCGAAAAACTGGCCCAGGCGGCCGCAGTAATTTCCAGTCAGCCGGGCGCCATGCAGCTCAGACAATTGCAGACCATGGTCGAAGTTTCAGCCGAGAAAAACAGCACCCTGATCTTCCCTATCCCAATTGAACTTTTGGGCAATATGGGCAGAAATGCCGGCGGCGTGGTGGAAAAGGCCATGCACTTCCTGCCGGCTGCCGCACAAGCTTTGAAAGCTAAGGGCGAGACCTTGAAGTTGCCTGACGAAGAAAAAGAACACGTCTAAGCAGGCATTTCAGAAAAAACTATCCAAAACCCGCTTTACCTGATTTGGTGTTTGCCCCAAAATTGGTTGAGCTATTTATGACGTGGTTTAAGCGCGAGGAACTGGACGGATTGAGGCTCAACTCAAGCCCGCAACCGAGCCAGCATAACCCTCTGCCAGTTGAGCCTGAAGGCGGTCCTCCCCGGGGAGTTCTTGCATGCAGTCTGTTTCTATTCGATATTCGACATCGATAAGCCGAACCCTTGTCCGCGTACTGAAAGGCAGCGCCATCATCTGGTGCATTATTCCTGTGGTCTGGATTTTCTCCTGCCTGGCGCCCTTCTTTTCTGAGTGTATTGCTGCTTTGCCGACCGATCATGCGCTCTGGTCTATTCAGAAGGCGCTATTCACTTTCACCTGCCAGGTGGTCGCCCCCCTGGCGATGATACTGGCCGGGTGCCTTCTGCTTCTCATTTTTCTTGATGACCGCATCATTGTTTCCCGGCAAGGTCTGGTCTTGCCGCTTTCGCTCTGCGTCCAGTTCTACTGTCACAGAAACCGATTGTGGAGCGAGTTGAAAAAATCGGTTTTGATCAAACGGGGAGGGCGAAATATTTGCTTGAAACTCAATTTTGAGGGCGGCAATTTCGTTGTCTTTGAAGCCGACGAGATGTCGCATGACGATCTCAATAAGCTTTTGATCGCGTCTAGAACGCTGGCGCCTACAGACGAAAGAGAAAAAGAAGATCTGGCCAATCCGGAGCAATCAGAGAATCAGATCAGCCGGATGCCCCTCGATATAACCACTTTCACTTCTTTGTGGGAGTCGGAATTGACGATGCGATTCAGGGCCACAACTTATGTTCCTCTTGTCCCGGGGCGGACGCTGAGCACAGGCATCGTTGTTGAAAAAGCGCTCTCCTACGGCGGTTCATCGGCTATTTACCTGGCCAGAAGAAAACACGGAGCTCCTGTAGTGCTTAAAGAATTTGTGGTGGCGGACAGCTTGAGCGAGCAAGCACGCAGCAAAGCTCTCGATATGTTCAAAAAAGAAGCCCTGCTTTTGTCGAAGCTCGAGCACAAAGATATAGCCAAAATCTACGATCACTTCCTTGAAGACGGTCGCCATTACATGACTCTGGAATACATACAGGGAGAGGATTTAAGAAGGCTGGTGGCCAGGCGCGGGCCAATTTCGGAGCGAAAAGTCTCGCAGTGGATGCGCCAGATCCTTAAGGTGCTCCTTTATCTGGAGAAGCAAACACCACCTTTAGTGCACCGCGATTTGACGCCCGAAAATATTGTCTTGCGCCCGAAAGGCAGTCTGGCCCTTATCGATTTCGGTGCCGCCAACGAGTTCATAGGCACGGCAACCGGCACCGTGGTCGGCAAGCAAGGATATATATCGCCCGAGCAATTTCGCGGCAAGGCTGAATTAAGGAGCGACATTTACTCTCTAGGTTGCACCGCCCACTTTCTTTTAACCGCAAAAGAACCGGAAGCTTTGATGCAATCGAGTCCAAAAAATTTCAACAAGCAAGTGACAGACAATATGAACGACCTGATCATGCAGATGACCTGCCAGAAGGTGGAGGAGCGCCCGACTGCAGAACAAGTGCTGAAAACCTTAGAAATTCTTGGCTTGTACAGGGAAAGCTAAACGCGTGAATGAAAACGAATTAGATTGCCGACCGCAAGACGAAGGCTCTTACGATCCCGAGATCGATCCAATTTATGATCTTGTTTATGATCAGGATCAGGATCAGGATCAGATTCAGCAAAGGGACGTCGCTATTACTCTGCAAGAAGGGCGCTCGATGTCTGTGCTTGCGCTTACTTGGCAAAGAAAGGTGATGCCTTATCTGGGCAATCTTTTTATGCAGGTCTGCGGATTTTTATTTCTCTTCTCATTTGTATTCCTGATTCTTGCCTGGCTGTCGCCGCATGATGCAGCCGGCACCAGGCCAAACGCAGTAGCAGGCCTGGGACTTTTGTGCGCAGCCATGTTTATGAAATTGCTGCTTGCCGCCAAACTGGTTACCTTCTGGTTTACCGGTCCGCAAGCATTTTTTCTATGCGCGGCCATAGCCATGCTGTTTTTAACCGCGGCAAAAGTTTTCAAACTGAGATTCATCCGCAACGGGCAGACGACGGCCAGAGTGGACAAAAACTCGATCATCGTCTGCAAGAACTGGCTCAATCTCTTCATCTACGAGATTAAGATCAAGTGGTATGAGCTCGCCCTCGTGTCTGTCAAAGCGAAAGTTGTCGATGGAAAGAAAGAAGAGCTTTTGTCATTTGCCACCACAAACGGCAAGACCGTCGAAGTGGATGGCGGCTGTCTGAATGATGCCAGGCTGCGGGCCAATCTGATCGCGCTCATCAAGAGATACGCTCCCAATGCTCTTTCCTGCGAGCTGGAAGAGAAAAATTTCTGGCTTGAATCGTCGAATTACACCGACATCTGGATGGACACCCTTCATCAAGAACATGTGAGAAAAAGAAGCGGTGAATTGACCAGAGGGGCCGCATTGTCGAATGAAAGATTTGTCGTAGTAAAAAAACTGGGCTCGGGCGGGCAGGGCACTGCCTATCTGGCCACGGTTCAATACCTCTGCGACAAAGTGCTCAATGAGGGTGAGAACGACGATGTAGAAATGGTCGTTCTTAAGGAATTTATTCTGCCGGGTTTTGACAATCCGGCCTTGCTCAGTGAAATAGTGGCTCGCATCCAGCATGAAGCGCTTTTGCTCAAATCACTCAATCACAGGCAAATAGTCCGTGTCGTCGACGCGTTTATCGAAGACCTCAGGGGTTATCTGGTCATCGAGCATGTGGAAGGAACCTCGCTAAGAGAGCTGGTTTTGAACAGCGGTCCATTGAAAGAGACAAAAGCAATCGAGCTGGCCTCGCAGATGTGCTCCATCCTTGATTATCTGCACGGGCATGCACCGCAAGTGGTGCACCGCGATTTCACGCCCGACAATCTGATTATCGACCAGAAAGGCAAGCTCAAATTGATCGACTTCAATTTGGCCAAGGTTCCTGATTTGACGGACACAGCCTTGTGCGTCGGCAAGCCTTCTTACATGGCGCCCGAACAGGTGAGAGGTCGCCCCGAACCGGCCAGCGATTTCTACTCGATGGGTGCCTTGCTTCATTTCGTTTTAACCGGAATTGATCCGGAGCCGCTTAGCGTTTGCTCACCGAAGCGGGAAAACAACGAGATTTCAGCTTCTTTCAACAATCTAATCGAACGCCTTACCTGTCAGGAAACTGACTTGCGCATCAATTCCGCCAGCCAGGTCCGCAAACAGCTCGCATTGCAAGGAGTCGGGCAGGCCGCCTAATAGGGGCGATGCCATGCGTCGGGCCGGCCCATCAAGGGGCCGCAATCTGTGCCACAATATGATTCGATCGCCTTTTGGAGTACTCGGCGTGCGCCCGCACAAAAGCTTCATCGCTCTTTCGCTTACCATTCTTTGCAGCTTCTTTGCTTCCTGTGTGGACAACGCACAGAAGGCGCTTTGCTACGGCGGACCGGATGACAGCCAGAACCAACGCTCTTCGCGTCTGCAGCCGCAATCGGTTTTGACCTGGTGGTCGCACGATGCCACCGGTTATCATCCGGCTCTGGGAATTCTTGTCGAGAATTCCAGTCCTCAGGATCTCAGCGGCACGCTGATCCGCTTTCAGGGACGGTTTCTCGACTTGAGAAATGGTTACACGCAAGTGGCCCGCGAAGAGATTGACGGCGAATTTCACCGCAATCAACAACGTTTCATCATCCTGCGCGGACCTACTCCCTATGAGCTTCCCATCGATAAAGATCAATGGCCGCGAATCGAATGCAAAGTGATGTGCCGAGTCGGCACAGTCAACGACGATGCCACTCAAGATCTTGTCGTCACACGCATCGATCGCATCACGATGACAGACGATGAGGCAATGGAAAAACTCAGACAAGATCAAGGAAAACGTATAGTTTCGCGCCAACCGGCTTTGCCGCCTGATGCTCCGCCGCCGCCCAAAAAACCGAAAGAAACGAAACAGCCAAAAGTCGAGCCTGAAAAACCTTTGCTGGCTACAGCCGGGTCTTTGTCCGGGGACAAAATCAATAAAGTCCCGCCCGTCACGCCACGCGGCGGACTGAACCGTCTTCTTCTCCAGGGAACATTTGCCGGATTGGGCGACGATTTCTTTTCCTTCGAGCAAGCTTTCAAACGTCCCCGAGAAACCGATGCCAGGGATCCCGGTTGGACCTGGGCACGATTTGTCCCGGATGCCGACGGTGTGGAAATTATCGTGGGCTCAAAAGGACGCACCGGCAAAGCCGACATCATCGTAGCCACGATTCCGTCCTTCCTGGTCAGTCAGGACTCCCAGGTAGTTACCCTGGCCCAACTTCTATATAGGAAGCACAAGACAGACCGACTGAAAGGACCGCAATATTCAGTGCGCTATTTGCCTTCCGGGCGCGTCCAGGTGGGAGCACTGTCGGGTACCGGCTGCCGCGGCGCCATATTTTTCCCGCGCGGCTCGGTCGGCAACGAGAGCAATTATTTGATTCAGCTCTCGCGCCTGCCGGAGGATCTGGACAACCTCCTTTCCGCGCAAGCAAAACGGGTGCCGATGCTTTCGGTTTATTCACCTTTTGCCGGCATCGATACCTCAAATTAAGTCTTTTGCAACATATCCCAAGAATCGCTACTTGAGATCCTATAATTTCGGACGGTACCCAGGTAAGAGGATCGGTTCACCTGTTCACCCGATTGGACCGATTCCAATAGCCTGCTCACCGCCCGAAAGCCAATTTTTACCCTTGTCGCCTCTTCAAATTAGGAGCGCCCGGAAATCTTATGCCAGTAAAATTGCCTGTAAGACCAGAAAGACTTGTTTCGGGCACAGATTTGCATACTACTCAACCGGTAATCCCAGGACCCAATCAGAAAAAGTCGTTATTCGACACCATTCCTTTGCCATTGGTAATGTTTTTGGCCAGGCCGTATCTGGCCGGCCAGACATCAGCGTCGGCCATCAGCAAGGCGCACGACCTTTATCAGGGGAGGAAATTCACAGGCACCCTGGACATTCTCGGCGAAGACGCCACGAGCATTGAAGACTGCGAGCGTTATGTCACTACTTACATGAGTTTGATCGACGAGGTCACCGCCAACCAGCTGCATGCTGCCAATAGAAAAGAGCGCCTGACCATTTCCATGAAACCGTCCATGTTCAGCACCAATGCGCCTCAGCCTGGCCGAGAAAGCGAAAAAGCTCTGGAAGCTGCTTTCGACCGCATCAATAAAATAGTCGACTATGCCTTCCAGCGCGGCGTCGACATGACTCTTGAAGCAGAAGATCACCGCTGGACAAATTTCCACCTGGAGTCTTACCTGGCCCTCTACAAAGCCGGCTACAAGAACCTCGGCACCGTGATTCAATCGCGCCTTTTCCGCACGGAAAAGGACATTCAGCGCTTTGAAGAAGGCATGAGAGTGCGCATGGTAATAGGCATCTATCAAGAGCCGGCCTCAATTGCCCACACTGAAAAGCCAATCATGAAAGAACTGGCCGTGCGCTACAGCCGAGAATTGGCTCATCAGGGCGTCTATGTCGAACTGGCATCGCACGACACCAGATGTGTAGACAACTTCGTAAACAAAGTCGTGTTGCCGCTTAAATTGAAGTCCTCTCAATTCGAGTTTCAATTCCTGCTCGGCGTCCCGCGGTCCAAACTCCAGGACGGGCTCACGAACGGATCTTATTTCAGCGAATTGTCGCAGCATCTATCCGGTGAGGATGAAAAACATGCACTCAGCCTTGCTCAAACCGGCACCATAGTGCGCATGTATTTGCCTTACGGCAAAGACAAAGTAGCAGGACCATACTGCCGCCGCCGCCTGAAAAACAACCCCAACATGATCGCTTACGGCATCAAAAACGTTTTAGGCTTGCACTAATGTAGCTGCCGCGTTGCCGGCGGCAATTTTTTAAATGCGCCTGCAACGCGCGGGCGACTAGATTATTTGGCTGCGCAATTTGACGCGGCGATCGAATTCGGCCCGAGCTGCTTTGCGCACCCAGCGGTCATAATCAAGGCAAAGCGTCTCCAGAGAGTCGTCCGGTATGCAGCGATTGTCGGCTGCTGTCAGGCGAATATATTCGTCCTCATCTCGCGCTAATATTCTCAGTGCCACCATCGGCGCATAGCCGTTGGCTGCAACCTGCGCACGCACGCGCGCCTCTTTGTCCTGAGCCAGGCGAGCCAGCGTTTTGGGGGGCGTGCCGTGATTGGCAGCGACCCTCATGCGCACGTCGACAAGCTCATCGCAAGCCAGTTTTGCCAGCGCTTCATCAGAGGCGTTGTGGTCCTGTGCCACCACCATGCGCACAAATTTATTGCTGTCGTGAGAGAGCGCATTGAGCATATCCTCAGCCAGAGGCGAACGGCTTCGCTTGACGCGCCGCACAAAGACGGATTTGTCGCCGCTCAGATATCCGAGCACGGCGCTTCGTGTCGCTGCAGATTCCCAGACGGCACGGTTGTCGGCCACCGCTTGCCTGACTTCCACATGCGCATCTTTGGCTAATTTCTCGAGCGTGCTCAATGGCGTCGCGATATTGCGCGCCACCCACAGTCGCACTTCTTCATTGGTGTCCGAACTGAGCTGTTCCAAAACCTCGCCGGATGCATCTTCCGAACGGGCACAAAGGACGCGAATGTCTTTGTCCGAGTCCGAGAACAGTTTGTCGATCACACCAGGGGTGCGAGAAGGGTTCAAAATGAGCATTACTTTGATCAGTCGATCGGCATCATCGCTCAGCCTGTTCAGCGCTTCCGGCGTGCAACCAGGGTTGGCGGCCAAATTGCGACGTACATATAGATCATTTTCCGATGTCAGTCTAAACAGTGTATCTTGATCAACGGTTGCATTCGAGGCCAAAAGTTGGCGGACAGAAATTTCTTTGTCTTGCGAAAGACGCTCTGCCGCTACCTTGGGCAGAGAGGCATTCATGGCCACAGCGCGCCTGACCGTCAGGCTGTCATCGCGGGCCAGGGCATTGAGCAAGTGCGCATCAGCCATTGGATGGGTAGCAATCGCTTCACGAATGGCAGCTTGCGTATCGGTAGCCAGAGTGTGCAGAGCAGGCGGCGGCGCCAGAGGATGTCTGGCCACTTCCAGCCTGATTGAGGTTTCCACATCGTATGCCAGAAGGACCAAAATCTCCGGTGGGGTGCTCAAATTCGCCGCTACTGTTTTGCGAATTTTGGAGGCGCTGTCCTGAGCCAGGCGCGCCAGTGCTTCGGGCGGGCAACTGGGATTGCCGGCGACGGCGTCGCGCACGGTTACTTCCGGATCGCTGGCCAAATAGCGGGCGTTTTCTTGAGAGAGTGTCCACCAGCGTGCCGCTGCTCGCCTGGACGAGATGCCGCCAGCCAGTGCCTGACGCCAGCTTTCATAGTCCTCCGCCTCTTCACTGCCGGCGGTGGCAGGTGTCAGACAGGCAATACCTTCTTTGGCTCGCTCCTTTCTCTTGGCGCGAATCTCTTCAGCCAGGAAATCAGGATCGATGACGCGAATGGCGTCGTTTTCATCGGTGCGCTTCGGCAACTTGTTGAGCGGACCTACATATACGGTATCGTCCGACAACTCTTCGCCTGTGGTCAGAGGTGGAAGCCCCCTGGCTCGCCAAAGCAGAAAGTTCCCCACGGCCTTGCTGTTGGGTGAGCCGGTGTTGATTTCAGGCTCACGGCCGGGAGGCGGTGAAGAAAAAAGCGGCGGCGGGACACACTCAGCCGGTGTCTGGCTGGATGATTTTGATTTGAACAGACCAACTACTTTAGGGACCTCAGGACCGCAATCTTGTTCGGTTTTATGATTGCTAGTGAGAGATTCCCCCAGAGACTCCAGATCGGATACTCGTTTCATAGGTTTTTTGTTTCTATACGGAAGCCCAAGCAAAGTGATTGTTAATCATTCACCCTGACAAGTCACTGGGAGAACTACTTAGAAGGATGCATACTTAAGCGTTGTTAATGTGAGCCGACCGGGCTGGCGGCAAACGCCTCAATCATTTGTCTCACTTGCGCTTTCGGGTTCAGGTGACTGACTTTTATCTGAGCATCGGGCACGCCGGCACCGACAAGTTCCTTTCTCAGCCGCTCATAAGAGTCAAAAGGAAGCCTGACCACCTTTATTCCAGAAAGTCTATGCGAGTCGCGTTTGGCTTCGTACTCGATATTGAGGCGGCTAAGATGTCCGTCAAAGCTGCGGGAAAGGGTCATTTCGTCCTGGCAGGCCGGTCCGTCAAACTCAAGATAGAGCTCGTAATGGGGCTCCGGGCGGAAGACCGGCAGGAGAGTAAAGAAACGCGCCCTGAAATTGAGGTCCTTTTGAGTGGCCAGCATCGCTTCAGTAACTTGCGACTCGGTCAGTTTCTCGCCTGTGAAAGACGAAATATTGCCGCCTTTGTGGAGAAACTCGATGAGCGGCGTGGAATTATGCCAGCCCACCACTTTGACGATATCGTTGATGTGATAGCGATAGAGCCCGCCCGACGTCGTAAACAGAATGTAGTATTCACGCCCGATTTCCAGCTCGTGGCCAAGCAGCGCTTTCTTTTCATCTGATTCGAAATCTTCAACGGCGACGAATTCAAAGAAGTGAGAACGTATAGCCAGAGCCTGTTTTCCCTCGCCCAGATTGACCGTTCCGCGCCCTTCGCTTGCACCATATGTAATGTCAGATACGGGAGTCGAACCAAAATAGAGAGGCAGATCTTGCAAATAAAAGGACGCCGCGGCCTTGGTCCAGCACGAAATCAATGAAAGATCGGGCCAGATGTTTTCAGCGCTGAATCGGCCCGCCTCAAGCAATGCAGAAAGAGACCTGGCTCTTTCAGGATTGGGCTTGAGAAAGGGCTTTATCGCCTCAAGAACCTGACTGGGCAACTGCTGGGGCGGACTGATGATACCGTCTGCGATATCACGTATCAGGGACTGTCCGTACATCTCCAGGCGTTTTCCGAGCATGACTATAGTGCTGGGGTTGAGCGTATATATAACCGTCACAGGCATTGCCAGAGCCAACCGCAATAATGCGTAATAGCGGCTTTCGTAGTGTTTGACCAGGAAAATCTCATATGGAATAGGCGAAATGAAGCGCTTGATCAATTTCGGCTCTTCCATATATAGGCGTCCGGAAATTGCACCGTAAGGAATTCCACCTTCGGTGCGCCCTTCCTCTGCCGGGGAAAAGACCGACAGAGCAATACCTTTAGTAAGAGCGGGGTGACTCTTCAACAGATTGAATCCGGAAACTACAGAAGCCCGGCGAAATTCCTTTATGTAGGATCGCGTCACCGGGATCATCTTGCGCTCACCGGCTGTGCCGCTGGTTGTCGCGAACATAAAGGGATCTTCCAGGGTAAGCTGGGATTTTTCACCGGCAGCGGCGCGGTTGATATATTCGCTTAGCGAATCATAATCATTAATTGGCACTGCATTTTGGAAGTCCGCCACTGACTTGATGCCACTAAAGTTGTGCTTCTTGCCGAAAGCACTGGCGGCATTGCGCTCTAAAATCGCCAGCAGATGGCGGGTTTGAGTCGCCTCAGTGCGGTGCGAGTCGCGATCGAATCGGCTCACTTCCCGCTTGCCCAGCGCAAAGAAGGTTTTGTACAAAAGCGGTCGTAGCATGACAGTCGCCAGCTGGAAAGCAGGGCAAGTCTAGCACTATACTGGCTCGGGATATTTAGCCCCACCGAATCTAAGTCAATTTAAGTCAGTCTAAATCAGTCAATCGGCATCTGAGCCGAGTAAAACCATCCAACCATGCTCTTAGTCGTCATTTTGTGCCTGATTACCGTCACTGCTTTGATCGTTCAAAGCAGAGCCTTCAGCCGGCTATTTGCTTATGTGGAGCGAGAGATTGACCAGCAGCATGGCCAATACCTGCCGCCTGTATCGGTGATCCTGCCCTGCAAGGGTCTCGATCCGGGCTTCAAGGACAATTTAAAAAAGCTGCTCAATCAGGACTATGTGAAAGACGGCCAGGCTCAGTTCGAAGTTATTTTCACGGTGGCCGCCCAAGATGATCCTGCCTATGAAGCGATAGAAGAAGTACGCAGGTCCATCGATCAGGTAAAAACAAAACTGGTAGTGGCTGGCGTGAACAGCCAGCGCGGGCAGAAAATCAACAATCAACTGGCTGCCCTCAAGGTGATGTCGGCGAGCACAGAGGCGATTGTTTTCGTCGATTCGGACGTGATCGCCCGCGACAATATGCTGCGCCATCTGGTGGCGCCCCTTTCCGAATCAGGCGTCGGCGCTACCACCGGATATCGCTTCTACATACCCTTCAAGGGCGACTGGCCGTCGGTTTTGCGTTCCATGTGGAATCGGGTCACGGCTTGGGAGATGGCCAGCGAGAAATATTCCTTCGCCTGGGGCGGCGCCATGGCCATTAAGCGCGAAACTTTCGAGCGAGCACGCGTGGCCCAGAGCTGGGATCGGGCAGCCGATGATGATCTCTCTTTAACCACCAGCGTCAAAGCCCTTGGTCTGAAAGTGCGATTCGTGCCGCAATGCCTTGTGGCCAGCCATGGAGACGGTTCTTTAGAAGAGATTGTGGAGTGGACTAACAGGCAGCTCATATTAACTAAGGTTTACTACCCGGAGCTCTGGATGCGAGCCATCCACCGGGCCATACTCCTCTCTTTCTGGCTTGCGGCCGTCCTCTTTTCCCTGGCTGCCTTTTGCCTGACCGGCAGTCAGGAGTGGCTTCTGTCACTGGCAGCCGGGTTTTCGCTCATCCCGGTCGAGCTGTTTTTCCTCATAAAAGCGCAAGGACTGTGGAAGCGCGTCCTTCTGGCCAACCTACCCAGCCCGGCCACGGACGACGAAAGGGAACTGCAGGCGGCTTTCGACAAGACCTTGATACGCAGCATCATGGCCATACCACTGGCCCACTTGATCTTGCCCTCGATGACTCTTTACTCACTCCTTACAAACCGTATCAAATGGCGCGGAGTGCTCTACGAACTTAAGAGTCCGACGGAAACGGTAGTCGTTTAGCGGCATTTGTTGCCGACTATGCATATGCAATAAGTTGCGCCTGCGCCTGTTGTTAAAACCTGTCCAATGGCGAAGCCTTTCTCCCCTTATATACTTCTCTTTAGCCTATTCTGGCCTAGTCTCTGATTGGCTTTTGCCGGTTTTTGAAGGCCACCTCCGCCCCAAAGAGTTCATTTTTCTCTGGCGGCGCTTGTTTCTAAGGGACGAGATTGCACCCCACCGTCCCAATACTGCCGAGGCGTTTGGTACATGTCGAGTTTTGGAATCATTGCTCTGACCCCGGTGTCATTTCCCGGTCCAGCGGAAGCAATCGCAACCAGACCTGAAGAAGCCGCTGCGGCGCCAATCAACCCGCACTATGGCATCGCCTTTGCCGCCAAAATGGCCGGTGAAGCGGGGCTGATCAACCTGGAACTGCATGAGCTTACCGACGAGGACGTCGCTCATGCCGTCACCACAGCAGTTATGAAGCTGTCCCGCCGCGAGGGTGGGCGTTTTGGTATCAAATACAGTGCTGGTCAGAGCGCCGAAGCCCTGGGCATTCTTTTGCAAGCCTCCCGGAGCAATCCAGCCAGTGCCCCACTGGTAATCATCAGCTCTGATGTTTCTTTCAGCCTGGAGATTTTGGATGAAGCCGTGAGAAACGCCCGTTCATTGGGCGCTACCGTGCTTGCCGAAGTAACCACGCTCAAGGAAGGTCTGTCCGCCAAAGATTTAGGCATCGATGGACTAGTGGTCAAAGGCAGCGAAGCCGGCGCAGTCACATCCGAGACCACTGCTTTCGTGCTTTTGCAAGAAGTAAGAAAAGTGACGGACTTGCCGGTCTGGGTGCAGGGCGGCATCGGGCTTTATTCGGCAGCTGCCTGTCTGGCCGCCGGAGCATCAGGCGTAGTTTTGGAATCGCAATTGCTTCTTTCCCGCGAATCGGCAATGCCGATCGAATTGAAAAACCGCATTGCCACCATGGACGGTACCGAAATTACCAGCTTCTCTGCGCTCAACGGCAAAAAAGTGCGCGTTTTTGCTCGTCAGGGCCACCCGCTCAGCGAAGACAATACCGCCCTCAAGTCACTTTCTGACCTGGGCATCTACCTGCCTGCGCCCGGGCGGACATTGAAAAATGAGGACGGTCAATCCTCTAAGCGCGAAGATATTCTGCTTGCCGTTGGGCAGGACATCGCCCTGGCCAAGTCACTGGCAGAAAAATATGTTTCTGTATCCGGAATCATCGAAGCGATCAAAGAATCGGCAGTAAAATTGAGCGTGCTTGCCCGCGAGCAAGGTGCACTCAAGCCTGACGGAGCCCTGGCCGAATCGCACAAAACGCATTATCCGATCGTGCAAGGGGCCATGACTCGCGTCAGCGACAGCGCTGAATTTGCCCTCAAAGTCGCAGAAGGCGGCGGTCTTCCCTTCCTGGCTCTGGCCCTTATGCGCGGCGAAGAAGCGGAAATTCTGGTCGCCAAAACAAAACAATTGCTGGGCGACAAACCCTGGGGTGTAGGCGTTCTGGGCTTTGTGCCGCAAGAATTGAGACAAGAGCAGTTTGCCGTCATCAACCGCCACAAACCTCCCTTTGCCCTGATCGCCGGCGGCAGGCCTGATCAGGCCAAGACGCTTGAAGATACCGGCATCTCAACATATCTGCATGTGCCCTCTCCAATTTTGCTCTCCTCATTCATCGAAATGGGAGCGCGCCGCTTCATATTTGAAGGCAGAGAATGCGGCGGGCACGTCGGTCCGCGTTCCAGCTTCGTGCTCTGGGAGCAGATGGTGGAAATTCTCGCCAACGTGCAATTGCCAAAAGCTGAAGCTGCCAAACTCCATATTCTGATGGCCGGCGGCATTCACGACGGATTGTCGGCAGCCATGGTGGCAGCCATGACCGCACCGCTGAGCGAACGCGGCATGAAAGTGGGCGTGCTGATCGGCACAGCTTACTTATTTACCAAAGAAGCAGTCGAAACCGGCGCCATCGTGGAGAAATTCCAGGAAGCAGCCATCGCTTGCAGAGAAACAGTGCTTTTGGAAACCGGACCCGGTCATGCAATCCGTTGCATCAACTCGCCCTACAAGCGCATCTTTGACGACAAGCGCGTTGAGCTTGTCCTCTCCAATAAGAGCAAAGACGAAGTGCGCGAAGAACTCGAACTGATGAATCTGGGCCGCTTGCGCATTGCCAGCAAAGGCGTCACACGCCCGAGCGAAAGTTCGGCCAGCCGCGAGTCTGTTCTGTCAGAACTAAAAAGCACAGACAATGCCGAAAAGATGAAGAAGCTCGTAGAAGTGAGCAAAGACGAGCAATGGCAGGACGGCATGTACATGATAGGCCAGGTCGCCTCCATGCACGAACGCGTCTTGACTATTGAAGAATTGCACCAATCAGTCTCTCAAGGCAGTCTCGACGTGCTCGAAAGTATTGCCCGCACAGAAAGTGAAAGCAAAACCGCCGCCGACAAAATTGCTGTCGCCGCCGGTCAGAAAACCCGCGAAAGACCGCGCCGCGACGGCTGGGACAACATCGCCATCGTGGGCATGTCTTGCATGTTCCCCAAGGCTAACGATCTAGCCCAGTACTGGCAAAATATCCTCACTAAAGTAGATGCCATCGAAGAAGTGCCGGCCGAGCAGTGGGATTGGCGCAATTATTACGATGAAGATCCGCTGGCTCGCGACAAGATTTGCTCTAAATGGGGCGGATTTTTGAAAGCGATTGCTTTCGATCCTACTAAATATGGCATTCCGCCCAGCAGTCTCAATTCAATTGATCCAATGCAGCTGATGCTTTTGGAAATCACAGACCGCGCCTTAGAAGATGCCGGTTATAAAAACCGCTCCTTTGGCCGAAAGAAAACATCGGTGATTCTCGCCAATGCCGGACACGGTCCAGTCACCGCGCTCATGTCTCTGCGCTCGATGCTGGGCTGGAAACTGGCGCATTTGGACAATTCCGCCAAGGATCAAATCGCCGATATTCTTCCGGAATGGACTGAAGATTCGTTCGCCGGATATCTCGGCAACGTAGCGGCAGGACGTGTCGCCAACCGATTCGATTTGGGCGGCATCAACTTCTCCATCGATGCTGCCTGCGCTTCTTCACTGGCAGCGCTCTATACATCAGTGCAAGAACTGAGAGCCGGAACCAGCGATGTAGTTTTCCTGGCCGCCGCCGACACTCACAACCAGCCCGGCGATTTCCTCAGCTTCAGCAAAACCCACGCATTTTCCAGAACGGGGCGCTGCCGCACTTTTGACGCCACCGCCGACGGTATCGTCATCAGCGAAGGTGTGGCCATGCTGGTGTTAAAACGCCAGGAAGATGCCGAACGCGACGGCGACAAGATTTATGCAGTCATCAAAGGTGTGGGCGGCTCCAGTGATGGACGAGATTTGAGCCTGACCGCCCCCAGACCGGAAGGTCAAATGTTGGCTCTGACGCGCGCCTATGAAGACGCAGGCTTAAGCCCGGCCAGCGTCGGACTGGTGGAAGCCCACGGCACAGGCACTGTCGCGGGAGACAAGGCTGAAATTGAAGCCCTCAAGCAAGTCTTCGAACGCTCCGGCGCCGACAAGAGAAATTGCGCTGTCGGTTCGGTCAAAACAATGATCGGCCACACTAAAGCAGCAGCCGGATTAGCATCCATGATCAAAGTCGCCAAAGCGCTGCATCACAAAGTTTTACCGCCCACACTCGGAGTTACGGTTCCCAATCCGGCTTGTGATTTTGAAAACAGCCCCTTCTATATCAACAGCGAAGTGCGCCCCTGGCTGCATGCGCCCGGCCAAGAAAACCAGCTTAGACGCGCCGGCGTGAGCGCCTTCGGATTCGGGGGCACCAATTTCCATTGCGTCCTGGAAGAGTACGAACCCCCATGCGCTTATAAAGAAGAGCCCTGCAAGCCTGAGTGGCCGGCGGAACTCTTTAGCGTTGCGGCCGCCCAGAGAATGGATATGGTCAAATCCGTTCAGCAACTTTTGGAGCATGCAAAACGCGCCCAATCGGATGCAAATTCCAACACACCAGGCGGATTCACACGTTTTGCCCACAAGGAGTTTCTCAAATCGCCAGTGAAGCCGCAGGCGAAAACGGCAGCCAATCACTGCCGCCTCACAATAGTGGCTGAGGGCTACAACGACCTGATCGAAAAACTGAAGCGCGCACAGAGCGATCTGCTCAGCCCGCAAAAAACTGAATTCAAAGATCCCCGCGGCATCTTTTTCAAAGAAAGAGCCGACGCTGCAGCGCCCGGAAAAATTGCCTTCCTTTTCCCCGGACAGGGCTCCCAGCAAATCAATATGCTCAGCGACCTCTCCATTGCTTTCCCCTCGGTGCGCAAGTCCTTCGAGCAATCCAGCGAGGCTCTCAAGGACATCCTGCCACGCTCACTCAACTCCTACATTTTCCCGCCGCCAGCCTTTAACCAGGAAACAGAAGAGCAGCACTTAAAGGAACTGACCGATACAAGAATCGCTCAACCGGCAATTGGTGCCGCCGGCATGGCTGCCTTCCAATTGCTCAGTCAGCTGGGTATCAAAGCCGACTGCACAGCCGGTCACAGCTATGGTGAATATGTAGCGCTCTCAGCCGCGGGCGCCATGAGCCTGAAAGACTTGATTAGTATTTCGGAATTGCGCGGACGCCTGCTCACCGCCAAAGTTGAAAACGACGGCACAATGGCAGCAGTAAGTGCCGAAAGACAGGAAGTAGAAAAACTGCTCAGCACCATGGCCGGTATTACGCTCGCCAATATCAATGCGCCTAATCAATGCGTCATCTCCGGCACCACAGATGCCGTCAAAGATGCAGTCTCCGCATTCAACAATCAAAAGATCGCCGCGCGCACTATTGCTGTTTCGCAGGCATTCCACTCGCAATATATGGAACACGCCAGAGAGCCGCTCAAAAAAGCTCTGCAAGCAGTGAGCATTTCGGCTCCTAAGATTCCCACTTATTCGAATACCGACGCCAACCAGTATTCCTCATCACCAGAGGAAATCGTCGATCGCCTGGCCGAGCACATCGTCAGACCGGTTGACTTCGTCTCGCAAATCAAACGCATGCAGGCAGACGGCGCCTACTTCTTTATTGAAGTCGGTCCCGGCTCGGTTTTGACAAACCTGGCCTCTTCTATTTTGCAGGGCAGCCCGCATATGGCTGTGTCCATCGACCGGGCCGGCAAGAACGGCATCACGCAATTGCTCAATGCTCTTGCTCAATTGTGGGCTCATGGTGTCGATTTCGACGCTCGTGCACTCTATGAGGGTCGCATCGAGCAGATTCCTCAACCGGCAGAACAATCGTTCTTGGCCGCAAACGGCAAACCAAAACTGCTCTACTTGATGGACAGCGCCAACATCACCAAGGCGACTGTTGTAAACGGCGTAGTCACTGCTGCAGCCCCGACCCAGGCAAAATCCGTCGCCCCAGCCGCTCAGCTCAAGCCGCAAGGACAAGCACAAATGCAGACGCAGGCACCCACTACAGGCGCCGCCAGAGAAGTTATTTCCGGTTCTCAAATGGGGACCACCAACAGTGCGCAAGCACCGATTCAACCTGCTCAAAACAATTTTGGGCAGTCTCAATTAGAAAGGACAAACCCGGCGAAGGAATCCGCAACCAAGATGACCGCATCTACAAGCAATCCAGCTCCCAGGGCAGCACAGGCGACACCAGCCAACCCGGCTCCAGCAGCGTACCAGCAGCCTCAACACTTGCCCAGACAAGCCGCAGGCGGCAATGTCGACCAGGTGATGATTCAATTCCAGCAAACTATGCTGGAGATGACAAACAGCTTCCTGCGCACGCAGCAGCAAGTCATGGGCGCGTACCTGCAAGCAAAGACTGGCGCAGTTCCCCAACCGGGACACTGGATTCCCCAGCCGCCGCAACCGTTTGTTCAGCCACAAATGGCACCTCAGCAATTTGCGCAACCACAATTTGCCCAGCCACAATTTGCTCAGCCGCAATTTGCGCCACCTGAATTGATTCAAGGCAACGGTCACGAGCCAGTCGCACAAATTGTCGACGTGATTGCTGCCGCTCCTTCAATCCCTGCTCCAGAACCAGCAAGCGCCGACCTCTCACAAGCCGAGCCTACGCCAACTGTCGTTCAGAGCGCAGCAGCAGCACCAGCTCAGCCGACAATATCCAATGAAAAGCTCGTCGAAGAGCTGCTCGAAATTGTCAGCCAGCGCACCGGCTATCCGCCCGAAATGCTCGATCCCGAACTCGACCTGGAAGCCGATCTGGGCATCGATTCGATTAAACGAGTCGAAATCCTCAACAGCTTCCGCAAGATACTGCCGGAAAGCAAACAGCGCGAATTGGAAGGCGGACTGGAACAACTGGCCGGCACCAAGACTCTCAAAGGCATCATTGATTGGATCAATACTGATGCCTCCGGCGGTGATGCCTCCGGCGGCGATGCTTCTGCCGACGCCGGTGAAAACGGCGCTGTGGCTGACGCAAGTGGCACAGCAGCGACATTGCCGGCTGAAATTCACAGCGACAACGGATCTAATGGTTCTAATGCATCAAATGGATCAAATGGATCAAATGGCTCTAACGGATCGAACGGATCTAACGGATCAGTTGGCTCGACCATTTCTCTTGAAACCAACGGGACGAACGGTCTAAATGGATCAAACGGTTCAAACGGATCAAACGGATCAAACGGATCAAATGGATCCAACGGCAACGGACACGGTCAAAACCACGAAATCCTTCCGGTCCTGACGGCAGATTTGTCGGCAGGGGGCAACGGAAATGGCGGAAATGGAAACGGCAACGGACACGGCACGCTGGAAAAAGCACCGGCCAGCGCAGCAATAGTAGCCGCACAAACGGGTTTTTCCACCCGCAAAGAAAGCGCCAGCGGGCACAATATCAAACGTGCCACTGTCGAGGTTTCCCAGCTCAGTCTGCCGGTCCTGCAACCGACGAAAGTCCCTCAGGGCAGCATTGACTTGATCATCGCCGATGAAGGAGACGCCTGGCAGGAAGTGGGAAAGTCCCTGACGGCACGCGGTGAAAAATGCGTAGTCATTCGCCACGTCGCCAGCACTAAAGAAGGACTGAAAATCAACAACGGCGCCTGCGAATTGGATGCCACGTCCTACGAAGCGGTGCAATCCGTACTTCAATCAATTAGAAAAAGCCACGGCAAAATAGCCCGTATCATCGATCTGCAGCCTCTCAACAAAGCCGACTCTGCGATGACTGGCAATGCGCCTCCGGCATCGCTTCTCACACTTCTCAATTTCGCCAAGGCTGCCTATGCAGATTTGAACGATCCCGCTCACAAAGGAATCGCCACGATCACCAGCGCCAGCAAATTGGGCGGAGCCTTCGGCTCTGGCTCATCCAGCCAGACAGTGGCCGGACTGAACCGAGTCTGGGGCGCAGGCATTTCCGGATTCATGAAGTGCCTGGCCAAAGAATGGCCTGGCGTACGCTGCAAAGCCGTCGACTTCGAGCAAACATTGATCTCCACTCAAATTGCCGCCCTTGTCGTTGCCGAGATGGACGCTCAGGAAGAATTCGAAGCCAATGACGGCGGAGAATCAAACGCTGCTGTTGCCGCCAATAAGCGCGTAGAAATCGGCTATACAGACAACGGTAAGACGCGAGTCGGGCTGGATGTAAAACTGGCCGACATCGAATCGGCGAAAGCATCGATCAATGAATCCGGCGACGCAAACACAAACATTTCGATTGATTCCTCGTCAGTAATTGTCATCACCGGTGGTGCGCGTGGAATCACCGCCGAGATCGCTCTCGATCTGGCGGAGAAATTCCAACCTCAATTGGTATTGATCGGACGCACGCCAGAACCGGCTCAAGAGCCTGATTACACAGCAGGTTTGACTTCGATGCGCGACTTAAAGGCCGCCATCATGGAGCAGCTCAAACAGAGCGGGCAGGCTATCAGCATCGCCTTGGTCGAGGGGCAGTATCAAAAACTTTTGCGCGACCGCGAAATCAGAGACAATTTGCAAGCGATGCGGCAAGCCGGCTCAAAAGTTGAGTATCTGCCGGTAGACGTGCGTGACGACGCTGCCTTTGAAGCGGCGATTGAATTGATCGTTGCCGAATTCGGCAAAATCGACGGCATCATCCACGGTGCAGGAGTTATTGAAGATGCCTTCGTAAAAGAAAAGGCACAAGCATCATTTGAACGAGTTTTCACAACCAAGATCAACAGCGCTCGCACCTTGAGCAAACTGGCATCCAGCCCTGATTTGAAGTTCCTCATCCTCTTCTCGTCGGTGGTTGGACGCACAGGCAATGCCGGTCAATGCGACTACGTGAGCGCTAATGAAGTGCTCAACAAGCTGGCGGTCACTCTCAATAAATCGTCCGGCGCCCGCGTCGCTTCGATGATGTGGGGTCCGTGGAACGCCGGCATGGCCCAGCCCGAATTGGAATCGCTCTTTGCTAAATACGGCTGGGCTATGATTGCTCCGGCTGCAGGACGCAAGGCTTTCGTCGACGAAATTCTCTATGGACGAAAGGAAGAAGCCGAACTGGTCATCGTCGCACAGTTGCCTGCCGCAAAGGGAATTCCTACCGACAAGACGGTCAGATTGCAGGACGCTTACAGCCGTCAAACTGAAGATGGAACAGTCGAATTCGAATCTGTCCTTAGCTCTGATGTCGACCTCTACCTCAACGACCATACCTTCGACGGCGTGCCGGTCATGCCCATGGCAATGGCATTGGAAATGATGGCGGAAGCGGCTCAAGCTCTCTGCCCTGATATGAAGATGACCAATGTCAATCGCCTTGAAATTCCAGCCGGAATTGTTTTCGACAGCGCCTCAAAAACGCTTACGGTGAGTGCGCGCCGGAGCGAGGCACCCGGCCACAATGCGGTTGTGGAAACAGTCGTTCTGACAGGCAATAAGCGCCAGCACTTCAAGACCTCTTTTGAGCTGAGCGGTTTGCCCCAGTCGGGCGCCAGCGGTAATACTGTTGCCCACCGCATCAGCGGGCTGGTTTCGATTCCATCATTTGTCCCGACCACAGCTACGCTGGCCAGTATCGGTCAGGATATTAAGACCACCGGTACGCTGCCTACTCGTCAGTCGGTATACAAAGATTACATGTTCCACGGACCGCTCTTCCAGGGCATCACAGGTGTCACAGCCCTGGGCGAAGACGGCATCGTCGGCGAGCTCAAATCACCCAAGCCGCAAGCCTGTCTGAGCAGAAGCACCGGCAACAATGAGTGGACAATCGATCCGATTCTTTTGGACAGTGCCATGCAATTAGCTGGTGTCTGGGCGCGGCAATTCCTCGATATTACTGTCCTGCCGACCGGCTTCAAAAAGCTGCACCTGGGCGACCGCGATCTGATGATGCAAGACAGCTATTTCGCTCGCGTTTTCATCACGCCCGGCACCACCGCTCGCGAGCTGACTTGCGACGTGGCAGTTTATACTAAAGCTGGGATCCTCGCCTTTGTCATCGAAGGTTTAGGCGGCATCGGCAGCAAATCCCTCAATAGATTATCAAATCAGGCCGGACAATCTAATCAGTCCACTAATATGAGTGGCACTCGGAGCTGAGAATGCCCCACCAGCAAATTAAGACCGACGGGCAAGAACCAATTGCAATCGTCGGCATGTCTTGCTTGTTTCCCATGGCACCGGGATTGGCGCCCTTCTTCGGCAATATTCTGGCCGGGCGTGATTGCTTGCGCGAACCCAACGAACAAGAATGGGACACGATCAAATATCAACATCCGGCCGGCTCCGATTTCAAAAAAATCTATTGCGTGCGCGGCGGTTTTGTCAGTGAATTGGCTGACTTCGACCCGCTTAAATACGGCGTCATGCCGCGCGCCGTCAACGGCGCCGACCCCGATCAATTCCTGGCGCTGAGAGTTGCCGTCGAGGCCATGGCCGATGCCGGTTACAACAATTTGCCCACGTCCATAGACAAAGGCGAAGTGATTCTGGGCAGAACATCGGCACCCGGGCAGGGCGCCATGACGATGATTCAGCAGGGTCAGACAGTAGATCAGATGCTGGCTCTCGTGCAAAAACTGCACCCGGAAATTTCTCATGATGACATTCGGCATCTTGCTGAGCTGTTGCACGGCTCTCTTGCACCGACAAATTCCGACACTGTTCCGGGCGTCATGCCCAATTTGCTGGCCGGTCGCATTGCTCAGCGCTTAGGATTCAAAGGCAGAAATATGCTCATGGATGCCGCCTGCGCGTCCTCATTAATCGCCGTAGAGACTGCCGTTCGCGACCTGCGCCTGGGCGCTTGCGATGTGGCCCTGGCCGGCGGTATCCATATCAATTCTTTCGCTTGCTTCTACCAAATGTTCTGCGCTCTGACGGCACTTTCGCCCAATCAGGATATTCGCCCCTTCGATCAGGCTGCCGACGGCACCATACTCGGCGAGGGTATTGGCGCAGTCGTTTTAAAACGCTATTCGGAAGCGCTGGAAAATAACGATCGCATCTATGCCATCATCCGTGGTGTGGGATCCTCCAGCGACGGGCACGGCACCAGCTTGCTTGCTCCTTCGCATGAAGGCGAAAGTCTGGCGATCAGACGAGCTTTCGAAGACGCAGGCGTTTCTCCAAAATCAGTCGGACTGCTGGAAGCTCACGGCACTGGGACACCGGCAGGCGACGCCGCAGAATTGCAGGCAGTCCAAGAAACATATGGCGCAGACAGTAAAGAATCCGGTTGGATTGCGCTCGGCTCAGTCAAATCAATGATCGGGCACACTCAAGCTGCCAGCGGCATGGCCGGTTTGATCAAGGCAGCGCTCTCGCTTTACCACCGGGTTTTGCCTCCCACCTTGAATGTCACGGCCGAAAGCAAATCAGCCGATTGGAACAAACATCCCTGCCGCATCAGCACGCAGACCCGGCCCTGGATTCATCCGAAAGTCCATCCGAGCGTCGAGCAAAGCGAAGGCTTGAAAACAACTGTTGAGCCAAGGCGCGCCGCCGTCAGCGCTTTTGGCTTTGGCGGTGTAAACGCGCACGTCATTCTGGAAGAATTCGAAGACAGTGATGAAAGCAAACGGCCGGCGTTATTCAAAGAATGGGAAACAGAGCTGATTGTTTTATCCGCTGATTCGAACCAGGATCTGGCGAAACAGATCCAAAATACAATTCGCTTGATTGACAATCGACAAGATTTGCTTCTGCGAGACCTTGCCTATAGCTTGAGCAAAGCCGCAGGTGCCGGGCAGAAAGCCTCTCGCCTGGCCATCGTTGCCCAGTCACTGCAAAGTTTGAGAGAAGACCTGCTGACCGCCGGCGAACATGTTCGCACTGATTCGTGCGGACAAATCACCGACAACATCTTTTTGACCGGCAAGGAATCCATCTCTAAAGGCCAGCTCTCTTTTGTTCTTCCCGGGCTGGGCGCGGCCTATCCCAATATGCTGAAAGACCTCTGCATGCACTTTCCCGATGTGAGAATGGCATTTGATTACATCGATCAAATGGCTCTTACTTATTCGCATGAAAACAAACAAAGCAGGCCCTTTAGCGAACTTCATCAAATTCTTCCCAGCACCAAATTGTTCGGCACACCCAAGCCCGGCAGACCAGGTCCACAAACCACCGCCGCTCTGCTCGCCAGCATGGACTCCGCGGTCGTCACCGTGTTGCTTGCCGAATGGTCGCTCTATCAATTATTGAAAAACCTCGGGGTGGAACCGTCATCGATCGTCGGTGTCAGCACAGGCGAATTTGCAGCACTGCTCATAAACGGTGCTGCCGATGTTTTGGAGACAGCGCCTGTTTTCTACAAGCTCAGCACCGGAGTCGCCAATGCCGTATCGATTGCAGAACTGGCGAAACTGAGAACGATCAAAGTGACCGGCGACTGGGAAGTGATCGAGCCTATCGTCAAAAAACTTCCTCACACCGTCTATCTGGGCGCTGACTTGTCGCCCAAACAGATACTTCTTTCCGGCACAGTAGAGGCAATCACTGCCGCTAAGAAAGCGATAGACGCGGCCGGCTTTGAAGTTCTCCCCCTGCCTGTGGCCATTCCCTATCACACACCGCTGGTGGAAGGAAAGGTTGACGCAGGCGATGAGGCAGTGCAAGCGGTAACGGTTTCAAAACCGAA
Organism: uncultured Candidatus Obscuribacterales bacterium; assembly: GCA_964531315.1. Classification (GTDB taxonomy): domain Bacteria; phylum Cyanobacteriota; class Vampirovibrionia; order Obscuribacterales; family Obscuribacteraceae; genus QKMZ01. Next base: position 52,444 of record CAZHEZ010000004.1, on the reverse strand, counting down.
GATCACCACCTGGGCATGTTCGCTCATCGACAAATATCCGGATGATACCGAAGCAATTCGCAAAATCACGACCGAACTTTTCACCCATCCGATTCATTTCAAGAAAACAATCGAAGCGATGTATGCAGAAGGCACGCGCATCTTCATCGAAGTTGGTCCGCGCGGCGGCATGACGCCGGTTATAGACGAAGTTTTAGCCGGAAAAGAATATCTCGCCATCGCCTCGAATCTGCAAAGCGAATCCGGCATCACGCAACTTAACCGCACTTTAGCGAGCCTGTTTTGCCACGCCGTTGACCTCAAACTTGACTATCTCTTCGAGCGACGCGCCCTAATCATCGATTTGAATCCCGACGCCAAGCCGGCCCGCACGACAAACATGCGCCTTTCACTCAAATATCCGGAAATTGCGCTTTCAGAGCGCCCCAATCTGCCGTCCATTCAGCACGACACAGTGCGCGCGCCTGATTATTTCACAGATAATAAAACCGAAAATAGATCAGTCAACGAATCGAGCGATCCCGATTTGCCCTTTCCCCATGCCGATGAAACGCAGCAGTACGAGCAAATTGACGCCCTTCCCAGTCAGATACCCGAGGAAGATCCATTTGCTGTCATCGACGCGGTCATGGACAACTACATAAAAACTCTGGAGAGTTTTCACACCAACATAATGGCTGTGCAGGCGCAGATTTTCTCGCAATTTTTCAACGTACACCCTGTGGACAATCAGGATCCTAATTTGATTGGTTACAACGCCGATGCCACAGGCTCTGACAATGCTCCGGCACCGACTCAGCCGGCTGGTTTTGAGAATACACCGCCCCTGATGCCTGGTTCTTACCAGCGCACCAGCAACATGTTTTCCCGCCTGCCTGCTTTCATGGAATCATCCTTCATCGTCAATTGCTCTCCCGACGAAATCGAGATACTCCTGCCGCTCACTCTCGACTCTCATCGCTATCTGAAAGACCACGCCATTGGCGGCGCCGTGCGCTTTGGAGCAGGTCCGACTCTGAATACGCCGCAGTGCGAGGACGAACGCGTTCATCTTCTGCCCCTGACGGTAGCCATAGAATTGATGTGCGAAGCGGCTTCACTGGTCAACTCCGGACAGATTATCACGGCGGTGGAAAACATCAGAGCAATGCGGCGCATCCGAGTCGGGCAAGAAGGTGTCTGGCTGTTGATATTTGCAAAACGCGAACCGAAAGGTACAACTGCCGGTCTCAAGGTAGTGCGCCAGGACGAATGGCTCAGTCTGGCAGGCGGCGGAGAACATTACAGCGGCCAGCACAGGCTGGACCTGGCCGACATGACCGCCCAAATATCAGTGGGAAAAGAGCGCAAGGAGAAAGCTTCCAAAAATACCGCACCGGCTGACGGTCGCGCCCCTACCATTGCGGACAATCAGTTGTATGTCGAAGGAAACATGTTCCATGGCCCGCGCATGCAATCAGTGATGCGTATTGAGTCAGTCGGCAAACGCGAAATTACCGGAATAGTTTCTGCAAGAACTGCCCAGGACTGGTTCGGACCAATGCTTCCTTACGCGACGCGCACAACTCCCTATTTTATCGCCGACCCGCTGTTGTTGGACAATTCCACACAACTGGTTCTGTTCCATTTATACGAACACAAAGAAAACTGCACCGCGCTCTTGCCATTCCACGTTCAGTCTCTCTCGCTCTACAAACCGCTTAGCACCGTGACAGGCGATGTGCGCGTTTTTGCCAGACTGCGCTCGATCAGCGACAGAGGCACCGAAGCCGATGTCGAAATCTCCACTCTCGACGGTCAACTAATTGCCGAATTTGAATCTATTTCCAGCCGCCGCATCGCTCTGTCTAATACGCTCAAAGATTTTGTCCGCACACCGGCCACAAGCCTGGTAGCCGCCTCAATCGATAATCTTTCGCTGCCTGCCGAATTGGCTTCCGAATTGGGGATCGCCTTCATAAAATCCAGCGACATTCCTGACGATGAAACAGTGGCCACCTGGTTGTCCGATTATTTCTTGACCGGCGTCGAACAGCAATACATGAGCGATGCAATTACGCGCAGAGAACGCAAACGCGAATGGCTGCTGGGCAGAATTGCGGCCAAAGATGCTATTCGCCGTTTGTATGGACAGTCTTTCGGAACAGCCCTTCCGCCACTGGAATTGAGTGTATTACCGGGACAAAACGGCGCACCGCTGGTTCAATCACATCTTCTTCAGAGCCAGGGAATGACAACGCAAATCTCGATCACCCATAAAGACGGATACGCAGTAGCGCTGGCCCGATTTGCCAAAGGCAATACATCGCCATTCGGCTATGGCATCGACTATGAGCCATATTGCGCTCGCGAAGAAGGTATCGAAAGGCTGATTTTGAACGACAATGAAAAACACTATTTGGATGGTGTAAGCGCCGATGAGCGCAACCAGATTTTGACCAGAATCTGGGCGGCCAAAGAAGCATCAGCCAAATCAACCGGCACCGGAATTGGTGGCAATCCTACAAAATGGACGGTGCAAAATTTGATAAAGGAAAAGGACCACTACAGCGCCCAAGTACTGTCGCCAACCCATTTGACTGGAGAGGCACTGCAAATATCAGTCCGTGTCAAAGATCACTTTGACGGCGTCATATCGATCGCCTGGCCAGGCATATAGATGAATCGTGTTTGTTGTCGCGACACTAGAATCGCCGCTTAAAGCATTAAATGAACTCCAAGCTCAGTCTCACTCTGGATCGGATACTTTGCTTGATCTGCATTGTCGTTGTTTTGAATGGATGCACTTTCTTAGATCGCTCAGAATACTCAGAGAAGCAAGACAAGACAGGCCAAAATCAGAAGTCGGCAGATACTCCTTCAGAGGCTGCTGCGCGCCTGAGCTCCGGTTTTAAAAGAAACAACGACAATACAATTTCATCGCTGAGATCTCGTTGGCGGCGGGCCTACAAAGTGCCACCCGATCGCAGATTTCTTGAGGCCATTGCCGAGGTCCACCAACTCCTGACCCGCACGCCGGCAGAGCGGGTCAGGGCATCGTTCGACGGGTCAAAATGGAGGCTGACATACAAAGGACTGGACGCAGGAACACTGACAGATTTCGCCACATTTGATGAGCAGTTTGCGCTTGTCTCTCAATGGGCGAAGAAACTCTCAGCAACAAACAATGTGTCTTTCATCAACGGGGCAACTGAAGATGATGCACAAGCAACATTTGCATCACTTTCGGCCAGCGTCGACGCGCTCCTTGCCGAAAACCGCACATGGAGCACAAAGCCGATCGACCTCAAGCATTTGTCTGGCATCAGCCGCGCCTTTACAAATTTAACGCTGCAACAAGTGGACTCACTGGAGATTGCAGATTCAATACCGGCCAAAGCTATTTGCATGGCGGCGCTGCTTTCGGTTAAGGTCGATTCTTTTGAACGTGACAGACTCCTGCTGTGCTTTGCACTGGGCTACATTGCAGACGGACGCCGCCACCTGACCTGCTTAAAGGCCGACGATCCCCTCAAGAATTATCTAACCCAGAAAACCGATGGAACATCCGGCCTGGTTAGAGGCAATGACAATAGCCGGTTGGCGCGATTTCTTCTTTTGAAAAGGTTGGCCACCCAGCGCAGCACAAAAGAGTGGAAAACCCTTATCAACAGCAATTCGACAAGCAAGGCTGCAGCCATAGGACTTCCCGAACTGGCCACATTGATATCCGGCTCACCTGAGGATACCCTGCTTCCTATTTGCTTTCGAGTGATCGGCGCATCTTTGCGCGAAGTTGAAGGAGGCAAGACAAGAGATGAAAGACTTTCTCAGGAAGAACTTTCATATACGTCAGACAAATTCATTGAATCTCCGCAGTGGATGATGAGTGGATTGATGGAGCAATTCGAAAAAGCGCTTGCGCAACGTCAAATTACCGACGGGCCAATAATTGACAGAGCGACCGTAGGAGCGCTTTACCGAGGCTATCTCTTTTCTGCTGTAGACGCGTTGTCTCTCAGTTATTTGAACTTTCCGGAAGGCCGCAGTTTGATGGAAAGATTCGCACAGACTCTTCAGGCGAAAAAACAAGGTGTAGATGCTCAACTGACTCCCTGGCTAATCACTCTGCTTGCAGTGCACAAATCGGGAATTTCGGTTGATCGGCTGCATGCGGCAATTCAATCAATGGACAACCTCGGGGGCTCGGCTCTTTTGACAATGATTGAAAGCGCCGGTAACTATTATGAATCCAAGACTGCCTTAGAGCTCTTGCCTGTGATTCGGTTTTTACTCTCGAAATGCGATTGCCGGCCAAACTTGCGAGCACGGCTGGCCATATTGAGCAAAAGACAACTGCTACTTCCAAAACTCTCAATAACACTGATGGAAGCAGACAAAAACGCTGCATTTGAGTATGGCATCGCCGACCAGATGAAAATCGTTTTTGCCAACAGAGACATCGCTAGTGCCTGGCGTTTGAATTCCAATAAGGGGCTTTCACTGACTGAAAAACTGGAGCTTCTGCGTTTTATTGCAGCAAACAGTACCGATATAAAGCAAATAAAAACCGCGTATATTGCTCTTCTTAAAGCAAGCGGCAACGATTGGCGTGTGGTTGATGCTACTAAAGACTTTCTTGCCAGTCACGCCGAACAGACCCAGGCAGTTCTGCTAATAAAGTCCTGGCTGGATGCAAACCGCAAGCTTCAATCCATAGAACAGGAGAATGCGCGCTGCAGCCTGGCAGAGCTCTATCTCAGCCTCAATCTGCCCAAAGAAGCATTATCGACGCTTACTCCCTTGTTGCGCTCCGAAAAACTTACGCCAATGATACTTAACGCACGCACCAGAGAATTGCTGCATCAGACAGATGAAGCCGAAGCGTGGGTTGTGGAAATCTTGAAACGCTATCCGGACTCGATGAATGCTATCGCTGCGGCGATGGAGATCTACTGGACTAATTCTCACTATAAGAAAGCAGCTGAGTTGCTCGGAGCAAATACCAGCCGACTGAGTCCCAGCATTTGGAGAGCTACAATTGCGCCTCTGTTTTTGAGAATTTTTGGTGCTAATCCTCGTGCAGCTGCACTGGCGATCAATGAGATGCTGGATTATGCTCGCATGAGTCCGGACTGTCTGGGACAGATAGCCATTGCCGCCGATTGGCTGGGTTATAGCCAGATTGGATTTGAGATTCTCTCCAAGCTGCATGAAGAGCAAGACAAAGCAGAAATTATTACTCTCGGGTATAGATTTTTGAAAGACTGGCAGGGCAAGAAGAAAGCTCGCACCTGGCTGGAAATGCAACTTCCCGAAACCGAGCGAGTAATCGTTGCTCCATTTGCTTTTTATACCGGACAATTTGAACTTTTGTGGGATATACCTCTCAAAGTCACAGGACAGCAAAATGAAGATCAACTTTTCTGGCTCTACCGCGCCGCTGCGTTTGCAACAGAGCAAACACATCTGCCTCTGCAGTCTTCTGCAATAGCGGATTACTACCAGCAGCACTCGTCGCCGCTACACCATCTGGCAATGTATCTGATTGGTAAAGAGCCCCAATCAGCACTATTGAATTTTCAATGCACAACTGAGGATTTATCCAGATACAGTTTCTATATAGGTTGGAAAAATCTTTGTGATGGCACAGACTATTTTGACGCCACTGAATGGCTGCACATGTCAGTTGATTCAAACGGCACAGGGGTGGAGCGAGACTGGGCATGGAACTGGCTTTCCGATCTGGAGAGCCTGACTTATCGAGAGGTCGGAACGCCGCAATCAATTAAGAAACTGAAGATATCTCCAGCTAGCGGAAATGAAAGTCACGGCGGTTTTGACATTGCAATTACGACATCAGGCAAGACGATTCATTGCCATAATATTCGACACGCCCGCAAATCCGGTATTCAGGAAGGTCGAGAAAAGCGATAAGTAACTCGCACTATCGATTTGTCTTCTCCCTTGCGCCCAGGTTGTACCGTAAGCGACAAAAAATTTCCACCCTTGCTGATGCCGTTCAAGCTGGTGGCAGTGGCAGAGACTTTCCAACCGCATGATTCCAGTGCCATTTTGAACCAGTCTCGCGACTCCTGCGGGTCTCTGTCTTGCACTGTAAAATTCATTACATAACACGGACCACCGGTGGCATCGTTGTACGCAATGCCGCGAATGAATTTCCATTTGCCGGTATAGCTGGGAAACTCAGGCAGCTGAGGCAATTGTGTAAATGGTTGCCCGACAAATTCTCTATCTTTAGATCCGTTAGGAGGTTTCTGAGGCTGTGAAGCTCCTCTTGTCTGATTATCGGCAGCCAATACTGGAAGAGAAATACATACGATGAATAGAAGACTTATGCAGACCAGAGGGAGTGGGCTGAATTGTCCTTTCAATATTTTCAATTCGGTTTGCAAAACTTACCGCCACCTGTACATGAATTGCTGAACGAAAGACTACCAAGACAGTTATTGTACCCAGAGGATGGAACCCAGGTGGCCACATCGCTGCAAGAACCATTGGGTGTCTTGCCGAATGGAGTGTCAAAAAAACCTCCATCTCCACCACTTTCGGTATTAACCAGATCGCCTATCACTGGATAAGCTTCGCCGCATTTGTTGGAGGCTCCATCGGCCACCACGCCCGGAACCATCCATGGTGGCGGTGATAAGCTGCAAATCAATGCAGAACCACTTCTAAAAATGTATTGCCTTGCGCCAAGCGGAAGTTTGTTCGTCTTCATGATCTCTTGGAGTTGCGCCTTCGACGTCGATGGAACTATCTCTCGTGCTCGTCTCAGAATTTCATTGAAAACTGTGTTCGTCCCGCAAGTTGAGGAGACTTCGTCGATCATCTCAAGATATTCGTATGCGGACTTTTCCAAACTGAAATTGTACGGGTGCCCTGTGGGTGCGGAGTATGCCGTATTATGCTGGAACCACTTTACTCCAGTTGTTTCGGTCGGGGCCATAGCCGTCGCGCAAGTTCTTATGTTGACTCTAGCGCGCAATACATCAGATTTGAATTGTTCCAGCGTAGTAAAACCACCATCGGCAACATTGCCGGAATCAGTGGACCCAGGTCGATTGTATGCCGCTTTGAATGCATCAAGAAGATCAAGACAACGAGGCTTTTCCATGGGATCGTCATAGTAGGCCCAGAGACACTCCGCATCCGGTGCTTCCATAGTAATGCGCTTCAGATCATCTTCAGTTACTGCCGCACCGTCAACTCGCTTAAACGACCCCAGTGACTTGGCGACATCTGGCTTGGTTCCAACTCCGCTGCCTGTGTTGTATTGCTGCCAGGCGAGGTAGAGAAAACCATCGGTAGTGAAAGGATCGTTGCCATTGGTACCTTGGGCCCAAATGCCATGCGCCAATTCATAGTTAAAAATGTCGTCCTTGAAGTTAGCTACAGCCGTACTAGAGCCAGTCGAGCGAGGTCCATTGATGATTTCAATGTATCCGTACGGAATCTGCATTTCGAAATCGAGATTTAAGCAACCGACAATTGCACTCGCAATTGCACCTGCCATTCCATGCGAATGATTTTCCATGGAAATGCCTGATGCTTTATAGCTGTTCGGTGGCAGCGTATCGGGAGGATAAGCTGGCGCACCTTTGCCGACAATAAAATCATCTTTAGCGTCGTTTTGAAACTCACCCAACTTGACCAAATGAGGTCGGTCACCAGGACCGACAGGAACCCCTGCAAAGGTGAGGGAGTCCGCCGTCGCAGGCAATGACACACTCATTGGAACATAACCAGCCATGTACTTTTTTCCGGAAGCAGACGAATGTCCGGTACTGTTTATAGGCACAGTCGAGCCACCACTAACAGTGGCAAGGATGGCCGGGTCAATCCAGATATTGGTTGAGGCCCCGCGCTTCATGAAGGAGACTCCATAGTCACTCAAATCTATAGAGTTGTTGCCCAGCATCTTTATATTATTGGCTCGAGAAAGCGAGTCAAAGTAGCTGCCCATGACCGCCGACTTATCTTGATTCGTACGAATGAAGGAAGCCACATCCTTGAGTGCAATCCATACCTTGCGTGCATTTTGCGCTGACAGCAGCGTGCCCTCTTCTTTTGCATTGAGGGCGACCAAAATGGATTGAGCAACCAGCCGATTATAAGTAAGCAGGTCGAGATTGCGTGGACTCTCACCAAGTAAGGCAAAATTCTGGGCGACATCCGGATTGCTGAAACTGTTGGCATCTTTGGCGGGAGTTCGGATAGCAATCTTGGCGACATTCAACACACCTGCGTCGACGGCATTGGCTATTTCCCTGCCTCCACCCAGCATCTTTGCCATAACAAAAAAGGCGACGCCTAGAATGGCAATCACCAAAACAATGATTGCCACAAATCCAAGTGTGGCTCCTCTTCTTCGCCGTAATTTCATTTGGTCGCCGACGTCGCCTTCTATCTCAGCCAGATAGCCAGTGTAGTTCCTCAGGCAAACACAACATGAGATTCCTCTCACATTATCTCGCGGATGCCCCAATCCTGTCAATTCTGCTTTACTTGAACGGGCCAGGGTGCAGCCAGTTGTCAATGCTTACGGATCGCTCACTAATAATGCATCCAACCAGGTACTTTTTACCTGGGCTAAGTTCTTGCTGGCTATACGGCTAATTAACACGAGAGCGGAATTCGTGACGAAAAACTAGCCTTTGCCAAATTTACCGGCACCGGAATTGGTGGCAAAAACTGATGCTTAAGTGCGAGCAATTAAGCTACGCTTGCAATATGAACTTCAATACCAAATACAGGTTTTCTGATATCCGCTTGGTTATGCGCTCGATTTCCTTGTCTATAGCTTCTTCGCACTTAACAAGACTTTGCGGCTTTGCAGGCGGTTTTAGCACCTTAAAAGAGGAAAGCGCGGTTTCAGATCAGGACGATCTAAACTCGTGTGCACTAAGAGGGTGGCGGTTAGTCGAATTAAACCGAAACGTAAGCAGAAAGATTGTCAAATGCATGACACGTGAATTAAGCCTGTTGGTTACAGCGTCTAACCCATCACTTGATTGTTCCGAACTGACTCCGGAAATGCCTCTTTCAATCTAGCGCGTGTTCTACTGATCAGGCTGATCCCAGTGGTTTGCCGAATCAATTTTGCTGCCGAAGTACTCTTCTAGTTTCTTATCGTCATCGCTGTTAATTCTAGAAAGCGCGTTTCGCGCATTAAGTGCTGCTGCAGCCAGGTTGGCAATGGCTACAAGAGCAGTAAATACTCGACTGGCAGGATTGAGAATGAATTGCCTCAAAGATGTCAGCGTGCCCTCGGTGCTTATGGCAACCATAGCCCCGCTAATTGCGGCTTCAGTTTTCTCTTGCTGCTGCATAGTGTGAACAATGGTCTGCAGCCCGTCGCTTGTATACAGCATTGAAAGAACATTGAGGTCGTTGTGGGTAATTCCGTCACCCTTATCGCCTGCAAAAAACTTTTGCATGTAATCATGCCCTGTGTCTGTAAGTCCATCGAGATCTTTCGGCAAACTCTCAGTGTTCAAATTGCGAGCACTTTCAAAATTCTTTGCCAATATGCTTGCGGTCGCACGCTCCTGCACGCTCAATTGAGAGTTTGTGACGCTATTTAATTCGTCGATAGACAGAGAGCCATCTTTATTTGCGTCCCAATCGGAAAAGTGATCCAGTGCATTGGAAGCTAGCGAATGCTTGTCTTGCATCAGATGAGCGACTTCCTCAGCAAGTGACGGACTAACTGTCACTTCGGGCTGAGTTTGAATTATATTCTGTCCAAATTCAAATTGAGTCATCGCTGCTCTCCCGACTGAGAGAGCCAGCGTATCTGCGCAAAATGGAATTTTAGTGACAGTCACCGCGAAACTTCACTGTGCCGTTAGCACATCAGAAATGCGACGTTCAACAGAGAAAGCTAAAGAGCTAAGCGGTTATTCGCTTGGTTATGCGCTCGATTTCCTTATCTACTGCTTCTTCGTATTTAACTATACTTTGCGGCTTTGCCGGAGGCTTTGGCCAATCATTCGGTCCGCGAAACCACATCTGAGTTTCAGCACTTCTCATTTCCTGTTCGTAACGCTTCATTTGCTCAGCGTACTTTTGGGAATCTTGATTCAATGTGTGCTTTTCAGCAGGAGTCATCGAGTCCTGAACCTTGGCGACGGCTTTATTAACAATGCGCTGATTCAACTCTCCAAGCGCGGTCTCACCGCTCACTTGCACTCCATCGGCGGGCAGCGGATATTTTGAAGGTCGATCGCCCACGGATATTTCGATGCCGGGCAGACCAGTGAATATCGGATCCCGATCGCCAAATGGTCTTCCCCCCTGAATTCCGCCAAAATGGGGCTTGATCTCGACTATGCCTGGATCAATGTTGCCGAATGGCGACTCCGGCAATAAGCCTATGTAGCTTGGCGGCACTCCCAAGACGGAATATGGGTCATTTTGCTTGTAGTCCTTGAAGTCGGCAGTCGTCAAAGAATTGATTGAAATGCTATTTTCGTGACGGCCCGCGGAAGTGTCATCAAGACGCAGTGAGACAGCGTTGTCGAAAGTATTATTTGACATTTTTAGTACCTGAATATAGGAAAGCGCAGTTTTCGATCGGGGTGATCTAAACGAGTGTTTTTGCGGGGCGGCAGTATGTCGAATCAAAACCGACGTTAAACAGCAAGATAGTCAAATTTGTGACACGCAAATTAAGCGCCTTGATCAGTTAGTGGTATGAAACATGTCCATGGTCCACATGCGCGAATGAACGTAGCGTGTGCGGCTTAGGTTCTTGCACATTCATGATATGACCGACGCTGTATCCTTCAGCGACAAGCTCGTCGGCTATCATAGAGCGGTGGCAGCGCCACCATACTGATTCCGAGCACATTATCGCGATGGTTTCTACGGTTGCGAAACTCAAAAGATCTTTAATACCTCCACGAAAATCTTCTGTTTCCATATAATCGGCATAACCGCGAAAAGAGGCATTCTCCCAGACAGTGTTAGCTGAGTCTTTCTTTGCATGGCGCAGTCCGCCCAGTTGCGCAAAATGCATATACTTGATCTCTTCCTTGTTCAGATCCATCGCCAAAGTATCTTTATTGAATTGAGGATTTGTTCTCGATTTCGGAATGGTGCGCACATCAACGAGCAATGTGACATTGTTCTTCTTCAGCAGTTGGACAAACTCCGCAAACGGCCGAGTCGAATGACCAATCGTCGAAATTTTGAACGTTTTTTTAGTTGATGGTTTTGCAACCATGGACTCAGCTCCACGCAAAAGTTCCGGTTTCCTTTTCAGATAGACCGAACAGATCGTTCAATGTTTCCTCCCCTAGAAAATGTTAGTTATGCAACTTTTCCGTCATAAAAAGGTCGCCAACCCTCTGTGGCGAGTACAAAGCCAGGTAATTACCCTATTTTTTCGAAACAATTTCCACTGTATCCTGGCAAAGCTGAAACTCAGAGATTACGTCGATGCTCAAATTCGCCGTCACCATTGTCGCCGGTCTGGTAATAATACTTCCCTCTTTCGCTATGGCAAAAGAAATTTCAGACAGTCTGGACACAAGCTCAAACAGGGCAAAAGACCCGATAAAATTCATTAGAAAAGGAGCGCCACTTCCAACATCAGTTTGGACTCACTCCGTAGAAGAGATATTGCAGTCTGAAGTGCAGGCAGAGGCAGCCCGTGAAAAACTCTCAGCACGCTCAATTGGGCAAAGTTGCAATGTTTCCTTCAAACTATCGAAAGATAGGAGTTTGAGCGAAGTTAAAATCACACGCAGCTCACTCAGTAAATCATTCGACAGGATTGTCTTAAATACTCTCAAACGATTGAATGGAAAAACATTCCTTCAATTTCCAGACAATCTAAAAGACAAAATAGTCGATTTCAATGTCGCGTTTGGCTTATCTGAACGAGAGCGCAGCAGGGAAGAGTCCTCAGATCAATCTTTACGAGGAAATTCCAAAAAAATGAACGGCGTCGATACGCGCCGGAGCAAGAAATAACCATTTCAGCAGAGTGCCCTCGCGGGCAGCCAGACACAAATAACAGGGAACTACTCAGTTCCGAGATTCGCGCACGGGTGAATCCTTAGAACTCTTGCAAAATGTCCAACCAACGGAAAAAATCACGGTACCTTCGTCGGCGCCATGACTATACAGGAGATGATTTCCAGCGGGCCAACATATCTTGTCTACGCTTGAATTGAGCTTCCATCTCCGGAAAATCATTGGTGGTCAGTCCATTCATAAATCTGGAACCAATTACAAAGGTGGCAAGTACACTTGCTCCCAATGCAATGTCTTTTATCAGATTTCCTTTTCCACCAAGAATTGAAGCCAAATTCATGACAGCAAAGGTGCCACAAACTCCCGTGAGCATTCCGGTGCCCAGGCGCCAGGTATTCTCGTAGTTTTGCGCTCCTCGGATGAAGGATTGATGTCCAGCTTCGGAGGAAAGCATCTTGAGTGTGGTGAGATCCTTTGCTGTAATACCATAATTCGAATCACTGGCGAATACTGACTTGAAGTATTCGGAACCAGCCCAGGACAGGCCTTCGGGCTGATTACTTTTGGTTGGAGCATTTAAAAGGCAGGCATCATTGAAATTCTGGGCCAATAAACCTGCGCTTCTGCGTTGGGACATATCCAATACCGAAGGAGCGTATACATTGATCAATTCGTCCATAGTGAGAGTGCCATCTTTAATTAGATCCCACTGCGAAGAATGATGTAAGGCAACATCTGCAGCTCTCTCAAACTCCGCCAGTGGCGCAGAAGTCAAAGCGCGAAGTTGTCCCACTTGTTGAGATTTGATGCTCAAATCCGCATGATGATGTTCCATCTGCCAGCTCCTGTAAGACTTCGTGCAGCTTACATTTTGGCTATGACATTCAAATGACGACTGTGATTGCAGCAATACCGTAATGCGTTTTAAGTTTTCTCAGGGGCACTACGTCTTCAGCATCGCTGCTTGTTCTTCGGCGTGGTAGCTGCTGCGCACCAGTGGACCGGAGAAGACGTTTACAAAGCCCATCTTCATGCCTTCTTCGTACATGCGCTGGAAAATGTCGGGGTGCACCCAGCGATCGACGGGCAAGTGATTCGGTGTCGGTTGCATGTACTGACCCAGCGTTACCAGGTCGACTTCAACTTTGCGCCATTCTTTCAATACTTCAATGACTTCTTCGTCTGTTTCGCCCAGGCCCATCATCAGACCGGACTTGGTGGTCATGCCGAAATCTTTCGCCCGTCTCAAAAGTTCCAGAGTGCGCTCAAACTTTCCTTGCGGGCGCACTTGTAAATAAAGCCGCGGCACGGTTTCAATGTTGTGATTGAGAACATCGGGTCGGGCATCGAGCACGGTTTGGAGCGCATCCCAATTGCCGCAAAAATCAGGGATGAGGACTTCGATTTTGGTCTCGGGACTGGCGGCTCTCACTTCGCGGATGGTTTCTGCCCAGACGGCAGCACCGCCGTCCTTGAGCTCGTCGCGATTGACTGAGGTGATGACGGCGTATTTGAGATTGAGCTTGGCGACGGCCTGCGCGACGCGGCGAGGTTCGTCGAGGTCGAGTTCTGTCGGTTTGCCGGTAATGACATTGCAAAAGCCGCAGCTGCGGGTGCAAATGTTGCCGAGGATCATAAAAGTGGCGGTCGAGCGCGACCAGCATTCCCCACGATTGGGGCAGGCTGCCGATTCACAGACCGTATGCAGGTCATGCTCGTCGATCAGACTTTTGACGTTTTTATATCCAGCTCCCGTGGGAAGCTTGACTTTGAGCCAGTCTGGCTTAGATTGTCTGGTCCTTATGCCGTCAGTCGTAGTCACAATCGTGCCTTTATCTTTCGTTCAAGTTTCCGCTCAGAAACAAGGTTCTTAGCCTTTTCTTCACCCGCCGATTTATTGCGGCGGCAGTCCTCTATATGACATACTTCTAGGCCTTAGGCTAGATGTCTAGGTGAGGATCGTCAAGCAGGCGGAATTCTAGCAGTTTTCAGGCTAGAGATGCCGGTATTAAACGACTTCAAGGTTGACCGTAACAGATAGAGACTTAACAGAGCACAAGGACGCGGTAGGAAAGACCATGCCCAGAACACCAATCGAACTTCCCAAAATTGAGTATTTGTCCATCCTCAACGAGCATGGCGAACTCGACAAGGCACTTGAGCCGAAGATCGACCCGAAAGGGCTGATCGAGATGTATCGATACATGCTGCTTGCCCGGCGCACCGATGAGCGGATGCTGCTCATGCAGCGCCAGGGTCGTTGCGGAACCTTCCCGCAGTCCTCGGGGCATGAAGCCATCTCGATGGGCTCCATATTCAACATCAATAAAAACGATTGGCATGTGCCGGCTTATCGCGAATTGGCCGGATTGCTCTGGCGCGGATGGCCGCTCGAACATATTCTTCTCTATTGGAATGGCTTTGAAGAAGGCGCCAGCCCGCCGGAAGGGGTCAATGACCTGCCGGTTTGCGTGCCTATTGCCAGCCAATTGCTGCATGCAGCCGGGATCGGCATGGCGATAAACATCGAAGAAAGAAATTCGAAAGCCAAAGAGAAGAAAGTTGTAATGACTTACTTCGGAGACGGAGCGTCGTCGGAAGGCGATTGCCACGAAGCGCTCAACTTCGCCGCCGTGTTCAATGCACCGGTTGTCTTCATGTGCTTGAACAATCAATATGCAATTTCGGTTCCGCTCTCCAAGCAAATGAAGAACGAAACCATCGCCCAGCGCGCCGTTGCTTATGGCATGCCGGGAATACGCGTGGACGGCAACGACGTGCTTGCTGTTTATCAAGCCGCTAAAGAAGCCGTAGAGCGGGCCAGACGCGGCGAAGGTCCGTCGCTGATCGAGGCCCTTACGTACCGCGTCACACCGCACACCACTGCCGACGATCCGAAGCGTTATCGCAACGAAGAGGAGACAAAAGAGTGGATGTTGCGTGACTCATTGCCGCGTTTTGCAAAATATCTGGAGACCAAGGGCGTGCTTCCTGAAAAGGCTCGCCTGGCGCTTGAAGAAGAGATCGACACACAAATCAAAGCAGCCGTTCAACACGCTGAAGAGATGTTCAAATCCGATGAGCTGCTCAATCCACTAAACATGTTCGACCATTTGTATGTAGACGTGCCGCCCTATCTGCAAGAGCAGAAAGACGAATTGCGCGACTATTTCAAAACCAAAGGTAAAGACTGGTCAAATCCACAAAAGAAGAAGGAAAGCAAGACTCCGGCCAGCGCCAAATAAGTCCCGCCGAGCCGAACCGAGTCAGTTGAAACAGTGGTTTTTCAAGTTTTCGAGAATTAGGAGAGATGCAAATGGTTGAGATGAATATGGCAAAAGCGATTAACCTCGCGCTTTTAGAAGCCATGACCAAAGACCCCAAAGTAATCGTGATGGGCGAAGACGTCGGTCCGGATGAAGGCGTATTCCGGATCACCGAAGGACTGTATGCCAAATTCGGTGGCGACCGCGTTATCGACACTCCGCTTGCCGAATCCGGCATCATCGGGACAGCAATCGGGATGGCAATCTACGGTTTGAGACCGGTCTGCGAAATTCAATTTTCCGGCTTCGATTATTACAACTATCACCAATTGGAAAGCCACGCCGCGCGTTTTAGAAACCGCACCCGCGGCAGACTGACGGTGCCGATGGTGATGCGCGCCCCTTATGGCGGCGGCATCCGCGCTCTCGAGCACCACTCGGAAAGCCGTGAAGCGATTTACGCTCACACTCCTGGTCTGAAGGTGGTCATTCCATCCGGTCCGAGAAACGCACGAGCACTGCTTCACAGCGCCATTCAAGATCCCGATCCGGTGATCTATTACGAACCGAAAGCTTGTTATCGTCTCTTCCGCGAAGACGTTCCGGAAGCGATGGAAACCCTGCCGCTCGGCAAAGCGCAAGTAGTGAAACAGGGCAAAGACATTACCCTCATCTCTTATGGCGCCAGCATGAGAGCTACACTCGAGGCGGCTGAAACGCTGGAAGAAGAGGACGGCGTCAAAGCGGAAATCATTGACCTTCTGTCCATCTGCCCACTGGATACCGAAACGATAGTCAATTCGGTGCAAAAGACCGGGCGCGCCGTTGTCGTGCACGAAGGTCCGCGCACCTGCGGTCTGGCTGCCGAGGTAATCGCCAGGATCAATGAAAAGGTCTTGATGTACCTGGAAGCCCCGGTCGTTCGCGTCACGGGCTACGATGTGCCGATTCCTTACTTCTCGAAAGAGCAAGCTTACTTGCCCGATTCAGACAAAGTGCTGAACGCAGCCAGAGTCACGCTCGGCTTCTAATGTAGGGGCGACGCCATGCGTCGCCAGGTTCGAGCCAGTTTGGATGGTTCAAACCGGTTCAGATATTCGGACAGTCAAACCCAGAAAAGGACAATATAAATGTCAGTTGAGTTCAAACTACCGGACCTTGGAGAAGGAATTCACGAAGCGGAGATTATTGCCGTCAAAGTGAAAGAAGGCGAAACGGTCAAAGAAGACCAGCCCATCTTGGAAGTAGAAACCGACAAGGCCGTGGTTGAGATACCATGCCCGGTGGCAGGCGTTGTCGAAAAGATCAATGTCAAAGCCGGACAATCAGTAAAAGTCGGCATGGTGATGATGTCTTTCATCACCGATGGCGAGAAGGCTAGCGCCAAAACCGAAGAGAAGAAAGCAGAAAAACCTGGTATCGCAGCTCTGGCAGCTGCAGTTCCCCAGACTCGCACTCTGGGCGGAGACGAGATCAACAATGGCATGGCTCCGGCGGGTCCGAAGGCTCGCGGCGGAGATGAAATCAACAATGGCATAGTTCCGGCTGCGCCGGCCGTGCGAAGACTGGCTCGTGAGCTGGGTATTGAGTTGAAACTGGTGAGAGGATCAGGCCCGGCTGGACGCGTTTTGAACGAAGACGTCCGCAGCTTTGCAGCCGGCAAATTGGAAGGTCATTTCCAGAGCGGCCCGCAAACTTCGAGCACAGCTGCAGCATCCTCAGTCGCTGGAAATGGTTCCAACTCTGGCAGTGCAATTGCCTCCAAATCCAGCACCCCGCCTGCATCTTTGAAGGACAAATACGGCAGCTCGGACGGCGAAAGAAAGCCTCTCGAATTCGGAGGCGGCGGACATGCACCGCAAGCAGAATTACCGGACTTCACCAAATACGGTGCTACAGAAAGAGTGCCGCTCAAATCAATCAGACGCAAGATTGCCGAAAACATGACCATTTCCTGGTCGCGAATCCCTCATGTGACGCACTTCGACGAAGCCGATGTGACGTCGTTT
The DNA here is from genome assembly GCA_964531315.1 of uncultured Candidatus Obscuribacterales bacterium. Taxonomy (GTDB): domain Bacteria; phylum Cyanobacteriota; class Vampirovibrionia; order Obscuribacterales; family Obscuribacteraceae; genus QKMZ01. Next base: position 35,184 of record CAZHEZ010000004.1, on the reverse strand, counting down.
GAACCACTCAGAATCAAACACGACGAGAAGGTGAAAGAAAAGGGTGGTCGCCTGACGCTGACAGTGTTGACGCTGAAGGCGGTGGTGAGCGGCTTGAAGAAATATCCGCAATTCAACGCCAGCCTTGACGAAAAGAACGGCGAAATCGTCTTCAAGCACTATTTCAATATCGGCATCGCTGTAGCCACCGAGCGCGGTTTGATCGTACCGGTGATCAAAAATGTGGACCAGAAATCAATCATCGAACTGGCACGGGAATTGAAAGACATTGCCGAAAAAACACGCTCGGGCAAAGTCGAACTCGATCGACTGCAAGGCGGAACATTCACCATCACCAATATTGGTGCCATCGGTGGAACCAGCATGTCTCCGATGATCAATTATCCAGAATGCGCAATTCTCGGAATGGCTAAGGCGACCGATAGACCAGTCGTCCGCCAGGGCAAAATAGAGATCGGCACGATTTTGCCTCTGGCCTTGTCATTTGACCATCGCATCGCCGATGGTGCCGAAGCGGCCTACTTCGTCCGCCATATCATAGAAAGACTCGAAGACCCATTCACACTGCTTCTGGAGGCATAGACCATGGTTGTAGGCGAGATGGTGCAAGAGGTCGACCTCGTCGTTTTGGGCGCGGGACCGGGCGGCTATACGGCAGCACTGCGGGCAGCAGAATTGGGAATCAAGACGCTTCTTGTCGATGCTATGCCCAAGCCGGGCGGCGTTTGCCTCCATATGGGCTGCATTCCTTCCAAAGCGCTTTTGCACGCGGCTGAAGTAATCAACACTGCCAAAGGCGCCAGCAAATTCGGTTTGCATTTTGAAGACCCGAAATTGAATGTTGAAGAACTGCGGACTTGGAAAACCTCCGTCACCGATAAGCTTGCCATGGGCATCGTCGGCATGTGCAAATCGGCCGGCGTGGACATCGTCCACGGGCAGGCAAAGTTCAACGATTCGAAGAGCCTGCGCGTTGATTGCCCGGGCGAAAGCGCCATGCGCATCAAGTTCAAACACTGCATTGTTGCCACCGGCTCCAGACCGACAGTTATCCCCAAGCTGTTCAAGAACGAAAAGGACATGAATTCTCCGCGCATCGTCGATTCGACAGGCGCCCTCAACATGGAATCGGTCCCGAAATCCCTACTTGTAGTAGGAGGAGGTTATATAGGTTTGGAAATGGGGACAGTTTATGACGCTCTTGGCAGCGAAGTGACTGTCGTTGAAATGACCGACGGGCTTTTGCCTGGCGTCGACCGCGATCTGGTCAAGCCATTGGCAACACACCTGACCGGCAAGTTCAAAAACATCTGGCTTTCCACCATGGTCGTCAGCCTGGAAGAAGTCAAAAACGGCGTCGAAGTGACCCTCAAAGGCAAAGACGTTCCTGAAAAAATGACCTTCGAAAAGGTCTTGATTGCGGTCGGACGCCGCCCCAACTCCGACAATATCGGGCTGGAAAACACTCAAGTGACAATAGACGCGCAGGGTTTTGTCACTGTTGATGCCCAGTGCCGCACTTCCGACAAGAAAATCCTCGCTATAGGCGACGTGAGCGGGCAGCCGATGCTGGCTCACAGAGCCATGCGCCAGGGTATGGTGGCCGCCGAAGTTTTGGCCGGCAAACCATCAGCCTTCGACAATCGCGCCATCCCGGCTGTCGTTTTCACCGAACCTGAAATTGCCTGGGCAGGCATCACCGAAACCGAAGCCAAGGCGCAGGGCAAGGAAGTCGGCGCCGCTAAATTCCCCTGGTCGGCATCCGGCCGGGCCATGACCCTGGCTGAGCCAATCGGGCAGACAAAAGTAATCTATGATCCCGATACCACTGCCGTATTGGGCATAGGCATGGTCGGACCGCGGGCCGGCGAGCTGATCGCCGAAGCCGTGATCGCCATCGAAATGGGCGCTGTGCTTGAAGATCTGGTCGTGGCCATCCATCCGCACCCGACTCTGTCCGAAACAGTTATGGAAGCCTCCATGGCAGCGGTCAGCCGTATCGAGCGCAAAGCAGCGCGCGACATGGAAAAAGCCGGCAAATAAGCGCAACGACTTCAGAACCCCTTACTTGAGAAATTCGAGCAGCCAAAATCAGGCTGGAACGGGTCCGCGGTCTCGGCAGTTTTGCAGGCGGCGCTTGATCGTGACCGGCTCCTGTGGAACTGTGGCGCAGCCATGTGAAAATACGTGTTGCTGCCGGTCGTTCGAGCCCCCTTGGGTTTGGTCAAGCGGTTATATTTATGAGTTAGGTTCCCGCGCCAAAAGGCTGACATTATCAGCCATAGCTTTCTTTATAGGAATGCTTAGTCATTTTTCAAAGGGGGCATAACCTTCTAGGCGTTTGGGCGGATAAACACTTGGAAATCCTCTCGGGAAGGAGCACGCATGTCTAGCGAAGAGTCCGGCAAGACCGAAAACTTTGGCTCTGCCGCGAATTTGATGATCGAAGCGCTGGACAAAGCCAGTAAAGAGCTGGAAAGCACCGTCGATTCTTGCCTTACCCAAGTGCGCGATCACAGCGACGGGTTGGAAAAGGCGCTGGCGGGACGCTTGAAGAAGTTTTTCGAGCAGTCGGGCAATCTCCTGGACGGTCATGTAGATGACCTTTCCAACAAAAAAGAAGAGTTTATCGAGCGGCTGATGGAATTCGAGCGCACGGAGCTTGAGACCCTCACCGCCACAGCCAAAGAAATTCGCCAACAAGTGAATGCCAAGGCTCAGCAGGCCACCGATTCCATTAATCGACTGGTGGAAGAGCAAGTAGTCGAGCTGAAGTCGTATATGAGTGAACCGAAGCCGATTTTGCACGAAATCGTTGAGGCCAGGTTGGAAGTAGTAAAAGAAATAGGACGAGCCAGCAAGGAAAAGGTTGAAGAGTCTGAAGCCGGATTGGAAAAGGTAATTTCCGAGCGCGCCGAGGAATTCGATCGCAGCATTCAAACTGTGGTTGAAGATTCGAAGCGCGTCGTGGAAGACAAACTGGACGAGCACAATCGGAAATTCGAAGCCAAAATCGAATCGGTGATGACCAGTCTCACAGATGCTGTCACAGCTGCCGGCGATGATTTGAAAGACAAAGCGCACGAAGGCCGCCAGAAAGTTGATGCCGCCTCGGAAAAAGGGCGCGACCGCCTCTTTGCCAACTTGAAGGAATTCAGCCGCGCTCTGGAGGAAATCCAATCGACTTTTGCCGAGCAGCTGAAGGCAGATAGAGATGTGCAAGAAGGCGTTCACAAAACCAAATTGGACCGCAAAGCGCAAGAAGTACGCGAAGAGATCGAGCACATTTCCAGTGACGCTTCTACCAAGATATCGGCCAGCCACAAGCTGTTTTACAGCTCATTGAAGCGGCTGGAGAAAAAGTATTTCGACCGCATGGACAGACTTTTTTCTCGCTTCGAATCAGCACTTGCTCAAGAAGGCAATTTGACTTCAGGCAGCAAGCCGCAAGCGACTGGTGAATTGCGAACACTTCTGGCATCGCGTTTGCAGGCCAGAGGCGACGAAGTTATAAAATCCTTCCAGCGCCATGTCGAGCAGATTGAAAGCGAATACTCCAGATCGAGTGCCGGCTATCACGACCGCATCGAGAACATCAAAAATAATGCCGTCGAGTCCATGGAAAAGCAGGCAAAAACCCTGGTGCAAGAAATGGAACGGGTGACGCGCAATTTCAACAATGGCTTGTCCGATTTGAATATCGAGTTGCCGCAAATCTCCGAACGCGGAAAAGCAGCGGCTCTGGCAGTGAAAGCTTATCGAAGCGCCATGCTTTCTCTGGAAGGAGACGATTAGAGGAGATTAGAGGTCTGAAAAATCCGGCTGAAAATCTGGCGAAAAAGCTGAAGGACCAGGAATCCGCGATGGGAATAGTAGAAATTTCCCGCTAAGCAGTTAAGGAGTGATTGATGACATTCGGCGGCAAGAATCTGCAAGAAGTTTACGATGGCGGCTCCCGGTCGATGACCGAGCTCGAGGCGGAACTGAAAGCCAAGCTGAAGAAATTGGTCGAAGCACATGATGAAGGCAGGCGCGGCGACGAAGAGAAAGCCGTAGGCAAAGTACAGGAGCGCTTCTCGGAGTTCGAAACCGACTTGCGCAAGGTCATGGATGCCACCGTGCAGCGCATCAAAGACTCCATGCAGGAAGAAATTACCGAAACCGAAAAGCATGTTCAGGACTTGAATGGCGAGCTTAAATTGGTGGCAGACAAGCTGCGCGGAACGGTCGTCGAGCTGAAGCGCACGCATGAAGCCTCGGTAAATTTCATGTCCGAGACGGCCACTGACGAATTTGAAGCATCCGTAGAAGAGTCGCAGCTGGAAATCGAAAAGCAAGACAATGCTGCCTCAAGACATTTGAAAGCACACGGAACATTTGTCCTCAACTCATTGCAGCAAAAGCTCGATCATTGCCTGTGGGAGTCGAGAGGCGACGAAAAGCAGTTTAGCGGTGCACTCTTTAAAACATATATGCAGCGTGCCTCAGGAATCGATGCGCAATTTTCGCAGTACATGCAGAAGTTGACCGCCGAGAGTCAGGCTCAATTCAAGACCCTGGAAGCGACATCGCAAACGGCGGAGCAAACACTCGACGGTGACATGACCCGGGTGCTGGAGGAAATCGACGGTCGCGCCAAAGACACAGAAACAACCGTCAAAAGTGAATTCGAAAAGACAACCAGTGAGCATGCTGAAACGCTCAGACAGTCCTTGATTACAATCACGGAAGGACTGGGTCGCACGCACGATGCCAATACTCAAAGGCTGAATGAAGAAACCAGGGAGCTTTCGACCGCACTGGTAGTTGCTTCCGGCGAAGCACAAGAAGCACTGAAAATTAAGTGTGACCAGATTCGCACCCAAACAGACTCACAGATGCAGCAGTTTTCCCATCGCCTTGACGAAAAAATGAAACAGACTATGACTTCAAGGCAACAACTAGAATCTGAGAAAGACTCGATATTTGCCACCATCCAAAACGAACTGAACACCATAAGAGACACTTTCGAAGGCAAATTGATCGCTCTTAAGGACGAGTCTCTGACACGTGTTCAGGGTCTGGTCACGGATACCGAAAAAGAGATCATCACCATGTGCGAATCTCTGAAAACCAAAATGACGGCGGACGCGCAGGCGGTCGCCGACGGACTGCAGCGGTCTATAGGGAATTTCCTAACCGAGCTGGCCACGCACAAGAAAAACGCTCTGGAAGAAATCGAGACCGCCGCAGGAAAGCCCCCTCAATCACAAGAAGCTGCTGCCCCAGCCGGTTCTGGATCTGGATCTGATTCTAATCAAGAAACGGCGCGCGTCCGCCGCGTTAAACGCGATAACCAATAGGAAAGCCGAAATCTCATGAACCAGATGCTCAAACAACATCATATTCGCCTGCAGGACCTGAAAAGTTACCTGCGCGGTTATGGTACCAACAAGCCACAGACGCCTGAAGAATGGGCTGTGAATGAGAGCAAGATGTTTGCTCCGGGCATGCTCATATTCTGTCTGGATTCGATCGCGGCGCCGCCCGGGCTGGCTCAATTCAGCAAGAAAGAAACCGCTGCCGAAGGCGAGACCTATAGAGTTAAGGACATGTCCGTTGTGATCAGCATGACGGACGGCAAACCTCTGGCAGTAAATATCACCGCCAGTGCTTTTGACTTGCGCTTCCTCGAGCAGTTGATGCTGGAAAAGGCCAGAAAAGCAATTCTGGACGGCAGAGACTTTTTATATGTAGCGGCGACCACGCCTCAAGCACTGGACGCTCAGCAATGCCAGATTCTCGAAACAATGGCCACCACTCAGTACAGCCAGGGCGGCTCACGCCGTACTCTGGCCGCCGGCGATACGGGCGCTCAAGAACCCGCGCAGGCTCTGCTTGCGGCCCTGGGCGTGACCATCAATCAAGGCGGCGGCGGCAAGCATGTGCTCGATATCGGCAATGTCTGCCACTTGCTTTTTGCTCCGGAAGGACGCCAGGAAGACAAAAACAAAGTGTTGATGAAGACCTGCTTCCAGCCCATTGCCGGCGACCCGAGCGTGTCTGCCAATGAGGGGCCGACGGCAGCAGAAGCATCACCGCAAATGAAGTACGAAGATGTCACTACGCCGGGCGCAGAACAAGGCAGCGGCTGGACCGACCCCAGTCAATGGGTGGAGCCCCAGGTGGCGGTGACCGAGGCTTTGCCTGAAGCATGGCAGCCACCCACCCAAGAAATTCCTTTCCCTAATCAGCCTTCACAATGGACGCAACCGGGTGGAATGGATCAGGCGGCCGCCAGTTTTCTCAATCCTGACGCTCCTGTGCAAGTACCGGACTTTCCTCAGCCTTCGGCTGCCTTTGAAGGCGCACTGCCGGCGACACCATCCGGCGAGTTCAATATGCCCCGCCCGGCTCCCTTAGGTTCTTCGGCGCGGCAGTCCATGACAGGCTTCAAGGCCGTTGAAGACACTGGCACATTCAGAAAATTCGACAATACTCCGACATCGCCTGTGCCTGCTCCCATGCAAGCGGATATACATCAAGCAGCAGCAGCATCTTTTGCCGCCTCTGCCGCCGACAACGAAGTGCCGGCGGCTCATTCGCCCGCTGCCGAATCGGCGGCGCCGGAAGCACAGCCCTGGATGCCGGTCGGAACACCAGCCCAGCCGTTCTTGCCACCGCCCGTAAAAAGTGGTGGTGCGCCGCAACAAATCAGACCACAAGCGATCCGCCCGCAAGCCGGTGGAGATCCTGTCTCTTTCCAGGTCGAAACAGGCATCTATCAACAATTTGGCGCACCGCCGAAAAAACCAGCCGAAGCTGCGCCTCCGCCACCGCCCGAACCGGCCCAGGCCGAGGCACCGCCGGCGGAGGCGTACGCAGAACCTCAATCGGAACCGGCGTATGCTGAACCTGAAGTGGCATATGCTGAACCTGAAGCGGCATATGCAGAACCAGAGCCGGCATACGCTGAACCTGAAACGGCATATGCTGCTCTCGAGCCGGAGAGCGCCACACCTGAGCCCGCCTATGCAGCGCCCGAGCCTGAGGCACCAGCCGTTGACGAATCCAGTCTCTCGCTTTTCGACAGGCTCAATCTCAAACTGGCCAAGGTCAAAACCGAAGGGTCGGCGCCTCAGACGGTCGCCCCGCCCCCTCAACCGGCACAGCCAATTGGGCAAGCGCAACAATCGGCCGAATTGTTTGGCTGGGAGACTCCGGAAGAAGCAGGCGCGCTGGAAGCAGCGGCGCAGTCTCCGGCCTTCGAATCGGCAGGGCAGTCAGATGAGTGGCAAAGTTGGGATACGCCTACTCAGGTGCCCACCGCACCTCAGGCTCCCCAACAAGAAGCCGCGCTGGCTGATGCTTTAAGCGGATTGATGGAAAGTCAAGCCAGTTATGAAGAGCCTGCCGCCACCGCCTATACGTCCAACTACACAGCGGATGATTTCGCTTCACAGGCGCCCGCTCAAGGTCAAGGTTACGAACAGCAGCAGCTTGTGCCAGGCGGTGAGACACCTCCAGGCTGGGCGGAATTCCAGGATTCATTTAAAACGCAGTCTTCATTCAGCGAACCGGCAGAGGGCGCAGCAGCCAGTGCCGATGTTGCCGCTCAAGCACCGGAAGCGGATGCCGGTTGGGTTGAACCGGCTCTGCCTGAGCTGGCAGCAGAAATGCCTGCCGCCATCGAGCCTGCTTTAGCCGAAACCCCTGCATTCGACACGGCCCCGGCTGCAGCAATACCGGCTCACGTACCGGAGCCGGCACCTGCGCCAGCCCAGCCGGTCGTGCAGACACCGCCTCCGGCAATCAGCGCCAGCAATCCGTTTTTGGCACCCCCACCTCTTCCCCCTCAGCCGGAACCGGTTGTAGAAGAAGCGCCGCCGCCACCGGAACCCGTGGCGGAAGTTGTGCCGGAACCTGTAGTCGAAGAGATACCAGTCAGCGAGCCTGTAGCTGAAGTTGCGCCTGTAGAGGAAGCACCGGCAGCTATAGAAGAAGTTGCAGTTGCAGAAGAGCCGGTCCCTGCTCCAGAGCCGCCGCCTGCGCCCAAGCCGCCCAGAAAGCCGACTGTCGAAGAGCAAGCCGCAGTGGCCGCCGAAATGGCCAGCTTCCAGAAGAAGCTCGAACAGCAATTGGCAAAAGCCGCCAAGAAGCTCAATTCAAGAGTGGAAGAAATCAAAGCGCAAGTGACAGCCGAGATGGAAAGGCTGGCCAATGAAAGCGCCGATTCCGACAAACAGTCGGAAACATCGCTTGCCGATATCGGTGTTCGATTTACCAAACAGTTGGAGAATGTCACCGAAGATGTTCGGCTCAAGATATCCGACGCCGCCGCCAACGGCAGATACACAATCAAGCAGCTTTTGACCACCAGTCACAGCCAGATTGAAGAAGAGAGAAATCTGCGCTATGAAGAACTACGCGAAGCATCCAAGCAATTCAGAAGCGACACCGAAGCGCTCGCGCGCGGTCTCGAAAAAGAGATGCAAGACACTGTCAACAAGCGCACCCAGCAAGTTGGTCAGATGGTGGAGTCCGTAGTTGCCAAACTAAAAGAGACGGGCGACGGATTTGTTTCGATGGTCGAGCTGCGCTTTGATCGCTTCAAAGAGCGCATGGGCGAAGAGACCAACACAGTAACTGCGCTTTTAGATCGCAGCGTCAATTCGATGATGGACGAATTGGAAGGAACCAATGAAAAGTCCACCGACAAGCTGAAATCAGCCAAGTCAGATTTCGAACAGACAATCAACTATCAAGTCCGCACCGCGGAATTGACCCTTTCGCGCAAGACCAGACAGCATCTGACTTTGACGCTCTTGCCCAAACTCAACGAGCGCAAGGAAATCTTGCGAGCCATGTCCACAGAGATGTGCCACCGCTTCTCGGAAGAGTCGACTGTTCAAGTCAATGCCCAAATGCAAGGGCTGGAAGCCAGTCTGAATGCGGCAAAAGGTCAACTGCACAATCTGGTCACCGAGTGCCTGTCCAATATCGATTCGGTAGGACGCAATCAGCAAGCCGGTTTGGAAGAGATATTCAAGGACTCCAGTGGTCACATCGAGAAATGCACTCAAGAAGTGACAGCGACTTTGTCCACCACTGAAAAGCAAATTCAAGAAACAGAGATGATCTGCAAGAAGCTTGCAGAAACGTCCTCTGTAGATGCCGACCCGCAATTGACAGAAGTGCGCAATACGGCTCATACAAAAGTGCTGCAAATCAAGCAACATGCTACCTCCGGTCTGATCACTACAATCGATAGCGGATGCGACCGCCTCGAGCAGATCAGCCAGCAAGCCCAGCAAGATCTGACCGGTCTGCGCTCTCAATATGCGCAAGGCGCGCGTCAGGCTTCGGACAATGGGCTGGCTTCCATGCGTGATGCCATCCAGGAAGCATTGGCCGCCATTCAGGCAGCTCGCGAAAAATATATGGAGTAGCCAGGTTAAATTTACCGGCTTTCGGCAACATTATAAGATCCTCGCGCCCGGGTTAAGAACTCATCTTTTCCGGGAATAGTGACACAAGGGTCATCATAGGCTCATTTGGAGAGCCTGCCGTAGTCACCAGTGCTCACATTGAGGAAAGGAAACTGAATAGTTTCAATTACGAGCCACCACCTCCATTAGCGGAGTTTGCCGTCGAAACCGACGGCGTCGACTACGTCACAGACAACAACGAGATCTTTCTTTACCACGGAACCAACTGCTACCGGCGCTGGGAAATCAATAAATCAGGCGCCATTGAGCCCGGACGCAACAGCTACAGCTTCTTCTCCACCCGCGCGCAAGATGCCTTTAAATACGCTCGTGCGGCCAGCATGCGCGACATGGGCCCTAATTCTTTCAACAGTTTGATTTGCGAGCCTGTGGTCCTAAAAGTCCGCTTCAACGCCCGCACCTGGATTCAAGTCGATTTCATTCAAGACGAAGCGGCACATGATGACGAAAGCACCGGCTTGATAATGGCTGTGCTCGGACCGGTGCCCTGCGGCAGTATTGTCGATGTTCTTCACTGCATGCATGGACGCCGCCTCGGTGGCGGTGCAGAGACCATCCGCAGCTTCGAAGACGGACGCGTTATGGAAGGAATACGCCATCTCAAAGAAACGCTGATGAAAGACAGGCTGGACGGTTGGTTTATCAAACACATGGGCATCCTTAGCCGACGCGTCGGCACCAGCTTGAAAGGCGGTGAAGTGCCTGATGTCACACTCGACGACGAAGTGCGCCGCTTACGGCAACTGCAAGTTCGGGCCTGAATATTTATATATGAATGGAAAGTTTCTAGTTGTGCGGTCAATACATTCGCGCTTACTTACTGCCATAGTTGCTTTGCCTGTTTTCTCATTGGTGTCCTCGGTGTCCACTGCACCAGCTTTGGCGCAAAACAGTGAGCGGGATATGGAGCGCCTTTTGAATAAGGTGGAAGATTCGCGCGGAATGCAACAGGGCATTCAGACTCAGCAATACAAACTCAATCAGCAACAGATGCAGCAGCAGCAAATGCAGCAGCAATCGGGCGGTGGCAATCAAGGCACGCAAAACGGGTATCCTGGCGGATACCAGAACAACTACCGCGGTAGTAACGGCTTTTCATACCCCCAGCAGCAACAACAGCGAAACAGCGCCTTCGCTCAGTCGCCAATCAGGCAGCAGCAACCCGTCAATCAGACACCTTTCGCCAGTCTGTTCGGAGGCGGACAACAAGCTGCTCAGCCGGCGCCGAGCATGCCCATGACAAAACGCGATCTTTTGAGAATGTTTCTGGATGGCGGCAATGGACCATCGTCCTCAGGAAATTCGCAACAAGCCGCCTATCAAAAACAACAGAGCAATCAAAGCAAATACAACAATGCCGCCTCCTACAGGCAGACAGCAGAAGACGCGGCGTCGCGGGCCCTGGGCGCCGAAGAGCGCACCAGATACGGCAATAAAAGCTCGCGCATGTCGGCGGCAGATGAGGCTTACTATGCCGCACAAGCTGCCCGCGGGGCTGCAAACAGCGCTACTGCCGCAGCCGCAGGCGGCGCGCTCAATGCCAATGACACAGCCGCATCGGCAAGAAACGCGGCAGATCGCGCCCAAGCATCAGCCGACAGAGCGCGCTCCAATGCAGACAGCTATCGCGAACACTAATCTTTGTTGAATAACTTATTCAATCGCTAAATATAATCTATGCCACCGCATATGGTGACAGGGACAAATTCATCAACGCTTTCCGGCTTTCAGCAAGAGATCATCAGTTTCATTGAAATATAAACTGGCGCGATCATCCCAACTCGAGGCTCGATCCATGACTGCGTTTATGACATGGCCTACAACATAGGCCGCGCAGAGGAGTGCCAATGGAAATGCGTATACTTCGAACATAAAGTGCAGGCCTGTATCATTTTTACTACGACACATTCAGTAAGCCATGGCGGCCATATTGGATGGGTCAAAAACCTGCCAAAGGGAATAAAGAAAACGCAAAGAATTTGCCAAAAGCCATCAAAATGGCAAATAAGCCCGTGTGGGAGTAATTTCGATGAAGAAAAGCATGCATTTGCGTGAGAGTATCCTGCCCATTGCCATTCTGGTCCTGAGTCAGACCTCCTGCACAAGTGCCCTGGCTGAAAATTACAACCAGACGATGGCCGCATATCGTGAAAAAATGCGCGCTTATCATGAAAAGCTCCTGGCCTACCAGGTATTACCCGGCAATTCACAAGCGGAAAGAAAGGCAATTTGCGACAATTTGAAGACCCTCACCCGCGGCGACGACAAGGAAGCAGACGGGCTCTGGAACAAGTTATTTGCTCTTGAAAAACAAGTGAACAGCAGCAATAAGATTCAATTTGCAGCCACAACCGGAGTGCTTATAAAGGAAGTGAATGCAAGGCTTTCTGCCTTCAATCAACAACAACAAACTGCTGCCGACCAAAAGGTCAAAGGGGATTATGCTGCCGGCCAGGCAGCCGGTGCCAAAGCCGAAGAAACGTTTGTCACCCAAACCATGGGCACGCATGTTCCCAGCCCCGGCGCGCTGTACAAGCGCCGCCTGAAAATCTGGGATGAATTGAAGCGTGATTACGCACAGAAGAAATACATCGCCAATCACGTGCGGCAATATCTCTCCATGGACGCGTCGGTAAACAATGGAGCATCGTTGCTGAGCGATCAATGCAAAAAGCTTGAGGACAGCCTGGGTATAAAGGCGGACCCTGTGGACCTACAGTGATTTCAGCCCTGCCAACCGCGTCGAGCCGTGGCTCGACGACTGGATTAGAAATTTCTTTGCTAGGGCGATAAAACCAGCCCAGTGGTTGTCATTAGCATATTTAGAAGCTATTCTAATGCGCACTGGCTACAGTACATACAGACATCTCCGGCGGAGGATTTCGCGATGGTTGTTGCGCAAGGCAAAGCTACTACTTGCAAGCTGTTGATTGATGGTGCCTGGGTAGACTCGAAGGCAACTGAATTCGGCGAGGTCAACAATCCGTCGACCGGTGAGCTGATTGCAAAAGTGCCGATGGGCGGAAGCGACGATGTAGATCGCGCGGCGAAAGCAGCTCATAAAGCCTTTCTCGAATGGCGCGAAGTACCGATTGTCGAACGCGCTCGCGTGATGTTCCGTTTCAAAAACTTGCTTGATGCACATTACGAAGACATCGCCAAGTCAGTCGTGAGAGAGCACGGCAAAACAATCGCAGAAGCCAGAGCCTCAGTAATGCGCGGCATTGAAGTCGTAGAATTCGCATGCGGAGTGCCTTCTTTGATCATGGGCGAGTCGATGGAAAACATCGCCCGCAATGTCGACATTGAAACCGTTCGCCATCCGCTCGGCGTTTGTGCAGGCATTACACCATTCAACTTCCCGGCTATGGTGCCGCTCTGGATGTATCCAGTGGCGATCACCTGCGGCAATTCGTTCGTTCTCAAACCATCGGAGAAAGTGCCGCTGACCAGCATGATGATCGCTGAGTTCCTCAAAGAGTCCGGACTGCCTGATGGCGTTTTCAACATCGTCCATGGTGGAAAAGATTGCGTCAATGCGCTGCTCACGCATCCGCTCATTAAAGCAATTTCCTTCGTCGGCTCCACGCATGTTGCAAAACATGTGTACGAAACCGGAACGAAACACGGAAAACGCGTTCAATCGGCCGGTGGCGCCAAAAATCACATCATCATCATGCCGGACGCCGACATGGATCAAACCGTGCAAGCGCTGCAAGCCTCCGCCTTCGGTTGCGCAGGCGAACGCTGCATGGCAGGCAGCCTGGCAATTCCAGTTGGAGAAGCAGGCAATATGCTGATTCCGCAACTGGTCGAATCGGCTAGCAAAATGAAAGTCGGACGCACCGATGTCGATGACACCATCGATATGGGCCCGGTCGTATCAAGAGAGCACCTGGCTAAAGTGACAGCTCTGATCGACAAAGGTGTAAAAGAAGGCGCAGACCCGGTTTTGGATGGTCGCAAATTGAAAGTCAAAGACGCGCCGGAAGGATATTTCCTTGGACCGACAATTCTCGACAAGGCGAGCGCAGACAACACAGTGGTCAGAGAAGAAATATTCGGACCAGTGCTTTCCTGCGTCAGAGTAGAAACAATTGAAGAAGCCATTCAGCTTGGTGAAAACTGCGAATACGGAAACGGCGCAGTCATCTACACTTCAAGCGGCAGAGCGGCGCGTGAATTCAAACATCGCTTCAACGCCGGCATGATCGGCATCAATGTCGGCGTGCCCGCACCAATGGCCTGGTTCCCCTTCACGGGCTGGAACAATTCTTTCTTCGGCGACCTGCATATTCAGGGCAAAGAAAGCGTGCAATTCTACACCCAGCAGAAGATGACTATGACCAGATGGGTTGCACCTTCAAAAGGCAGCGCCAAATTCCATGATCCGATTTGGAAGGCGAAGAGCTAGAAAGGCCATTTTGAAAACATGATCGTTGATGAACTGATAAACAAATTCAGGACGGCGTCGCGCGAGCTATTCAACAATTACTTCCGCATGGAAGACTGTTGGGGGCACGATGGCGAGGCCTGGGATTTGGAGAATCGCTTTTCTGTTGTTCAGAAGGAATTGTTTGCCATGCTGGTTAGCGAGTCACTTGATTGCGCCACAGTTGAATATGGACAAAGGCAACCGCATCTCAGGCTGAGAGTCAAACACGAGACAGCCGAGATCATGGTCAACCGTGAAGAGAGTTCGGGTTATTGGGATTTTCCCATTGATAAAGCAACCAAAGAAGCTGTCTTCAGCTTCATTTGCTTCTTTGACTGGGACAATCTCGGATTGCGCGACAATCAATATGTAAGGGCAGAAATAACCGACTGGCCATCCCATCCTGAAGCAATTGGAAAGCATGCACTTTTGAATGCAAACGATGTCAGATTTGAAGTAGCTGAAAGCTAACCTGCCACTGATTCCTTGGTCGGAACCAGCTGAGCAATGGCGATTTCGGCTGTTTCCAGAGCATCTCTTGCAGCCAGGGTCGCAGCCTCAGCTGATTCACTGGCTGTTTTTCCGGCAGCCAACGCGGCTTCGCGCGCAGCTTTGCCGGCGTGCTCGGCAGCGTCTCTGGCGGCATTGCTTGCTGCTTCAGCAGCTTCGCGAGCTGATTTGCCTGCCGCTTCAGCAGCCAGATAAGCCCCTTCAGCAGCTTCATGCACGGCAGCACTTGCCGCTTCAGCAGCCTTTTGAGCGGCCTCGGCAGCGTGAGTCATGGCAGCGGAAAGGTTTTGCTGAGCTCTGCCGATTACGGATGTTTCGCGCTTCTTCTCGAGCAATTGTTTGGAAGGTCTGACTACGCGAGTGGCAAGACCAACTTTCTCAAGAAAGACGATGCACAACCAGGTGAAATCGAATTCCCACCATTGCAGCCCGTGGCGTGCACTCTTCGGCACGGCGTGGTGATTGTTGTGCCAGCCTTCGCCGACGGCCAAAAGACCAACCCACCAGACGTTTCTAGAATCTTCGGTAGTTTTGTATGTGCGATAACCGAGGCTGGGCAAATGGCAAAACGCATTGACGAATTGCGTGCTCCAGAAGATTGTGAATGTTGCAATCAAGTTACCGACTACGCACTGCCAGCCGAAAACCAGGAAAAGTACGACACGGAACATTAGGCAGAAAAGCAGATTGAGTTTGGCGTGATAGGCGCCATGATCGCATCCGAGCTTTCTATAAAGCGGGTCGCCCATCAAGTCTGCAGCTTGCTTTTGCAATTCTTCATCAGATTGCACGCGTCCGGTGTAGTACATCCATTTGTACAGTGAATGCCAAAACCCTTCTCTGGGCGAATGCGGGTCGCCAGGCTGATCGGATTTTTGATGGTGCTGACGGTGAACTCCCACCCAGACGATTGGCGAGCCCATCAGTGCAAAGTACGCACCAGAACAAATGATGTATTCAAGCCATTTGGGAACGGACAATGACTTGTGAGTCAGAAGCCGATGGTATCCCAGAGTGATTCCGACCCCGTGCCAGTGATGCCAGAAAACAGCCCAGGCGATAATCGCCAAACTGGACGAGAGTATCGGATCGTGAAAGATGCCCAAGATGAGTTCCTCTTATATTCTCAGATGAAGTCTGTAGCTTGATTGGACAGTTATATCACGTAGTTCTCAAGACACGCGACTGCATCCTGAGTGATTCCGGCGGGCAGTCTCTCAAGCTGTGACGGGCCCACATCTGAATAATATCTTATGCTGCAAAAAACCGCATCCCTCTGAAGACTGGTGCCGCCTTAAGGTTATACTGACAAGCATTCATTTGGACCGTCACTATGCAGCCCGCCCTGCCGAAATTCGGCATTCTGAAAATCAAACATAACTTTGCAAGAGTCAAACACGGCTCTTTACTGGGAGCCCTGGCTCTATGCCTGGTTTGGCAGCAGCCACTTCTAGCGCAACCGGCCCTGGAGGCGACGACGACCGCTGATACGCCACTACAGGCAGTACCAAAGAGAGAAATATCTGCGAAACGCGCGCGTGTGATTTTAGCGCTCGGAGGCGGCGGCACCAGAGGCTGCGCCCACATCGGCGTGCTGAGGGTGTTCGAACGCGAAGGCATACCAATCGACGGAATCGTCGGCACCAGCATCGGCGCCATCGTCGGGGGGCTCTATGCAGCCGGTGTCAGCGTCGACGAAATCGAGCATCGCATGCTCGATCGCTCACTTTTGAAGGCTTATCAAACTATTCCTATTCCGCTCAGAGTGGCGCTGATCCCCATATTTTTCGTGCCCCACATATTTGGTTATCATCCTTACGATGGGCTCTACAAGGGCAATCGCTTCCGCAAATATTTGAACGATTCAGTGCCGGAATATGACCGCGAGATGCAAGCCCTGCCGATTCCTTTTGTAGCAGTAGCTTCCAATCTTCTCGACGCCAAGCCTTACGCTATAAGCAAAGGCAATCTGGGACTGGCAATTCAAGCATCTTCGGCGATTCCCGTCTTGCGCCGCCCTGTGCCAATGAACGGTCTTCTCCTCATAGACGGCGGGCTGCAAGCCAATCTACCGGCCAAGCAAGCCAAGCAAATGGGCGGCGACATTGTCATAGCAGTGGATGTCGATGAGTCATTTACAAACCTCAATGAAAAAGAATTCCACCGCATCGGCAGTGTCAGCAAACGAGTCATCAATATGGTCTTGTCCAAGGTGGACGAAGATCAGTTGGCTGCAGCCGACATACTGATACACCCTGTCGTCAACGACATCAGCCTATTGAGCACAAAATCAAAAGATGCTCGCTATGCGATCAATCAAGGTGAAGCGGCTGCCAGAGCGGCGTTGCCCCAAATTCGTGAGCGCCTGGACAAGGTCGCCAAATTGAAACTTGCGGACCAGGCACGAAACGCCGAGTAGCTGACGGAGGAAGCCGTGACGCGCAAACGTATTTCTTTGATACTATGCTGCGTTTTCTTCTTCTTTGTGGGCGTGCTGCATTTCACAAGCACTGCCACTTTTACACGCATAGTTCCGGATTTCATCCCATTTCCTGAGTGGGCAGTTTATATTTCAGGGGTCATGGAAATTGCCGGCGGGCTCTGCCTGTACTTTCCGAAGACCCGCCGTTTAGCCTCATATTTCCTCATCTTTCTTTTGATCATCGTCTTTCCAGCCAACATCAATATGGCGGTCAACCATATTGATTTCGGCAAAGTGCCGGCCGTGGTTTTATGGGGACGGCTGCCGCTTCAGGCCGTCCTTATCTACTGGGTCTACCAGCTGCGCCGGAAAGACATTTGAGCCTATTAGGAAGCCCTGGTGCCCACTCAAACCACGGCACAAACCGACCAGGCAGTGGGCGCAACCGCCCAACCTTGGTTTTATTTAGCTTGCAGAAGGCTTTTCAATTATTTATTGTTGTACAAACGACTTCTTGAATACTGGCAGGGGCTGACAAGGGCTGGATCAAAAGGATCAACTCGGCATGCGAATAGTCATAACCGGTGGACCCTCGGTGGGCAAAACAACCATCGTCTCTGGCGTTGCTGAAAAAGGCTTCCCGATTGTTCAGGAATTTGCCACTCAAATTATCAAAGAGGGTGTCTTTCTGCCCTGGGTAGACCGCTGCTCTTTCCAAAACGAAGTTCTGAGGCGACAGTGCGCTGCCGAGAAAGAGCTGGATAATGTCGAAAGCCCGGTATTCCTCGACCGCGGGCTGTTCGACGGCGAGGCTTATTACATTTATGACAAACTGGAGATTCCGGAAGTTTTTTCACGGCTGGACGCCTCGCAATATTCTCTGGCATTTCTTGTGGAGTTGCTGCCGTTTTTCGACAAAAATGAAGTGCGGCGGGAAGATCTGGAATTCACGCGAAAAATCTCAGTCATCCTGGAAAACTGCTATACAAGCCGCGGCGTAGAAGTTGTGCGCGTGCCGGCCATGCCGCCTCAGGAAAGAATCGATTTTGTCATTGCCGAGGTGCGAAGGAGACTTCCCGTCCGCCAAGCACAGAGAACCGCCGTGCCAGTCGGTCATGCAGTGCATGCCGTACACGCGGCGACAGATAGACGCAAAAACAGCCGCAGAATCGCCGGGGCGGTTTAAATCTATATACGTTTGTACATTCAAGTTTCGCGCTCGGCTAAGGCAGGCAGGGCTTAGCAAATTCGCTTTCCAACAGGCTATCCTATATTAGGTTTTACAAAGTCTAGCTCCAGTCAGACTGGCTGAATGGGCGCGGGAGGACTGAATGCACGCATCGGAAACAACTGAGTACTACTTCAAGAGAGCATCAAAGCATCTTGGCATGAGCGCTCGACTCGAAAAGCACTTGATAATGCCGAAGCGAGAGGTCAAAGTCGAAATCCACGTCGAGCTTGACAATGGCGAGCTGGTCTCATATACGGGATTCCGCATTCAGCACGATAATTCGCGTGGTCCAATGAAGGGCGGTCTTCGCTATCACCCGGAAGTCGACCCCGACGAAGTAAACTCACTGGCCAGCTTGATGACCTGGAAGACTGCGGTAGTCAATGTTCCTTATGGCGGCGCCAAGGGCGGTATCAGCTGCAATCCTTCAGCCCTTTCGCATTCGGAACTGCAAAAATTGACGCGCGCTTTCGTTGACGAAATTCACGACATCATCGGACCAACTCTGGACGTGCCCGCTCCCGATATGGGAACCAATGCGCAAACAATGGCATGGATCGTCGACCAGTATTCCAAGTACCATGGCTGGACACCGGCTGTGGTGACAGGCAAGCCAGTTGAATTGGGCGGCAGCAAAGGACGCGATGCCGCCACCGGCAGAGGCATCCTGTTTGCTATCCAGGCCTTTATGCAGGATGAAGGAAAGGCACTGAGCGACCTCACTTTCGTTATTCAGGGTTTTGGAAATGTCGGCAGTTGGGCCGCCCTTCTGATTCATCAGGCCGGTGGCAAAGTAATTGCCGTATCCGACTTGACCGGTGCCATAAAAAACCTCCAGGGTCTCAACATTGAAGCGCTGCTCAGGCATGCAAAAGAATCTGGTGGCATTGCTGGATTCCCTGATGCAGAGAATTTTAGCCCCGATCAACTTTTGACTTTGGAATGCGATGTGCTGATCCCGGCTGCACTCGGAAATGTTTTGACAGAGGAAAACGCGCAGGACATCAAAGCGAAATATATCGTCGAGGGTGCAAACGGGCCGACCTCCCCGAAAGCCGACGAATACTTCATCAAGGCAGGAATTCCCCTGATTCCGGACATCTTCGCCAATGCAGGCGGGGTGGTCGTATCTTATTTCGAATGGGTGCAAAACATCCAGCAATTCCGCTGGAGCGAAGAAAGAGTCAATGCGGAATTGAAAACAATCATGTTGGAAGCGTATCAAGAATTAAAAGCCCTGGCCAAATCCAACAATTGCGATTTGCGCACGGGCGCGTTTTTGCTCGGCATATCCAGAGTGGCGCAGGCTGCCGCTGTACGCGGGCTGGAAAATGACAGTTTCTGCATGATCAAGCCAACTGCGTAAAATTTGCAGAATAGAAAAATCGTTGATCGAACCGATTGAACACGCATCGATAAACTAAAACGCTTCTACAAACCAGTCCAATCAGTGAGGAAACGCCCGGTGGCGGAGAGAGAAAGAACAGGCGAAACACCAGAGGAGAACCCCATCAATAGGGAGGTTCCCGAACAAACGACAGCGATGGCGCAAGGCGAGCCGGAGCATGTTGAGGGTGGTGAGTCTGTTGATGAAGCAGTGGGCAATTATTCGCAAGAGTATTGGTTGAAGAATGTCTATCGCGGTGATTCTGTTCCACAGTTGACTTTGCGAGCAGTGATTATGGGCGGGCTCTTGGGTTCGCTGATGTCGATCTCAAACCTGTATACGTCGATTAAAGTGGGCTGGGCATTCGGCGTGGCGATCACGGCATGCGTTCTTTCATATGTAATTTGGAATTCGATTCGCGTCCTGTTTCCCAAACTTTCGCCAATGAGCATTTTGGAAAACAATTGCATGCAATCGACCGCTTCTGCGGCAGGTTATTCAACAGGAGCCACGATTGGCACCGCCTTTGGCGCATATCTATTAATTACCGGCAATCACGTGCCCTGGCAAATACTTCTGCCCTGGACGCTGGTTACAGCATTGCTGGGCGTTTTCCTTGCCGTGCCCATGAAGCGGCAAATGATCAACGAAGAAAAGCTCGCCTTTCCCAGCGGCATCGCTGCAGCAGAAACACTAAAGAGCCTTTACGGACAGAGCAAAGAAGCAGTATTGCAGGCTCGTTCTCTTGTCGCTGCACTCTTCACTGGATTGGGCGTGGGCTTTTTCAAAGGCGAATACGAGTTTCAGAAAACCTTTCATCTCAACTATCCCAAGTTTCCCGACCTGTTTCCATTTTCAGGAAACATCAGGGGCGTCGATCTTTCCAAAATGCCCGGTTTTGGCTTTGAGCCCAGCGTTCTTTTGATTGGCGCCGGAATGATCGTGGGCATGAGGGTTTGCGCTACCATGATGTTCGGGTCGTTGCTCCTTTATTTTGTAGTTGGTCCATGGGTGGTCAGCATTCACGAAATACCGGGCCCGGAAAAACTAATCAAAGGATGGGCGCTCTGGGGTGGAACCGGGCTGATGGTGACCTCCGGGCTGACCGCGTTTGCGCTGCAATGGAAAACCATCGCCAAATCATTCGGCAGCTTCGGCAAGAGCACCGCCACAGGTGACGCCTCAGAAGACGAGCGCATCGCCTCCATTGAGGTACCAATGAAATGGCTGGCCATCGGTGCGATTCCCCTGACTATCGCCATGGTCATTTTGGAATACGTGGCTTTTTCAATCAATCCAGTGCTTGGGTTGTTCTCAGTCATAGTCAGTGCTTTCCTGGCCCTTGTCGCTTGCCGCTCGACAGGCGAAACCGACATCACACCAATTGGACCGATGGGCAAATTGACTCAGCTCACCTATGCCGTTCTGGCGCCGTCCAATATTACGACAAACCTGATGGCGGCAAGCGTCACCTCCAACATCGCCTCCAGTTCCGCCGACCTTTTGACCGACCTGAAAAGCGGATATTTGTTGGGAGCCAATGCGCGCAGGCAGTTTATCGCCCAATTCTTTGGTGTTTTCTTCGGCACGATCGCAATTGTTCCGGCCTGGTTTTTGATGATTCCCACCAGAGAAGCTCTGGAAAAATACAATCCACCCTCTTCAAATATGTGGAGAGCAGTAGCCGAAGCTCTTTCCAAAGGAATTGACTACATTCCGGTCACGGCTCGCTATGCCCTCCTCATCGGCGGCATTCTGGGCATCGTCATGGCTCTAGTGGACGCCTTTGCACCTAAGAAATGGAAGCCTTATATGCCGTCGGCGATGGGCTTGGGTTTGGCGTGGATTATGCCGTTTTCCAATGCCTTTGCTTTCTTCATCGGCGCCACGATCGCCCTCATCTGGTCAAAAATAAACAAAAAAACCGCCGAATTGTACGTAATTCCAATTGCGTCCGGTGCGGTTGCCGGCGAATCATTGATATGTGCTTTACTGGCTATTACCGATGCGGCTCTGGCTCTAATAAAGCCGCACTGACGGAAGCGTCCGAGATGCAAACAGCAACCCAAACCAAAACCAAAGAAAAGGAAATCGTCCTCAAGGCGGTTGATTCGCTCGGTCGCCGCGTCACGGCAGCAGACGTCGCGGCCAAGACCGG
This sequence comes from uncultured Candidatus Obscuribacterales bacterium, assembly GCA_964531315.1. Taxonomy (GTDB): domain Bacteria; phylum Cyanobacteriota; class Vampirovibrionia; order Obscuribacterales; family Obscuribacteraceae; genus QKMZ01. The sequence goes on along the minus strand of CAZHEZ010000004.1, from coordinate 13,553 downwards.
TCTGCCGGTATTGGTCGCGCAGGCTGAGCTCAATAAAGTAGCGGCGGAGACCGGCGGGCACATGGAGGTCGCCACCACAGGCGATATCGCATACAAATTCAGCCCCGGCTTTCAAAACGCGTATTTGGCTAAAGGCATCGCTCGCTTTTTCGAAGTGGCTGGCAAGAAGATTTTCAACATCGGCTTTTTTCTGCTCAGAATTTCCTTCGGCATCATGCTCATTCTGTCGGTCCTGGCTGTCATAGGAATCTTCATTGCCATAATGATTTATGGCAACAAAGGCGGCGACAGCGACAGAGATGATTTCGGCGGCGGCTTTCACTTTGGCTTTTTCGACTATCTAATCCTGCGCGATCTGCTTTATTGGGGAACCTATGGTGCAACCACCCCGGGCATACCGGATCAAAGACGCCCGCGCAAGAGCAATTTCCTCTTCGATTGTTTCTCTTTCCTATTTGGCGACGGCAATCCGAACGCCAACCTCGAAGAGAGAAAATGGACTTTGATCGCCAATTCCATCCGCGATCATGGTGGCGTGGTTACGGCAGAACAACTGGCTCCGTACACGGGTGCCGCCCCTACTGATGAAGACGGCGTTCTGCCTGTGCTGGTGCGCTTCAATGGCAAACCCGAAGTGACTGAAGAGGGCGGCATCGTCTACAGCTTCCCCTCGATGCAAGTCAGTGCCACGACAAAAGAAGTGCATGTCAGCCAGCCGTTTCTTAAAGAACTTCGCTGGCCTTTCGTCGGTCCGCAAGCAGGAAGTTTGATCATGGTTTACGTGCTGGCCGGCTTCAATTTTCTGGGCACCTGGTGGCTCTTTTTGCAACCGCAACTGCACGAATTGTGGCCGCTGCTCCTGCCGCTTGTCACTTATGGAACGCTGTTCGTCGCTATTCCAATCGGCAGAAAGTTGGCACTGGACGTAATAAATAAGCGCATTACGGAGCGCAACGGCAAACGCTCGACATACGCTGAGATGTTGCGCGCGCCCTCTCAAGACTTGTCGAAAAAGCTCCACCATGCAGCCAATCTGCGTATTGGAAGGACCGATATCAAAGAAAGTGACATCGTTTATACAACTGAAAAAGACAACCTCGATCAAGAATCCGCAGATCAATTAATTGAGTTCGATAAAAAACTAAAAGAGGGCGACAAACATAAAGGCGAATTCGACGCCAGCCCGTAGTGGCGGTGCGAATCATCCTCAGGAAGGTGCCAATGAAAAAAGTACGTGTAGTCGAATTGAATCGCTATCCAGTTAAATCACTGGCAGGCATATCGATGTCCACTGCCCGCTTAGAAGAAAAAGGAATTGCCTTCGACCGCAATTGGCTTGTCACTTTGCCCAGCGGCAAATTTCTCACGCAAAGAGAAATTCCCAAAATGGCACTTGTGAAAACAGCAATCGGCGACAATGGAGAATTGACTCTCAGTGCTGATGGACGCGCGCCTATTGCCGTACCGCATCGAGATCATGACGACTCGATTGACTTCAAACGCGTGACCGTCTGGAAAGACGAATGCTATGCGATAGATGAAGGTGATGAAGTGGCGGTCTGGTTGAGCGAGTTTCTAGAAACAAAATGCCGCCTCGTAAAAATGAAAGACGGATTCAAGCGCCCCATCCTGGACGACGGCAAAGAGTTTGATGGCAGCGTTCGATTCCAAGATCAATTTCCTCTTCTGGTCATATCTCAAGCATCACTCAAAGCACTCAACGACAAGCTTGAATCTCCCGTGCCCATGAACCGTTTTCGCCCCAATATTGTCATTGACGGGTGCGAACCATTCGCAGAAGACGAGTTTAAAACGCTCACGTCTCCATCCGGCATAACTCTTACTTCGGCAAAACCTTGCGCTCGCTGCGTGATTACGACCACCGATCAAAAGACGGCCGAAAGGGGCGTAGAGCCTCTCAAAACGCTGGCGACGTTCCGCACTTCCATGGAAGGAGTTTTGTTCGGTCAAAACTTGCTTGTCACGCAGCCCGGTAACCTGAGCGTCGGCGATGAGCTCAACGCTGAATGAATAATGCAACTGAAGTTTCCAAAATCAGAATACAAATGGTGTCCTCATTGCTCAGGCAATATCAGATCTAGCGCAAACTGGTGCCGCATTTGCCGCCGAGAATTGACGTCCGAAGAATTTGCCGGATTAAGAAACTCCAGCATCAGAAGCAATCTCGACCTGGTGCAAGAATGGCTGCCGGCTTTTGCCGTGCTTAGAGATCGCCTGGATGACGAAACGCAAAAACGCTTTTTAGAGTCACAGGGAAAAACAACCATCGAAAACTTGCTGGAAAAGGGTTCATTCAAGGATGGAACGCAAGAGACTCTCAGAAAATTGGAGCAATGGCCCGATGCGCCGCCCAACGCTGCCGTTCAGTCTCTCCTGCTGGATATTCTTGTAGCACTTGCCAGTCAGGGCGCGGACATCGAGGGGATTTGCCAGGAGCCCAGGTTGGCGGTTTTGGGCTTATCGGCGGAAAGAATTGAAAGCGAACTGGCGCTGCGGAGAGAGGAACAATCTGAAAATCATTGCTGTCCATTTTGCGCAGAACTCATAACTGTCGGTGCGCCAAGCTGTCGCCACTGCCTTTGCCAGTTTGGACAAGCTGCGCAAATGAACTTACAGCCGGTTGTTTCTTTAGACAGACAACCTTTCGATGAAGCTTTTCTGAAAGACGTCATGCTTCACCTTGCCGCTCGCCATTGCCTGTTGGGTCTTGAGACCGACCAGAGGCTGAAAGACGCGCTTGCTGCAAACGCTATAGAAGCACACTCAGTAGTTGCAGAATCCGCGCGCCTGACTAACTTGCGGGCCGACGAGCTGGAAGTCAGTCACCCTCTATCCGGCTTCCGGCAGCGTTTTTATGAATTCAATGCCGGTACCATTGATCCACATTCAGCCCAAATTAAAGACTTGATTGATTTAGGTTATCGCTGCAGAGAAAAGAAGAGATATTTTGAAGCCGAGCTTGTATTCAACTATGCACTGGCCAGAGCCTCTACGCTTGCGGCCGACCCGAAAGCCATGAAAAGCACAACGCTGCGACAATTGTCCAATCTTCGTCTCGATCTTGGTGACTTCCAGGGATGTATCGACTTCAGCGACAGATCCTTAGAACCGGTCTTTGCGATACGCCCTCAGTACAGAAAAACGATGGGGGTAAGGGGAACACTGAAAACAACATTCGACATTGCCTTTAAGATTGGCAGCCCTGAGAAGGAGGACCTGGAAGCTCTTCTCAAGGAAATGGACAGACTGCTGGCGGTGGCAAAATCAGACCCACCCGAGGTTATGACGGCAATGCGCGAAGCAACCACTCCTGGATACAGCGATAACTCGCGTGTCTTAGAAACTAATCGGCTGCAGATTATCGCCAAAATCCACGCCCAAAATAGAGAGTACGATCAGGCACAAAAAATATTGAGAGCGCTTTTGTCCGAGCTGGGTCATGAATGGACGCACAACGTCTATAGAATGCGATTCTGGCTGCAATTGGCTGATATCTACGAGCAACAGGGTCAATTTGAAGAATGCGAAGAGGCTCACAGAGAAGCACTGGATGCCGGCCGTCAAGCAGCCTTAAAGTCGCCGGACATCAAACTGCACGGAATCCGCGACGCCAGCCTTGCCTATGCGACTTATCTCAAGAAAAGAGGAAGGCTGGTTGAGGCTGAAGAATATGTGCGTAAGGCATTGGCAGCCCAGACGAACGTTGCCGAACAAACCAGGCTGAAACTTGCCCATCCTATTGCTTCCACTCTGGACAAAACAGCAGCTATATTGCGCGAGTATGCAGATATTTTGACAGTGGCAGCTCGCGAAAATGAAGCAACCGCCCTCATGCGGCAGGCCGACGAATTGACTGCGCAATACGAAGAACTCAAAGAGAGATGGTTAGAAGTAAGACGCATCTTTGAGGAAACACCTCCAGTCAACGACTGAATTGCAAGTTTAGTGAACAGTTCAAGCGAGCCGCTAAAGCGCAGTCCAATGCGCGCGCATCTGCACGAGTTTCCACTGCTCTCCAATCTTGACGAACATCTCGGTTACGAATGCTTGCTGTTTTGAAACCGCAGGACCCTGGAAAAGTTTCTCAGCTCTAAAGGATACAACGGCAGAATGGCAATCGTCTTTCCGTCATTGGTGTCCGTTTTGAAATCCTCTTTCAGTTTTTTCAAAACGGCTTGTTGTCCGGTCACTGTCTCGTTCTTCTCTTCATTGACTAGGGCGCAATCCTGATCGAGATAAGAGGCTCCAAACCGAACGCAGGGCCTACCGTGAGCCGGAAATCGAAGCTGGTTGGGGTCTTTGCAGCGGCTTGCCTGCTCGGCTCCCTCACGCCAGTCTGCGCTGGCACTACCGCCGAAAGCGATTTCGACACTCTTAAAGGAATGGCCGGGCAATGGCAGGGCAAAACTGATGATGGCGAGGACGCCGCTGCCACCTATGAAGTCTCCTCGGGCGGAACAATTGGCATGCTCCTTTCCACTTTCAGAGACAAGCCACCGATACTGAGAAAAAATAGCCTTTAAGGCACAACCGATGACAACCTTTTCTTGCAGTCCAAGTCCCGCGGCAACGTCACGCGGTACATCCCCAAAGCAGGCAGGCACAAGGCATAGCAACCCCTACTTTTAAGCTGATTAACCTTCTAGGGCGGGAACCAGCTCAATCTTAAGATCGTCTTGATAAACGAAGCCCTAAACTATGTTGGACTGAGAATTGCCATTGTCGCGAGGACGCGAATTGACACTAGAAGCGCCACCCGGTCAGCTTTCACAGCAACGAGAAAAGAAGGGCAAGCCTGTGCGCCTGATACTTCTTCTGGTCTTCCTTTGCGTAGCCGCCGGCACATACTTTTTTTTCAACCAGGAAAAGAAACAGACTAAGCACAAGCGGGAAGCCATTGTTACCCTGGCGGCGGCAACGGTCAGAGATATGCCCGAGCAGTTTAATAGCGTCGGCACTGTCGTCCCGCTCAATTCAGTTTCTGTAAAGCCGCGTATAGGCGGCAGAGTAGTCTCGGTCAATTTCAAAGAAGGACAGATTGTCAAACGAAAGGACCTCCTCTTCGTCATCGATCCGCGCCCGGAAAAGGCTGCGCTTTTGGTGGCAGATGCAGATGTTCAAAAACAAGAAGCAATGATCGCGCAGGCAGAAGCAGCAATCGCAAAGGATATAGCTACGACCGCACAAGTAAAGGCAAATCTAAAACGTGATGCTGCGCTGGCCAGACAGGCAGAAAGAGATGCGCAGCGCTTTGACTTTCTCGCCAATGCAGGGGCAGTTTCACAGGCGGATGCTGAGACCAGAGAAACCAAAATGGAATCGACAAACGCTACGGTCGAGGCCGGCCAGGCAGGCATTACTAATGCAGAAGCACAAGTCAACGTTGATAGAGCCAATCTGAAAAACGCATACGCAATGCTTGCCTCATCCAAAGCCTCTCTGCAAAACGCAAAAATCCAGATGGGTTTTACCACAGTAAATGCACCCATCGATGGAAGAACAGGGCACATCCTGGTTCTGAAAGGCAATGTCGTGAAAGCTGACGAAGATATTCTCACCACCATCGTGCAAACTGCACCGATCTATGTTGAACTTTCGGTCCCCCAAGAGCAGTTTCGCAAGGTGCAAGAGTGTGCGGCAAAGGGTGTGTTGACCGTTGTGGCCATGCGTACGAGTGGAAGGGTTCTGGCCAACGACGGCAAAGTCGTTTTCATGGACAACACGGTTGACAACACTACCGGTACAGTCAAACTGAAAGCGCTTTTTGAAAACACAGACAGCGCGCTCTGGCCCAACCAATATGTAGATGTAGTCATGAACCTCGACAGCATTCACAATGCAGTGGTAGTGCCCACACAAGCGGTGCAAACAGGACAAAAAGGGCAGTTCATTTGGATCGTAGATGATAAAAAAGCGGCGCATATGGTGCCGGTCACTGTTGGACCTTCCATCGACGGAGTGACAGCTATTTTGAGCGGTGTCAAATCCGGAGAACAGGTAGTGACCGACGGGCAGATTCAATTGTCGGAAGGCGCCAAAGTAAAAGTTACTGAGCCGGTGCCATGAACTTCTCCGATCTTTTCATAAAGCGCCCGATTTTCACCACACTGCTTATGTCGGCGATAGTGCTGTTCGGCATGATCAGTTTTACTACATTGCCTGTCAACGACCTGCCGACGATCGATTTTCCAACGCTGTCAGTTTCCGCCAGTTTGCCTGGCGCCAATCCGTCCACCATGGCAAACGCCGTCGCTACGCCGCTTGAGCGCCAGTTTGCCACAATCGCCGGGATTTCTTCAATGAATTCCACCAGCACGCTGGGCTCCACTTCAATTACTTTGCAGTTCGATTTGACTCGCGACATCGACGCCGCCGCACAGGATGTGCAAACAGCCATTGCCGCCGCTTCAAAGCTTTTGCCTGTGATGCCGACACCACCGACTTACAAGAAAGTCAATCCGGCTGATGCACCAATCTTATATCTGTCTCTGAGTTCCGATTCTCTGCCCTTATACAGCGTAGATGAGTATGCAGAGACCACCGTCGCCCAGCGTCTCTCCATGCTGGAGGGCGTCGCTCAGGTCAATGTTATGGGCGGGCAGAAATATGCCGTCCGCGTAGACCTCAGCCCGGATGCCCTGACGGCGCGCAATGTCGGAGTGGAAGACGTTGCCACTGCCATCACATCAGGCAATGTCAATGTTCCGGCCGGTACATTGTATGGTCCTCACTCCGCCTTCATGTTGCACACCAATGGACCACTTTCCAATGCTTTGCAATTTGCTCAATTGGTCGTCACTTATAAAAACGGATCACCTATAGTCGTTTCTGATCTGGGCACTGTCACCGACAGCGTGGAAAACGACAAACAAGCAAGCTGGTACAACGGTAAACGCGCCATAGTTTTGGCCATCATGCGACAGCCCGGCACCAATACCGTTCAAATCGTAGACTCAATCAAGAAAGTTTTGCCTGACCTGCGCAATCAAATTCCCGGCTCGGTCAACATGGATATTCTATATGACCGAACCACATCGATCAGATCGTCAATTGAAGACGTTGAATTTACGCTGGTTTTGACGATCGGGCTGGTCGTGCTCGTCATCTTCCTTTTCCTTCGCAATGTGCCGGCTACCATCATTCCCAGCCTGGCTCTGCCGACATCACTGATTGGTACTTTTGCGGCCATGCACTTGCTTGGATTCAGCTTAAACAACTTATCTCTGATGGCATTGACACTGTCGGTTGGATTCGTTGTCGATGATGCGGTGGTTGTGTTGGAGAACATTGTCCGGCACATGGAAATGGGCAAAAAACCCTTCGAGGCGGCACTTTCCGCCACCAAAGAAATTACATTCACCGTATTGAGTATGACGCTATCCCTGGTGGCAGTTTTCTTGCCGATTCTTCTCATGGGTGGAATTGTCGGACGCCTGTTCAACGAATTTGCTGTGACAATGGCAGTTTCTATCCTTATTTCTGGTTTCGTTTCCTTGACCTTGACGCCAATGCTTTCCAGCCGTTGGCTGACGCAGGAGTCGGCCGAGTCGTCGATTCCGTGGCTTGGCTCTCTGGAGAAGGCCTGGGATTGGCTGGCATATCAATATGAAAGAACGCTGAAAATCTCGGTTTCCCACCCGCGCATTATTCTCGCCCTTTTGATCGCGGGCATAGCGGCAAGCGCATGGCTGTTCATGATCGTCCCCAAAGGTTTCATGCCCACGCAAGACACCGGACAAATTTCGGGCTCAACTGAAGCAGCGCAGGACATCTCTTTTGAAGCGATGAGCCACCACCAGAAGGCTGTTTCCGACATAATCGAAAAGAACAAAAGCGTCGAAGGTGTGATGTCCAGTATTGGTGGTGCCGCCGGTAATGCTGGAAGAGTTTTGATAGCGCTCAAACCATTTGACGAACGAAGCAAGAAAGCAGACGACATCGTCAAAGAGTTGCGACCAAAACTGGCACAGATTCCGGGCATCAATACATACCTGACAATACCGCCGGCCATCCGCATCGGCGGACAATCGACGAAAAGCTCCTACCAGGTGACACTGATGTCACCCGATGAGAAAGCACTGTACAAAGCGACTAATGACTTGCAAGCAAAATTGACGGATTTTCCCGAACTAATGGACGTCAATACGGACATTCAAGCTACGACACCTGAAGTCGAGATCAAAGTCGATCGCCCACTGGCTGCCGCTTTAGGTATTACACAAGACAGGGTCGAGCAGACCCTGGCCAGCGCTTACGGTCAAAGGCAAGTATCGACCATCTACGCGCCTACCAATCAATTCAAAGTTCTTCTAGAACTGGAGCCGAAATATCAGCGCGATCCCAAGCAACTGTCTAAGCTCTATGTTCATTCGACCAGCGGCAAGATGGTTCCGCTCGGTGCCGTCGCTCAGCTCACCCCGGGCACCGGGCCGCTTGCGATCAACCACCTCGGTCAGTTTCCTTCCGCAACTCTGTCCTTCAACTTGAGACCAGGATATTCAATCGGACAAGCAGTCGACCACGTAACGCAAGTCGCCACTGCCACCGTACCTGCCATTGTCACTGTGACCTTCCAGGGTCAGGCACAAGCCTTCCAGGACTCCTTCTCCAATCTCGGCTGGTTGCTCCTGCTGGCTACCGTAATCATCTATGTAATTCTCGGCATGCTGTACGAAAGTTTCATTCACCCATTTACCATCCTGTCAGGTCTGCCAGCCGCCGGATTAGGCGCCATGATTACGCTGCTCATCTTCCACGTCGACCTGGACATTTACGGATTTCTTGGCTTGATTTTGTTGATCGGCATCGTCAAAAAGAACGCCATCATGATGATCGACTTTTCGCTGGAATTGGAGCGCGAAAAAGGAATGGCGGCTAAAGATGCCATCTTCCAAGCTTGCCTGGTGCGCTTCCGCCCGATCATGATGACGACTATGGCTGCCCTTATGGGCACGCTGCCGATCGCCCTGGGAACAGGCGCTGGAGCCGACACAAGACGCCCGCTAGGTCTGGTAGTCGTGGGCGGATTAATCGTCTCCCAGGTGCTGACTTTGTACATCACACCGGTCGTTTATGTCTGGTTCGACTCTCTGCTGCAGAAATTCCGCAAGGGCAGAACGCCGGCAAGGCACGAGAGCTTAGAGGCTTAGTAACTTCCGCCCTAAGTCAACGCGGACAAAGACGATTTGCAAGAGACATTGAGACTTTCCCCGAATTATCTGCCGGCGAAGCAAGCATTATCCTCCTTACAAACTCCGCAGGTAAGCAGCGTAATTTATCCTGAGCCCTATCTTTTTGGAAGACAAATTCACTGGCTGCGTGGAATATAACGGCCAATAGGTGGCAAAACGCAGGCTTGCCGATGTTCGAAAAATGGCAAGAACAAATGGACAAAGGGCGTCTCGCCATGACCAGGCGAGACTTTGCCTCAGCTGAAAAGCATTTTCTGGCAGCTACTCAGGAAGCCGAGAAATTCGGATGCAACAATCAGAGTCTGGCGCAAAGCCTGGAGATGCTGGGCGAGTCGATTTTGTCGCAGGCACCATCGGAAAAGGGCAAGGTAGACAGATGCTATGCCTGCCTGGAACGTGCTTGCTCGATATATGAGTCTGAGCTTGGTCCTGTCCATCTAAAAGTCGCGCAGTGCCTAACTAGCATGGCAAAACTCTTGCTTTGGTTCGACTCCAGTGAAGCAGAAAAGATACTGCGTCGAGCTATCTCGATACACGAAGAGCTGAATTCCGACGGTGTAGCTGAGCCAACCGAAATTCTTAGCAGCATTCTCAAACGGGGGGAAAGAACGGGAGAGCCGGAGGTTTTGCAGCGCAGCCTTGTTAGCCGGTTTGATAATAAAGCTGAAACAACGTCTGTCTCTCTGGCAAAAAGCAAAATTTTACTGGCAAGGAAATCTTACAATAGAGTTGAAGCCATTTCACAATACAAACAAGCCTTGTCGCTTCTGCCCGATAACAATGATCAAATTGCGCTGATAGTAGAAACGCATGTGGCATTAGCCAAACTCTTATTTGAAGAGGAAGCGTTTACCGCCGCAGAGGAAGCATTCGAGATTGCTTTATTAAGGGGCTCGTGCTCACCGAGCGTCAGCTCAACAATCATCGAAGAAGCGATGTGCCGTCTGGCCCGGCTGAAAATCTGCTATCACCAGGATTTTCAGGAGGCTGAAAGGCTCATAAATGAGGCTGAGGCAGTAAGAGAACCAGAAGGACTAAGGCCATTTGATACATGCGTTGAAATGGAACGCTCGTATTTATGGATAGCTCGCGGCGACAAGAAAAGTCACGAAGAAGACCTGCGAGCCAAATTGACATGGGCTAGAAAACAGAAAGCGGCGCACCGTGCCGATTGGAAATACGTTAACCAATTGACCTTTGTAATGCAGTCGCTCTCTCTGGCTGCGCTAATATACAAGCGCGGCAATCATGATGAAGCCTTCAAATTATGGGAGGAAATAATTGAAAATGAAGTCCCGGGCAATTGGATGAGCGAGAGAGCCCTTTTCAAACTGGCTATCGGTTATGCAGAACATGGGCGCATCGAGCAGTCCAGAAAGTTAGCAGACCGAGGACTCAAGAGCATTTGCGCGGACACAATCTCGGATAACATCGCTTTGGGCATACTGGCAGAACACGCAATCGGAAGAAAAGAGAAAATTGAACCATTGATCGATATTGTCCGCCAGCAGATTGAAAAAATACTCAAAGAAGAGATAGACGAATACGGCACCTTGCATCTTTCATACATGAATCTCACCTTTGCGCTATCTGGGATCGGCAGGACTGAGGATGCCATCGTCACGATGAATGAGATGTTTGCCAAAGAAAAAAAGCAAGACTCACTTTTTACAGCAATTACTTATGAAAATTGGGCCGACTCTTTCGATGACGAGAAAGCGCACACTTTAGCCTCTCGTTTGAGAGAAAGAGCCAAGAAGATTCGCGCTAATATTTTTGAGAGAGAGAAGGAATACACAAAGAGTCTCCACTTTCAGCCATAGTTATGTTTTTAGCAGAATGTGCACCAAAGCGTTCATTGCAACTTGGCCAGATCACTCACCAAGATTTTTCTGTCGCTGGACACGCACTCCAACACTTTATGTCGTTTCAAATCGAACGCCAGTAGACTTGCATAGGAATCGCTCAATAAAATGTAGTTGTCCGTCACAGCAAGCAGCCTCGTGGCCATAAGCAAAGCTGGTGCATCAGGATTGGCTTCCCGTGCCTTTTCCGCGTCCTCTCTTTTCTTGGCGAGAAACTCAACCAGTGCTTGAGTTTCCAGACAATGCAAGGTGTCATTTTCGAGGCGATAGATATTTCCCACGCCTGTTGAAGCGAATACAGTTCCGGAATTATCTCTCCATATAGAACAAATTTCCTCAGCTACACTATCAGGCAGAGCGGCTACGGAAACCCACTTATCATCGACTTTATGAAGCACCTCTTGCTCTGCCAGTCCCCAGATCTCGCCATCGAAAACATAGTCGCGAACATGAGAATCAATCATGTCTCTTTGATAAGAATCGAACATTTTATCGCCAAATCCTTGGCCGGTTTTCCTTGTAAATCGAGTGTCTTCGATGCACCACTTTTGGTCTTTTAAGGAGCAGCTAAGGACACCGCTGCCGAATTCTTCACCCCAGTAGTTGAAATAAAGAACGCCTTTTGAGAGAGTTACGCTCTGAGGTGGTCCTTTGAGAAATTCAGCTGATTCCGTACAAACCAGTTCCTTTTCCAACCACTTTTCACCTTCGAGCAGGTAGGCCTTGGTCTTGGCTGAAACGAGCACACATTGTCCGTCACTGGCCACCAGCCAATTCCTGCGCTCCCAGGTATCGTAGTCTTCAGGAAAGGCAATCACTTTAGGGGCACCTTTTCCACAGATGACAAGTTTTGCAGGAGTGCCCGGACGAGCCTGCGCGATCATGTAAGCGGTATCAGTTGATTTATCGACGGACATGGCGATGATGCGGTCATCGCCTTTGAAAAAAAGTTCCGATATCTCAAAGTCATTATCTCGCCAAGTGATTGGTCCTGGAACAATCGGCTGGCGAATGAACAGCTGTTGCTTCCACTGGAAGGTATTGCCAAAGTCTTTGTATGCAAGCGCAACATTTGGGTTGGCTACAAATGCGGTAGTTAAGAAAGCAATGCAAAAAAAAGGTTTCCAGCTCATACAAAACTCGATTCGACGCTCCCAGTTGAGTGTAGCAACATCGAGAATGGCTGTGAAGGCAATTTTGAGTGAACTTATCCGTTGACGACGGGTGTGCGCTTCTTGTTGCGCTTTTCGCGGCGGGTCTGAGTTTTCTTGGAGCGCGCAGTGCCTTTCGCTTTTTGACGAGAAGGCTTGCCGCCGACTGCTGCAATTTCCAGAGTCTCGCAATCCTCGATAGATACGATGGTCACGTTTTCGACACCGAACTCGGACTCTCTCGCTTCTTCCACTTCATCAACTTGTGCCAGCAAGTCTAGTGCAAACATGGACTCGAGATTGGTGCGGATTGTTTCTGCAGCTTTGAAGGAAAGCTTTTCTGAACTGAAGACACATACGGCTTCAATGGGCTCGCCATCAATGGTTTGCGGAACGAATGATTTGGGATCGAAGCACATCTGCTCGTGAATGTGGTTGGCGATTTCGTCCAGATCGCTGGCTGCCAGCGATTCAGCAACAGTCACCGAGAAGTTTCCAGCATAGCCTTCAACGACAGAGTGCTCTGGTTGTTCGGGTGCAAACGAGATGACAGGCTTGTCCATTTCGATTGTGGTATCGAACCTATCTGTTAGATCTTCATATGCTTCTGCGGCGCTGTAGCATTCCGCCAGCAAATCAGCGAATGACTCTGCGAACACATCGGCAAGTGCTTCGTCCGCTACTTCTGTGACTGGCTCTTGGGTTTCAACAGAATCGGTCGACTTGTAGGATACGAAAGAATTGAAAGCATCATATGAATTGCTTGGCTCAACATGCTTGACAGTCTCGTCTTCATTGCGGCATTCAAGCATCTTGAAGGAATCGCGCATCGATGAGAGTCTGCGAATGCCAGCCCCTTGATTGTCATAGTTAGTGATCATCTTCACATGACCGGTGCCGAAAGTTTCAGATTCAATGACCGGCAATTCTTCCTGCGTGTCCATCTCGATGAAGCTGCATCCATCAGGAAGTTCATCAATTGGCGATGGACAGTCATCAAAGCTGCTGTATTTTGAGTTGTTCTCATATGCCTGCAAACCTAATTCAACTCGGCTGTCCCATGAGCCCGAGGAAGTGGATTTTTTGTTTTTCCAGTGCGACATTTTGTGCTCGCCGCTGTTTTGACGGCGAAAACTTCCACTCAATCCGCTTCTATTTTCTGCCTTGGGTGGCTCGAAATTGAGCACGGGAAGTTCTGCGGTAATTGCATTGGGATCTACATATGTAGGGGAAACTGTCTCACTGGTTGGTGAGATTGGAGCGAGGCTCATCTCGGTCGATATTGCCAGCGTGATCTTGGAGGCAACTTTTGCGGCCGCTTCGGC
>CAZHEZ010000003.1:100251-114066 GCA_964531315.1 uncultured Candidatus Obscuribacterales bacterium | reverse complement strand
GTCGGACAGCCCTGTCATAACGCAGACCCTGGCCGGTCAGCCGCTCAAGCCGGGTCCGCACAAAATCCAGGGCATCGGCGCCGGATTTATCCCTCAGATTCTCGATCTGGCGGTGATTGATGAAGTCTTCCGTGTCACCAATGAGCAGGCTCTCGACTATGGTCGCAAGCTTTCCAGTGAGGAAGGCATCCTTGCCGGTATCAGCAGTGGTGCCAATGTCTTTGCTGCTCTCGAGATTGCCGCTCGTCCGGAAAATAAGGGCAAGCGCATCGTCACTGTAGTTTGCAGCACCGGTGAGCGATATCTGTCTACACTCCTTTTCCAGGATATTCTGGGCGGCGGAGCGTAGGGCTCCTCCCTTTAGTTCTTAGATGCAAAAAGCAAGATTCATAATTGCTCTGGCGGTGTTTCTTTTCATCGCCTTTGCCATTCCATTTCTTGCCAATCTGCTTCCTGACCATACGCGCACGCTGGCCAATGCGCCTGAGATCATATCGAAGGCCTACATCGACCGGGTCGTCAATTACATGGTCTGCGGTAAAAAGCCGGACATTGTGGTGGCCGGATCATCGCTTGTGATTTTCCCCCATGTGCTCACCGACGGTTATTTCGAGAAAGCGCCCGTGCCTATTCCCGATCCAATCGAGTATGCGGACTTTCTCACTAACTATGTCGAGATGGCGCATTTCAAACGTGTGCTTTCAGTCAAAGCCAATTCGGTCGTCGATCTGGGCGTGCCTTCTTTGATGTTGACCGATTGCGATTTGCTCTTTGAAAAAATGCAAATGAATGAGAGTCTGCCTCGCGTAGCCATTCTCATGCTGGCGCCCAGAGACTTCATGGATAACACGGTGGCAGTAGACAGAAATTTATTCCTGCACGAAGTAGCGGGCCGAAATACGCTCAAAGAAATATTCAATTCAGGCAGTGCCGGTTTGTTTCAGGCAAAGTTGATCCAGTCGATGAGCTATGGTGCCAATGCCTGGGCTAAGCAGTTCCGCTCGGGCGGGCAAAGAGTCCTACTGGCGGTGCGAAAGCTGGGCAGAAAACCGAAGGCGATTTCCACCGGCAGCATTAGCCACGAGCAGGCGCTGCATTATTTTTATTTTGGTGACGGAAAAATGGCCGACCTGGGCGTTTACAAAAAGCGCTACAATCCGCCCGACTATGCCCGCATCAAAGAGCAGATTACCGCTCTGGGCCGGGTCCTGGATAGACTGAAGAGCGCATCTGTAAAGACAATTGTGGTGAGCATGCCTTTGACCAGGGAAAACGTCTCTTTGATCGCTCCAAGCGCCTATGAGGAAATTCAAAACGGCATGAAAACAACCTGCGCAGAAAAGAGCGTTGCTTTTCTAGCGGCAGACGATCTAGGCAGATTCGAAAAGAGCGACTTTGTCGATTCAGTGCATTTAAATGCAGAGGGCGGCGACAGATTCTTCAAGCAGCTGGCCAAACTGATTGGGCCGGATTTGCGCTCTGTCTTCAGGCTCTGAGAGTCTCTTTCACTTAGCCATCAAGTCCGGATCTTCGGCAAGCAGGCGTTCGGCAAATTTTTTCAAGCGGCTGAAAGAATAAACAAGCGACTCGATTGTTTCTTTTGCTTCAATCCAATTGCTCTTGCGCGCGTAAATGGTCAATTTGTCTGAAAGAGTCACCATCTCCTGGGCACCGACGGCTTGCGAGGAGCCGCGCAATTGGTGGGCAAGTGAGGCCAGGGCCGTGGCATCACGCGATTCTCTGGCTTCGCGCAATCCGTCCAAAAGTGTCTCGGCTGCCGACAGGTAGACCTGCACGATGTCGTGGGCCACATCCACGCCGCAGCTTTTCTTCAGTTGTTCGAAATCAACCGGGTCGCGCAATGGCGTGGCCGCTACCACCGAGGCATCAGGTTTTGCCAGTGATTGAGTAATTCTCTGGGTTTTCTCAGCGCTTTCACCTTTGAGAAAACGGTCGATCACATCCATCAGCTTATTGGGCGCAACCGGCTTAATCAAGACTTCGTCCATGCCCGACTCCAGGCATTTAGCGCGGCCATCGGCGTCGGCTGAGCCGGTAAGTGCAATGATGGGAATGTGTTTTTCCGTGCCTATTTCTGATTTGCGAATGGACCGAGTGGCCTGGAAGCCGTCCATATCAGGCATCTGGCAGTCCATGAGGACAAGGGCGTAAGCACCGCCCAAAACCTCCTCTATGGCTTCCTCCCCGCTTGAGACTGCTCTGGCCATCAGCCCAAGGCTTTTCAATTGAAGCAGGGCGACCTTTTGATTGACAGGGCTGTCATCGGCTACCAGGATCACTTTGTCCGAATGGGCCAGTTTTGGAATTTGCACGGTCAGTCGGCGATCGAGCCTTGGTGACAGAGCCTTCACCAGAATATGTTCGAGGGTATTGTAGAGGCTCCAGTATTTGACCGGTTTTGCCAAAAGGGCAGAGAATCCTTCTGCCACCATATGCGATTCAACGTCCTCGTTGTAATTCGAGGTGAGCAGCAGCATTCTGATTTTGGCAGACAAGAGGTTGCGATTTTCGGCCTCAATGAAAAGCCTGTGGGCATCAACGGAATCTCCGTCAATAATCACCGCTCCGCCTTTCTTTTGTTGCTCCATGGTTTGCAAAACGGCGAAAGCTGAGTCAATCGAGTCTGTGTTGATGACGCGCATGCCCCAGGCGGCTGCGTAGCTGTCCAGCACTAAGGCAAGCTGTGGAAAGGCCGATATGATCAAGCAAATTCGGCCCGCTAATTCTCTCACGGCGGTGCCGTTCAAACCTCCGCCTACCGATTTGAGAGGAAGATCAAACCAGAAATTAGACCCTTTTCCCTTGGTGCTGTCGACGGCCAGCTTTCCTCCCATCAAGTTGACCAGACCTCTGGATATGGTCAAGCCCAAGCCTGTGCCGCCAAATTCACGTTTTACAGAAAGGCTTGCCTGTGTAAATGGTTCAAACAAGCGCTCCAGATTGCCGCTTTCGATGCCGATGCCCGTATCATTTACTGAAAATCGCACGGTCAGGTCATCTGTTCCATGGGACTCGAGAAGATCGGCCTGCATCATTACGCTGCCTTCCTGAGTAAACTTGACGGCATTGCTGGCTAGATTAAGCAATACCTGTCTGATCGAGCCAGGGTCACCTTTAAGCACAGAAGGCAGTTTGGGCGAGACGTAAGAGACAAGCTCTAAATTCTTGCGACGCGATTGCTCTGCCAGCAAGTCTGCAATGGCCTCGACTGATGCGATCAATTCAAAGTCGATAATTTCCAGCTCTGCTTTGCCTGATTCTATTCGCGAGAAATCCAGGAAGTCATTGATCAAATCCAGAAGCGACTTGGCTGATTCATTGATAACCAGTGCCTGATCGCGTTGTTCGCCGTTTAATGAGGTCTTCAAAAGCAAATCGCACATTCCCAGAATGCCATTCAAAGGCGTGCGTAATTCGTGCGTCAATTTGGCGATGAATTGCGATTTTTCGCCCAGGGCTGACACGGGGCTGGTTGATGCCGACTCCAGTTGTTTGGCCGATTCTCTCAGCTGTTCTTGAGCGGCGGCAGCCGTCTTTTCGAATTTTTTTGCTTTCAGTTTTTCAACGGCCAGTTCGGTCTCCAGCGCACTTATCCGCTGTTTGAGATCATTGAGTTCACCGTCTGAATTGGGCATGGCGCATAAGGAGAAATCATGCGGGGGGTGGTTTATCTAGGCTCCCTTCTGGACGTTCGTTGTCTCTCAGGCTGTTTAAAACAGCAATAAAAATGTCAACTAGAAATGGGTCGAATTGACTGCCTGCTCCTTCTCTCAAGGCTTGAATGGCTCTTTCTGTAGACAAGGCCGGTCTGTAGGGGCGATCGGAAATCATGGCGTGATAGCTTTCGACAATGCCGATAATGCGGGCCGCAAGAGGAATATCCTCGCCGCTCATGCCGTTGGGGTAGCCTGTACCATCCCAGCGTTCATGATGGTGCTCGAGGATTTCGCAGACATCACGCAAGGCTCTGATTGGTCTGAGAAGCTGCGCGCCTAACACAGGGTGCTGCTTGATGATGTCCTTTTCTTCTTTAGTGAAAACGCCGTCTTTGGTCATCAGCTCGACTGGAATCGACAGAGTGCCGACATCGTGAAGCAGCCCGGCCACACGGATTTGCTCGACTTGTCCCTGGGACAGACCCATGACTTTGGCTAGCAATTCTGACAGACGCGCTGTCTCCAGATGGTGGACTTTATTGTATTCGGACTTCGAGTAAAGCGTGGACGCCAGTGCCTTCACCATTTCCACCACTTCAGGAACAAGCTCTTCTTTTTCCTCTACTTCTTTGGAGACGGTGGGCGGCACAAAATTGGTCGGCTTATATCCAGCCACTGTTTTGGCTTCCAGTTTTGTTTGCTCAGCTTGTTCTATGGCGATCAGGTTGTCTTGATTCAAATCCTGGGCGGCATGCACCTGGTTTCTGCCCAGGCGTTTGGAGAGGTAAAGGGATTTGTCGGCCAGATCAAGCAAAGACTGCTGGCTCTGGGCGTGCTCTGGAAATGAGGCGATGCCCATGGATGCCGTCACTCTGATTTCAATTTCGTCATGGTGCACGACCTCGGCCATGAGGCTGCGCCGGATCCGCTCGGCGACAACGATGGCGCCTTCAGTATTTACTTCCGGAAGGACAAGCAAGAATTCCTCGCCGCCATAGCGAACCGGAATGTCCACGTCGCGGCAATCATTTTTGATAATGCTGGCCACCGAACGTAAAACAGCATCACCAGCCGGGTGCCCGTGATTGTCATTGATTGACTTGAAGTGATCGACGTCGATCATCACCACCGATACATTACGCTGATAACGCTCGGCGACACGCAATTGTTCCGCCAGTTTTTCTTGACCGGTGCGGTGATTGTAGAGAGTGGTCAGACCGTCGGTTGTGGCCTGGCGTTGAACGCGAGCATACAAACGGGCATTCATGACACCAGAGGCGACTTGATCGGCGACTGATTTCAAGAAAGTTTCGTTGTCAGGGACCCAGTGAGCGACGCGCTCGCAGCGGAATCCGCCCAAAAGACCCAGGAGCTTTTGCTCGTAGGTGACAGGGATGAGGAACATGGAAAGTATGGGCACAGAGGCCAGGTTTTGTTCGCGAAATGGAGCGAATTTTCTGTCTGTCTCTGCGTCATTACAAACGAGAGCTTGCTCGACCTGGAAGTTCTTTTTGAAAATCTCCAGGCACTTCATGTCGCCGTTTGAGGAGATAATACTGAAATCGACTTCTGTTGTGTACTCTGCTCTGATTGAATCTTGCGGCTCTTCTTCACTGGGCAAAACGACAAAGCAGCAATCTAATTCACGCCAGCCGGCCAGTTCTTCAAGCATGTCGCGCAGATTGGCATTGATATCGAATGAGCGCCTGATTGTATTGCTGATGCGGTGCAGCAAGTTGTCCTGATTGCGCAATAGTTCCGAATCGGACTTGGCTTTTTGATAATTGGCTGCTTTTACTTGTTCTTCGGCTTTGTCTTTGTGAAGCTTTTCAGTCGCCTCTTCCAGCCGGGCTGCGTAGTCATCCAGCAATTGCAATTGAGAAGCCAATTCCTTTTCAATGCGTCTGTGCTTCAAAGATGATTTGACGCGAGCAAGCAATTCCGCATCTGCACATGTGTCGGCCAGGCAGTCGTCGGCGCCGGCGCGGAAGCCTTCAATTCTGGAATTGGAATTGGTCGAATCAGCCATGGCCGAGTCGGCAGCAATTAAGATTACCGGCACTTGCTTCCACTGTTCTGATTCTTTGATCACCGAACAAAATGCATAGCCGGACGTACCCTGTATGTCGGCATCAAGCAAAATCAGATCGATGCGATTTTGATGCAGCATCTCCATCGCTTTGTCGCTGCTTTCAGCTTCCAAAAGTTGGTAACGATTGCCCAGCACACGCGAGTAGCGGCGGCGTGAAAGGCGGTTGGAATGAGCGATCAAGACGACGTCTTTTTGGCTGAAACTTTCGGAGGCATCGTCTTCTTCTTCGGCGGCCAATAGATCGATTGCATTAGGCAATTTGCTGGTCAGATGTTCGCCCAGTCGTTTCAATGTCGACACATCTTGCGCGGTCACTTCTTTTGAACTGTCGAAGGAAATGACGCGAATCAAGCCCCTTTGTTTTCCTGTGCCGAAGACCGGATTTTCCATCATCGGCACGATTGCATAGGGATAGCCTTCGGCATCATCGCCTTCATCTTTATTTTTATTGAAAGCCCGTCCCACCCAAGGTGCTTGCGTGTGGGTGACCTTTTGCGCCAGGTGGGTGTTTGCCACCGTCAGTGGTTGCTCGTGCTCGTCTTGCAATTGTTCGACAAAGAGCCGTGCTTCCGCATCATCATCGGCAGCAGAAAAGGTGTAAACGTTGAGCAAATCATGCTGTCGGCTCAAATCGATGAAGCCGTAATCGAACCCGAGAATATGACAGATATGTCTTTTGACCGCGTCAAAGAA
This sequence comes from uncultured Candidatus Obscuribacterales bacterium, assembly GCA_964531315.1. Classification (GTDB taxonomy): domain Bacteria; phylum Cyanobacteriota; class Vampirovibrionia; order Obscuribacterales; family Obscuribacteraceae; genus QKMZ01. The sequence continues at coordinate 107,604 of CAZHEZ010000003.1, read as the reverse complement.
TTCCTCTTTGGGAGGAAGGTTTGTTTCTGGTGAAATACGTTCCGTGCCGGTCACTTTTTACGGATGCGAATAATCCAAATCGAGTCAGGGCCCACAATCTGAGTCTAACAGATGCACTAATTTAGGGACAGGACGCAGGCGTCCGGAACCTAATCAAGTGTATATATGCCCCGTGTATGGAAGCTTAAGCCTCTTGGCCGGCGGCGCTCGAAACCAATGATTGGGCGGACAGCGCCTTTTCAAACTTCCTCAAGAGAGCCGTGTGCAGCTTCCTGCCGATTTTAGTGTTTGCAATTCGTGACCAGCTCGCTGGCGCGAGATGCCATGAAGAATTTGCGCCACCACCACTGGAATTGAAGAATGGTCCACAGCTCTTTGCGCCGGTCTGCAGCGCCTTCATCGTGCTGCTTGAGCAGCGCCCTTACGTATTGAGGCTGGAAAATGCCTTGCTGGCGCAGGAATCCCTCATCCAGAAGCTCATCAACAATCGGACGGAATTCGCCTTTGATCCACTTGCCGACTGGAATTCCAAAGCCCTTCTTGGGACGCTTCAGTATATATTCGGGCAAAAGCGGCGCTACTGTCTTTCTCAAAAGAAGCTTGGTATTGGTGTGGCTCAACTTCATAGAAGTGGGCAGGGAAAGAGCGAACTCGACAAGCGGGTAGGCGAGAAACGGCAGGCGCACCTCAAGCGAAGCAGCCATTGAAGCTCGGTCGGATTTAACCAGCAAATCGTCCGGCAGATAAGTGCTTAAGTCCAGGCGCATGGCGGCAGCGGCTGTATCTTTGCCGGGCCCCGTGGGCATGAGGACGCGATTGAAACCAGGGGCATCGAAAAGCTCTTCTTCGTTGTCGGAAAGGTTGCCGGCTCGTGCCTGGCTGTATATATCGCCGGTGAGAAGGCTGCCGTGCTCCTTTACAGGAATGGAGCCCATCCAGCGGAGGTGCCGGCGCATCGGTGGCTCGTCTACCGCCGAAATGAAACGTTTGACCTTGAAGTCAAAACTAAGATTATTGAGCGACACAGGCAGTTTCATCAGCGCCGGTTCGATCAAATGGCGGCGCAGAGAACGCGGCATCGTCTTCCAGAGAGCGGCCATGCCGTGGGCCTGATAAGTTGGATAACCGCCGAAAAGTTCGTCTCCGCCTTCTCCAGCCAGGGCTACTGTGACGTCTCGTTTGGTCATTTTCGATAGAAAATAGGTAGGCACTATCGAAGCATCGGCAATCGGCTCATCCAGGATGTCCCAGAGCTCGGACATGGTTTCAAAAGCCAGTTCGGGCATGAATGTGACGACATTGTGGTCGCTTTCGATGTGTTTGGACACTGCCAGAGCGTGCTCGGACTCATCGAAAGAGCGGTCGGCAAAACCGATGGAAAACGTCTTGATCGGGCGCCCGGCAATCTTTGTGGCGATGGCGGCGATCCCTGATGAGTCAATACCGCCGGAAAGGAAGATGCCCAGTGGAACATCCGAGATCAGTCGCAATTCAATTGAGCGGCGCAGCAATTCCATCAACCGCTCGGAAGCTTCATTCTCATTGAGTTTGCAGGGCTCAGGATTGGGGTTCCAATAGTTCTTGATTGATACCTGTCCGCCTTCAACAATCATGTAATGCGCCGGCATCAGCTTATTAACGCCTTTGAAAATGGAACTGGGGGCGGGCACATATTCCAGAGCCAGATACTTCATAAGGGCGACAGGATTGAGGTCTCGGGTCACTTTCGGGTGAGCGAGCAATCCTTTGATTTCCGAGCCGAATACAAACTGACCATCGAAAATGCCCCAGTGGAGTGGTTTTTCGCCCATGCGGTCGCGGGCGATGAACAGTCTTTGCTTGGCTCTATCCCAGATGGCGAAGGCGAACATACCTTCCAGATGCTGCAAGCAATCGACGCCGTATTCTTCATAGAGATGAACGATTGACTCTGTATCGCTGGCTGTTTTGAACTTATGACCCTTTGCCAGAAGGTGTTCGCGGATTTCTTTGTAGTTGTAGATCTCACCGTTAAAGACAATCCAGGCGCTCTCATCGGTATTGGGGATGGGCTGTTGCCCGGTCGACAGGTCGATGATGCTCAGCCTGGTCATGCCAAGGGCAGCCGAATCGATGACGATAGAACCTTCTTCGTCTGGCCCGCGATGGGCTATCGAATGGCACATAGCGCCGATTAGCTCTTTGGAGCCGTCCAGCTTGTCGTTGTTAAGGTTCAGGTAGCCTACGATTCCGCACACGTTTGTTTCCGCCCGTTGGTCTGAATTGCCGTTTGTGGCTGTTCTGCCACTGGCTAATTGTCCCTTCTACAGGCAAATCTGGCATTAGACGCGGTTTCGGACAAAGAAATTGCTTATTAATCGTGGGAAAGCTCCAGAGTATGGGCTGTTGCGAGATTTGCTCTATATCGGGTACATATGTATTATCAGCGCCGAGATTTAATCTTTCTGACGCCTCGAAATTTGAACTTTTTTGTCCTGGATTACGTATTTACAAATAGAGCGCTACATTAGCGTCCATTTTTGAAGACGAGCGCTTAAACCAAACCCCCACAACTGCGGACGGTTTATAAATGAAACGAATATTTCTAAGCCTGGCTGCACTCTCACTATTCGCCATACAGCAAGTCGCTGCCGTGCCTTTGATCAAAGGCGATGAAGCTGCCTATCGAGTCAGAGAGTTGGCTACAGGTATTAATTGGTATACAAATTTGCCCCAAGCGCTCAGTGAAGGCGCCCGCACCGGCAAGCCCATAGTCTGGATTCACATGCTGGGCAAGATCGACGGCGCCACTTGAAGTGCCGGCAATTCGCTGAGAGCCGTGTCGCTCTCGCAAGAACCAGCTTTCTCCTATTTAAAAGACAATTTTGTAGTTGGCTATAAAGACATCAGTGGCGAGTCTTATGCTGGTGTTTCGGGCGTGCACATGCCCACAGGCAATGCCGTGCCCACGACCAATGGTGCCGGTCCGCATAATCTGCAGACCTTTGTTTTGTCGCCTGACGGCACTGTAATGACCTGCCTGCCCGGCTACTGGGCTCCACAAGACCTGGTCTCCGAGCTAAAACTCGGACAAGACTTATATAAGGTCTGGAACAACCGCTACCTCTCGCGTGCGCAAAAAGATCAGCAATTCCGCGCCATGCAGCAAGAGCACTTGCGTTCGCATCCGCCGCAGGAAGCACGCAGAAGTCGCATGCAGGGCTTCGATGAAAAGTACGAAGCGAAAAACAGGTTGATGACTTCCGATTGTATTCTTGACCCCAGATTGGCCAGTCAAGTTTTAGAAAAGGGTATGAAGCCGCCCATGGGCGCTTTCAAATCCACCGATCAAATCATGCACGATCGGATGTCTCAAAGGCCTTTTGTGCCCTATCAGCAGTTCGATGTAGTGGCGTACACCGACTATGGAAGACCGTTTTATAACAAAAACGAGGATCAACGCACGGCCACAGGCGAGGTCAATAAAGACTTAGTCAAATCCCAGCCATTGATGGGCAATACCGATCAAATGCCGGGCAAACGAGGCCGCATGCAGCAGCAAGGGCAAATGGCCGGAGGCGGTGCTGTCGGATATATGGCCAGGCGCGGCATTCGGACCTTCTTCCGGGCGATGAGATAGGAAACCTCTTAGATCGTTTTGAACGCGCGTTTTCATAAACGCGCGTTCAGCGCGTCAATACTTTCCTTTGTTAGACTATCTTCTTGTGGAAGTAAGTAGAAAACTGACAAGAGAATTTTTTGCGCGCCCGACCGTGGAGCTGGCGCCCGAATTGCTTGGTGTTGTTTTGGTGCGCACTCTGCCTTCAGGCGAAATTCTGCGGGCCCCCATTGTGGAAGTGGAGGCATACACTGAAGACGACCCTGCTTGCCATGCCTATCGAGGCCTGACCGAACGCTGCCGAGTCATGTTCGGACCGCCCGGATTTGCGTATGTTTATTTCATTTATGGGATGTATTTTTGTTTGAACGTGGTCACAGAGGTCGAAGGTACACCAGGGGCGGTGCTGATCCGCGCTCTCGGCATCCCGGGCGCCGAGGGCCCGGGCAAGCTCTGTCGCCAGTGGGATATTGACAGAAGTCTCAATGGAATAGATCTGCTCGATACCAGTTCTTCACTTTATCTGGAGCCCGGTACCGGATATGGTGCCAATTGCATAAGCGTGACTGAGCGTATCGGCCTCAATGTAGCCGTAGAACGTCCATGGCGATTCTTTGTTACCGACCATCCGCACGTATCCCAGAAAAACAGGTCTTCCAAAGGCATGCGTTCAAGATCGAAACAGGCGGCCTCGCGATGACATCCTTTTCAAAAGATTCAACTACAAAAGCTTACCTGGCCTGGTTGGCGGTGGCAGTTTGGATCATCGTCATTTTTCTATTTTCCAATCAGGCCCACTCCGGCGCCATCACCGAAGCATATCTGGGCGACGCCAATGTTCCTGTGCGTAAATGCGCCCACATGATCGAGTTTGCAATTTTGTTTTTGCTGACTCGATTTGCTGTTTGCGCCAGCGAATTTTCAACAGGCTGGGATAGCACACGTTTGAGTATGGCAGCCTATATGTTTACCCTCGGCAACGCTCTTTTTGATGAATGGCATCAGTCACTTGTGCCCGGCCGCAGCTCCACACTTTCCGACGCCACAGTTGACATGGTGGGCGCCATGATTGCCTGGGTTGTCATCCTCATTCTGACCAGACGAAAGCAATAGGCCAACCTTCCATTATCGCTCTGCCGAATGGGCTGGCATTCCCCTTTTGGGTGATAGATTTTGCCCAAAATCGCCCTGAAACATTTCACTAATCAAGAGTTATTCTGCGGTTTTTCGAGGAACAACCAACTTAGGAACTACGAATGTTTATCAGCCGATTAGTAAGGTAGTATCCAGGGGGAAAAAATGAGCAGAGAGCAAGGCGAAGTATTCGATCAGATCAGACGGCGGCAAACCGAAGATCTATCCAGAAAAATCCTGTCCTCCTTGAACACGGCATTCGTGGGCGACGCGACAATGGCCTGGTTGCAGAACGTCAATGAAAACGTCGATTCAAAACCGGCTGCCACTGCCACGCTGGAGGATCCGATCTGCCAGTTGAGCATGGTGGCACTGATGGACACTTTGTTCGACGACTTCAATCGCTACGCTTATCAATACAATCAAACAGAAGAGAATCGAGCCTTTGTAGTCACTTGCAGGCGCCCGGCTGGTGACGGTATCAAAGACCCTAGCAATCTCTATCAAGGCTATTTGCAAAACAGTGTCTGGGGAATGTGCGCCCGCGGTGACACGAAGTCGGTGCGCTTTTCTTTTATTCCGCCCAAATTTCTCTACGAGGACGAAACCAATCGTCCGGCCATTCCTGCATTTATTGAGCTGAGCATCCAGATGTTCAACGAAGGACCTGGTTGGTCTGTCGACGGTAAACCCTTGAGAAATAGTCAAGTTGCGTCACTCTCTAAGAAAATATTTGCCCGGCTGATTCGTGTTTCGCGAGGAGATGTTAGCGAAACCGAACAGCTCGTTTTTGACGCTGCTGCCGAAAAAACAGCTGAACAGTTGATCCCGGGTGGTGCAGTGATTCCGCAACAGAGCCCGGCCGAAACCATCACTTATTCACTTCTGGCCGTTATGGATGCTATCGACGCCGAAATAATCGGCTTGCAGCAAGAAGGCATAACCGCTATGCGATCGGGCGGAATGGAAGCCGTGATGCCGATCATGAAGCGGACAGAGGCGCTGCGCGGTCTGAGAGAAAGTACAGCCGGAGTCGCTCGCGATTGGGCGAAGATACTCACTGGCGGCTAAATACTTCGCTAATTCCCGATACATTCGACATCGGCCGTTTTAAAACTGTCGTGATAACGATGCCTTCTAAAGTGCAGGCAATCCACGCCAAAAGAATTGCCGCCAGGATCAATGCATACCGCGTTTGCCAAAAGGCAATCACTAGGAAGAACATTGCATAGGCGCATACGCGAGAAAAGGTCGAGTGATAAGCTGGAAATCCTCCGTGCTTTTTGACGCTGTACAGCCAGTGGAGCAGTTGGGCTGTCACTCCGAAGCACAAAAGCGGCGCGTTCTGCCGCATTTGATGGGGCAGGCAAATTAGGAAACAGAAAAAGACAGCTGCATAAAGTGTCATATCGGAAACACTGTCCAACTTGGCGCCGAACTCCGTGCACCAGTTGAATTTTCTGGCTATAAAACCGTCCAGCATGTCCGAAATTCCGGCTGCTATGAAAAGTGGCAAAAATACTGGCTTTCCCAGCGACATTGTCGAAAAAATCGCCAGCAAAACGGCCGAGACAAGGCGGACCGAAGTGATAAGGTTCGGAATGTTGTGCATGCTTTTAGATTATTTGATTCCGAAACCGCGTTGATTCCCATCCAACACTTTGCGTAGTGTTTTGACAGGAACAAACTGGTTGCTTCACTTCCCTTTTCGTTCTTCGTAGAAGACGGCTGAGACCAGTCTTACGTTTGTTCCTTCGATTGCCTTACTGAAATCCGCGGGTGCCGCTTGAGGTTTCACATCGAAGGTGAATCGTGCTTTGGCAAGACTTCTGCCTTTCACGCAGCCATGGGTGGTGCGGGCCCTAGTCTCTTGCCACTCTTCGTCTGACACAGTGATGGTTACAAGTTTTCCACTATCCCAAATCACAACCTGTTTGAATCCGACAATATTGTTTTTGTTTCTCTCGTTGGGTTTTTCAAAACTAAGAAATGTCAGATTGATAAATTCAATTCCAAATGAAACATGCTCCGTGGCTTTATGCATTTCGTTTGATTTGAGAACGACGCTCTCAGCTGCATATCCTGGCGATGTCGTCAGGCATAGGGCCAGCAATGTGCCCACCGTCATCCGACAGAGACTCAATGCTTTCGCGCATGTTTGCTCGATTCGCCGAATGAGGCACATTGACAATTTCTACTCGTGCGTGCCGGCGGTCAGATCTTTCTGCTCGATCACTTGCAGGTTGTTGTCGGGAGTTTGTGCGACTTTCAGTTTCAAATGCACAGGGCTGGACATTTTGTTGTCTGCGCTGACAAGTTCTGCATAAATGTCGACGTCTTTGGTAGATTCATCGACGCGCTCTTGCGAGACTCTTGTAATCAGCACTGTCTGATTCTGCGGCAAGCTGGCTAATTGGCGCTTGGACAGAGGGAAATTGGTTTCTTGCCAGTAATTGTCCAGAAGCTCGGGCTTCATTACCGACATGGCTTGAACCTGGGACATGCGATAAGTGCTCGGTCCGAAATCCAGCATGTTGGAGACGAAGGCGCGGGCGAATTTGTCGACTCTGGTTTCCGAAAGCGGTGCTTGGGCAAGAATGTCTTTCTTGGGCTGCGAATTA
>CAZHEZ010000003.1:78655-100241 GCA_964531315.1 uncultured Candidatus Obscuribacterales bacterium | reverse complement strand
GAATTATCCGGACCTTTGAAGTTGGCGATCAAAGTTCCTGCTATTGCCACCACTACGACTGTTGCAGCCAGACCGATTGCTACTTTCTTGGCGCCCGGCGGAATGGTCAATGTCTGGCGTTTGCGTTTTCTGGCGGCGCGGCGTGACTCCGGTGCCGGCTCGTCCATCATGAATTTGTCCCAGCGAGAGGATGGCGAGCGTTCTAAGCCTTCTGGATCGCCTGACTCATATTGATCGAGCTGATTGTATGCATCCAGCTCTCCGGCTCCAATATCGGCACTTTCTTTGTGTTCGGTTTTTGAACTGGAAAGAGTGTTTATCCAGTTGTCGATGTCTCTGGCAAAACCAGTTTTGCGGCCCTTGCCGTTGCCGTTTTCAGGTTCGCCGGCCGTGTCGTCTGAGAGTATGCGAGCCAATTTCAGTGACTCGTCTTGAGTTAGAAGAATTGAACTCGACGGAGGAGTGCCAATGCGGCGCTTTACAGACAGCGCCAGGCGGGCTTCTAATCTTTTAATGACAACCAGGAAGCCGGATTGTGTGTCGACCACACGCTCCGAAGTTACAGGCGAGTCTTTAATTGGATCTTGTGCATCGGGTGTAGTTGACGCAGTCGCGTAATCGTCTGAGTAGCTCACTCCCCATCCCCCGTTGTCCTAAGTGTCCCTTATAAGTTGAGTGCGCCCGAGCTCTTTGAACTCGGGCGCCTCAGTTTCTTTTTACAGGTACTCTCTCAGTCTTGAGGAGCGCCCTGGCTGTCTCAGTTTTCTGAGTGCCTTGAATTCTATCTGTCTGACTCTTTCGCGTGTTACGGCGAACAATTGTCCGACTTCTTCCAGGGTCCGTTGTCTGCCGTCATCGAGACCGAAACGCAGGCGGAGCACATCGCGCTCGCGAGGAGTCAGTTCGTTGAGCATCTTCGCCAGATCTTGACGGAGAAGTTCGTGGGTGACGGTAGTTTCCGGTCTGTCAGTTTCAGCATCTTCAATGAAATCACCGAGGCGGGAATCTTCTTCCTTGCCGATTGGTGTTTCCAGAGAAATTGGCTCTTTGGCTGCTTTGATGATTTCGTGCAGTTTGACGAGTGATACGTCCATCGACTTAGCCAGTTCCTGTTCGGTCGGCTTGCGATTGAGTTCTTGAGCCAATTGGCGCGTAACCTTCTTCAGTTTATTGATGGTTTCCACCATGTGCACAGGCACACGGATTGTGCGTGATTTGTCGGCCAGAGCGCGGGTGATTGCTTGACGGATCCACCATGTGGCGTATGTCGAGAACTTGTAGCCGCGTTCGTGATCGAACTTTTCTGAGGCGCGGATCAGACCGAGGTTGCCTTCTTGAATCAGATCCAGGAAAGACAGACCGCGACCAATGTACTTCTTGGCGATCGATACAACTAAGCGGAGGTTGGCTTGAACGAGCTTTCTTTTCGCCATCATGTCGCCCTGCAGAATTCTGCGGGCCAGCTCGATTTCTTCATCCGGCTTGAGCAGTTGAATACGACCGATCTCACGGAGATACAGTCTTACCGAATCTTCGGTGGCAATCTCTCTGCTGGAAGGAAGTTCGACCGGTGTGTCGTCGTCATCCGCCAATGGATCTTCTTCGTCATCAATGATGGTGAATTGATCGCCATCATCCATAAGATCCAGATCTTCTAATTCGTTTCTTTTTGCAATGTTCTCGTCTTCTACGAGTGCACCGCCCATGACTTTTTCGCTATCCGGGGACTTTTTCGCCATAACTGCCTCTATATAAGGGTTTCGAGTTCGAGCAGGTAAGCAACGCATACCAAGATCGACTGTTCGCCGCGATTAGAAAGCTCTTATTCCATCCGTATGGTTTTTAAATGTCCCCGAAGCGGACCAATTGTTATGGATGGAGAGAATTCCTAAGCGAACTCCGTGCTTGCATCATAGGTGCGTCTGTTGTATTCAAGTGGTTTCTAAATAGTTCCCTAACAATTCCGCGCAATGTTGTTTTGTGACCGTTTCAAACGTCACAGTGCTCAAAGGCAGGGCGGGGTCAGATAGGAAAGTTCAATCCAGATTCCTTATTTATACGCTCGGTTTGTGGCCTCGCGTTCTTTTATAGGCGATTGAGCAAGGCGTCCTGAACGCTAGGGTCGTCAAGAGATCGCCGGGCGCCAAAGAACAATGGTTGCTTGGCAACGCCTGGTTTCAGTATAAGTGTGGAAATGTACTTGTGCTCGTCTTGTTAACGGAGTTTAAGCCGTTTTCGACGCCAGAGCCGCAGCCGAAACGCCTCCGCCCGTCATTGTTTCCTGTTCTTCAACGATCTTTCCTGCAATACTTTTAACTGATCTCGAAGTTCCACAGCGCGCTCAAAATCGAGATTCTTGGCTGCTTGCTTCATCTCTTTTTCCAGCTTCTTAATCAATCCCGGTATTGCTCTCTGATTACTGCCAGCGGTTTCACGGCGGGTTTCCCCACCCTCGAGGAAAATCATTTCGCCGATGGAAAGATCGTCGGAACCTTCCGGTCTGCCGCGCAAGGCTTCCAGGATGGGGTTCGATATGTTTTTCATAATCGTTGTCGGAACGATATTGTTGTCTTCATTGAATTGTCTTTGAATGGTCCGGCGGCGCTGCGTCTCGCCAATTGCCCTGGACATCGAATCGGTCATGCGGTCGGCATACATGATTACTCGTCCGGCCGAGTTTCTGGCGGCCCGCCCGATCGTTTGCACAAGTGAGCGCTCGGCTCTCAAGAAGCCCTCTTTATCGGCTTCCATGATCACTACCAGGCTGACTTCCGGAAGGTCGAGACCTTCTCTTAATAGATTGACACCGACCAATACGTCGAATTCGCCCAGACGCAAGTCGCGTAAAAGCTCGATTCTCTCCAATGCCTTCACGTCGCTGTGCAGCCAGCGCACTCTAATTCCCAGTTCTTGAAGATATTCCGTCAGGTCTTCTGCCATCCGTTTGGTCAGTGTCGTAACCAGCACTCTCTCGCTGATTGCCGAGCGCATCTTTATCTCTTTGATCAGGTCGTCGATTTGACCTTCAATCGGGCGCACGTCGATTTCAGGATCGACAAGACCGGTGGGGCGAATGATTTGCTCGACCACCTGGCTGCTCTGTTTGAGCTCATTGTCGCCCGGCGTGGCCGAAACAAAAACCACTTTGCCGACCTTGGAGAAAAACTCATCATATGTAAGCGGGCGATTGTCGCGCGCGCAGGGCAGGCGAAAACCGTACTCTACAAGCGTGTCTTTGCGAGAGCGGTCGCCGGCATACATGCCTTGCAATTGGGGAAGGGTGACGTGCGATTCGTCTATGAAAGTGATGAATCCGTCTTTGCCGAATTTGCGCACGAAGTAGTCGACCAGGGTCTGGGGCGGCTGTCCGGCTTCTCTTCCTTCAAGCACACGCGAATAATTTTCAATGCCGTTGCAATATCCCACTTCTTTGAGCATTTCAATGTCGAAGCGAGTGCGTTGCTTCAACCTTTGCGCTTCCAGAAGTTTGCCCTGGTTGCCCAGCTCTTCAAGGCGTTCGGCAAGCTCCAATTCAATTTGCTCGATCGATCTTTCCAGTTCTTGCTCGTCGGCGACATAATGCTTGGCCGGATATATTCTCACCACATCTGCCAGTTCTTCAATTTCACCTGTGACCGGATTGACGATGGCCAGCCGTTCTACTTCGTCGCCAAAAAGCTCGATGCGCAAAATGCGTTCTTCGTATGATGGATAAACCTCAATCACATCGCCGCGCGCTCGGAATCGGGAGCGTTCGACAACCATGTCATTTCTGGCGTAATGAATGTTGACCAGAGAAGTGAGAATCTCGTGCCGGTCAATTATTTGTCCGACTTTGAGCTCAATGGCGGCAGACAAATAGCGCTCCGGAACGCCCAGACCGTAAATACAACTGACCGACCCGACGACGAGCACATCGTTTCTTTCCCATAAAGAACGTGTGGCAGAATGCCTGAGCCGGTCGATTTCGTCATTGATGCTGGCTTCTTTTTCGATAAATGTATCGGTGGAGACAATGTACGACTCGGGCTGGTAGTAGTCGTAATAGCTGATGAAATACTCGACTGCGTTGTTGGGGAAAAACTCGCGCATTTCGTTGGTAAGCTGAGCAGCCAGCGTTTTATTGTGAGCCAGTATTAAAGCCGGCATCTGGGTTTCTTGAATGAGCTGGGCCATGGTCATGGTTTTGCCCGAGCCTGTGACGCCAAGTAAAGTTTGAAAACGCAGATTTTGCTCGATGCCGGTTTTGAGCGCGGCAATTGCTTTCGGCTGATCGCCTGCCGGTTTGAAGCTGGAGATCACCTCAAACGGCACGTTCGGCTTGTCAGGCGCCTGTGGCAGTTCTTTGCTGTACTGAACGCGGAATTCGCCGTCTTTGGCAATTCTCGATTCAGTTTTAGTGATGTTTTCGGCGGCGTCATTCTTTTTCATCGCCCTGGCTGGACGATTGTTTTTCGCACCCTCTGTGGGTCCGCTTGCACCGCTTACTGTTTTTCTCGGCATTTAAAAATTGACAAATGAACTCAGGCTTGAGGCTTGGCTTCTTCTTCAGGGACTTTAGTCTTGTCCTCGATTTCCATTGCCGCCTTCATTTCTGTCTGCGCATCCGACAGGCTCTTTTTGAAATTGCCCAAACCCTGTCCGAGAGCCTTGCCGAGTTCCGGCAGCTTCTTGGGTCCAAACAACACGAGCGCCAGCGTAAAAACTATGGCTATTTCACCGGGACCTACGTTAAACATGGACAGTCCTCAATCTTTGCAGTTTCTGCAGCCTTAAGATCTGCTGATCTTTTGCTCCCTAATCCTAACATGAATGAACGGCCGGTACTTTCGGCTGTATCTAAGGAGACGCCTTGCCGTCATCTTTGTTTCCAGCTGCTTCCTTGGCGCCTACCGTCTTTGGCTTTATCCCCGGCTTTGAATCTGGCTTTTCCGGCTCGACCTTGGACGGGTCGGCAATGGGCGTATATTCCGAAAGCACGGAATCAAGAGGAGACTTGAGATTGCCGGACTTGGAGCGATCGGACAATTCAGCTACCAGTGCATCCATCCACGCATATTCGGGGACCAGACCGAGAGGAGCCAAGTGGGAGATGATGTTGGCGGCATCAAGGGTTGAGTTGGGCTCATTTGTCTGGCGCTGGAAATTTTGAATATTGCTGCGGCAAAGGGTGGAAACATAAACCGGCTCAGGATTGAGGCGCATCCACCTGGGTTTGGCGTCGAGAAACTGATTGTATAGAAGGGCGATATGCGGATGGTCAGGTTGCCTTTGCGTGTGGCCGACAACTGCGCCAAATAGACCAACCAGGAGTTTTGGATAAGCCTCACAAACTTCTTTTACATAGAGCGAACCGTCTCTCGATTCAAAATACGCTTTGCTTTCGGCAAGCGTGGCTACGCTTCTAGGCCAGCGCAGAAGTTCAAGAAATGATTGTTTCTTTGGTTTTTTGCTTGCGGTCTTTTCGTCACCATCGCCTTGGTCTTTACTGTCGCCTTTGTCTTTGCCCTTGCTTACTTTCTTGTCGTCCTGGCTATCGGTGTCGGAGTCATCATTGTCTTTCTTAGCCTTATCCTTGTCTTTCTTGTCCTTACCATCCTTATCTTTAGTGTCATCTTTCTTTTCAGGCGGCTTGGGCAGGCTCTTCACAAAAACTGTGTGGCGAATCAACGCCTCGGTTACAGGCGGCGCGTAGATTTGCTTGTCCAGCCCAACTTCAGAGGCATAGGGGATGGGGTATTCCAACTGTTCGTCCCACTGCTTGTTGCCATTTTCGTCAAAGTAAAGAACCCCGGGTATTTCCGTGTCCCCTTTTCTTTTGGCAACGCCCGGGTGAAGTTTGGCATTGGGAGAAAACATCAGCTTTCTATAGTCGACCAGTATCTGTCCGGTGGCGGCGCTGCCTTCTTTGTAGTGGCGATTGAGTGAGAGATCTTTGACCGTGCCCAAACAATCCGGAAAGAACATCGCACCGGCTGCGCCTTCAAAAAAGGCAAGGTAAGAAATAAAGGGAATCTTTTCCTTGAACTTGGCCATGGTAACAAGGGCGAGATTGGCGCCGGTTTCCCAGGCCACCAGCCCGACTACGCTTTGATCCAATGGCACAGGAATGATCTCGCGCACCGAGCGACCCTTGTAGTCGTTGCTTTCCCCTTTCATGAAAAGAATGACGTCCTTGAGGGCAGTGCTGCAGCAGTCGCCAAAATTGTCGAAGATGCCGTCGGAATGAAAGAGTTTGGTTCCTTTTCCTGGATAAGCAAAGCGCACCTCGGCAATACCGCTATTGGCGGCATGCATCGACATTTGCAGGCTGAGCAACTCATTGCCATTGACGACGATGGCAATAGGAGCGCCTGCTTTGTAGCGCGCCTTTTCCGGAAAAATGATATTAACGGCGATACCATTTCCTGGCGCCGCTGCAGATGGAACATATGTGCTGACAGAATCTTCCACAACTGCAACCGGCTTTTTCAAAACCGCTTCCGGCACGGAAGGAAAGGCCAGGACTGGAGTAAAACACGCTTGCAATCCGGTCAGTGAAACCAAAATTGAAAGAGCAAAAGCAGCAATTCGCGTTTTCATCGACTTACGACTGTTCGGCATTTAGATATGACCTGTAATACACTGATTGAAAATCAGGGCTGACCGCCCGGAATGATTGGCTGTAATTTTGGAAAATCGGCGACAGCGGCAAAGTGCTTGTACATGCGATTAAGTAAGGCTCTGCGATTGGCGCGTTTCTTTTCGTCCGGGTCATTGACCATGACTTTGTCAAAGAAAACATCAATCTCGGGCGTCACTTTTGTGAGCAGCTTGAGAGTTTTTTCGTAGCCGGCGTGATCTTCTTTGCTCAGCACTGCCTCGACTTCTGTGGAGAATTTTTCCCATAATTTCTTCTCGGCATCTTCGCTAAAGAGTGAGGCTGAGACTTCATCTCCTGCCGGGCCTTGAAGAATTCTGCCGATGCGATTGCCGACTCGAAAAAGGGCCAGACCTTCATCTGTTTTGGCCAGCGATTCAATTAACGCCAGGCGCACGAGCACGTCGCTGACATCATCCAGCGGATCCTTAATGGACAGAACCGCGTCTATAATCTCTCTTCCTTTGCCGCTTTCCAGCAATCGTGCTTTGAGGCGCTGAATGATGAATTCATTGATTTCCGTGCGAATTTCATCACGCTTGAAGCCGCGTTTGGAGTTTTTCAGTTTTGGTTCAAACTGATCGAGCAAACGATCTGTAAGCATTGAAATTGAAAGCGGTTTATTGGCAAGCCCCTCAATAAGTATGTCTACGAGACCCTGCGCCTGTCTTCTCAGGGCATAGGGATCGCTTGATCCGGAGGGTTTTTTGCCGAGCGCAAACAGTCCGACTACATTGTCGAGTTTGTCTATTGCTGAAATCAACTGCCCGACCGCGTCTTTTGGAATTTCGTCATCGGTGTGCCGGGGCGCATAGTGAGACGATATAGCTGTGACGATTTCGGGCGGCTCGCCTTCTTTTTTCGCGTACCAGGAACCTACATAACCCTGCAATTCCGGCAATTCCCGGACCAGGTTGCTGACCAGATCGAGCTTGCATAATTTGGCGGTGCGCTCCAGGCACATGGCTACGTTGCTGTCCAGAGAAAGCGTGTCGACGATGACGCCGGCCAGCATAACCAGACGTTCTACTTTCTCTCCATAACTGCCCAGTCCTTCCTGGAAGGTGAGTTGATCGAGGGCGGCTTTTCGATCTGTCAGTTTGGTTTTTTGATCGTCAAAATAGAAAAACTTGCCGTCGGCCAGCCGCGCTTTGATGACGCGCTCATTACCCTGCTTGATCGATGCCTGCGCTTCTTGTCTGTCGTTGTTTGAAATCGTGATGAAATAAGGCAGCAGATTATTGTCGCCGCCGTTTTTGGTCTTTTTCTCGATGGGGAAGTACCGCTGGTGGTGCACCATGATCGTTTCGATCAAAGTGTCCGGCAATTCCAAATATTCTTCTGCAAACTGGCCGACCACCGGATAGGGCCACTCGGTCAGATTGACCACCTCATCGAGAAGCGATCCGCCCAATTGGCGGGCCTCTCCGCCCAATTCCGTGGCTCTGGCCAGGACCCCTTTCTGGATTGTATTGCGGCGCTCTTCGGGGTCGACAAGGACCTTTGCATTCCTCAATTTCTCGCTGTATTCAGCCGGGTTTTTCAAACTGATGTCACCCGGGCTCAAGATGCGATGTCCTTGAGTGATGCGGCCGGATTTAAGACCGGCCAGCTCGAATTCCACTACTTGCTCATCGAGCAAAGAGACAATCCATCTAATCGGTCTTGAGAACTTTAGTTCATTGGTGCCCCAGCACATTGGCCTTTCGAAAGGCAGCTTGTCGACAAGGGTGGGCGCTATTTCTTGAAAAACCGCCTGGGCCTGTTTTCCAACTACCGTAACCTGGGCGAACAAGTGCTCGACACCGCCTACTTCTTCCTTTTCCAGCTGTTCGACAGTCAAGCCATATTTGCCGGCAAATCCATTGGCCTGGGCCGTAGGCTTGCCGTCGGCTCCGAAGGCCGCCTGCACTTTGGGTCCCTTGACTCGATTGGTGGTGGTTTCCTGCTTAGCCTGGACGTCTTTGACAAGGACAGCCAGTCGTCTGGGCGTGGACATCGCTTTGACGCTGCCGAAGGTCAGTCCGTTGGCTTTGAGAGACTCCTCCATCAGCTGTTCGAGTTTTGCTTGCGCCTCATTAATTTGCGCGGCGGGCAGTTCTTCCGTTCCAATTTCCAGCAGGTAGTCAGGCATATTTCCTTTCTTTATAGGACGACAATGAAGGTCCAATTATAGGCAACGAGCCTGCTTAGCGTCTTCAAGTGTAACCGGGTATATTGTAGAGGCGATGTATTGCATCGCCCATGCCGGACGCCCGGCGGGTTTGCGGCGAATAATCAAGTTTTCATGGACACTACCCTTCTTACCGGCATCGCCATCGCTGTTGTCATATCGGCGGCCCTTGCGGCGCGACAGGTTTTGTACGGGGAAGAAGGCGTGATCACCAAGAAGCGCCGATTGGAAACCGGGGATCTCGAGGTTTCGGTGCGCACTTCTGGTAACGAATTCGTGCTCGATGACCTGATGACTCTGATGAAAAACTATTCTTTGTCAGGTCGAAACGACGAAGCGATTGCCTCTGCCCGGCAAGCTTTGACTATTGCCGAGCAAGAATTCGGAAAGTCCGATGAAGCCGTAATTCCCATTCTGGAAGCCTATGCAGATGTGCTTGTCAGAGCGAAAAGGCAGGTGGAGGCAAAGAATCTGAAAGAGCGAATAAAATCAATTCGTGAGAAAAAACCATATGAAGAGAAATCATTCAAGCGCTCCAGGAGATAAACTCGGTGGCACCACTGGCGGTGATTAAATCGATTGTTTCGGTATCTGCAGCCCTTATATTCAGCCTCACTTTGCCTGCCGGCGCGGCTTTTGCATCGGGCGGCGGGGCTTATGTGGGGCTTGAATTTTACGGCTCATCGCAAATGTCTCGCCCAGAACTGGAAAGAATATTGGCTCTGCACAATGGCGCTTCTTACCGGTCGGTACAATCTGCTGTCGAGCGCTTGAGGCGGGCATTGAAAGCGCGCCGGCTGGAGGCCAATATCCAAACTGTCACCGGTGACGGCAGCGACATTTACCTCTCGGTGGATATATATGGGACCGAAGAAGATTTGCCCTGCCGGATTTTGCAGGATCCCCATCAGGTCAATTTCCGCTCTGAAGAACCCGTTCAAATTCTCGCGAAATTACACACGCGGCTGGAATTCCTTGAAGCGCAAGGACGTCCGGCCGACGAAGAAATACGTGACGGCATCAAGTATTACTCCGATGAAGTCTGCAATCAAATGGTCCGGGATCTCATAAAACACTGCGGGCCTATGCGAGAAGAACTGCTTTATTTGATCGATCACGATCCCAATGGCGTCAGGCGCGCCAACGCAGTGGAACTATTGAATTGGTCCGGAGAAGTCCCTGATACTGCAGCACATTTGCTCGCCGCCGTGGACGATATCGATATTACGGTGCGTACTCTGGTCACGCGGTATCTGTTCAAGAACCTGGCTCTTCTGCCGGATGACTTTCCTTATGCCGAGATGGTGGACGTTTACAGCCGCGACCTCCTGAGACCATCGCATGACGACCGATCCAAGGCGCTGTATCTGCTATTGGCCTTGACCAAAAAGCGTCCGGAGCTAATTCGCCAGATCCAGCTGCTTGATGACAAGAGGATCGAGCAATTGCAAGAACGCTCCCTTGTCCCTTCGATAAAATTGGCCTGTGGGCAATTTCAAAGGGTGTTTACCCGCGCAAACGTAGGCCTGACGGACGTTAAGCCGAATTTGGATTTTTTGCCGCCATAACCGTTTGAAACGTGTTTGCTGGGGTATTATCAATTTAGTCGGTGGGAGTGGCTTGCAGCCTCGTTTCGACTATTTGTCATGAGGGCGCCTCCCATCGGCTCTTTTATAAGTCGCTCAATAACTGTCTTAGACTATACGGCCGGAGCCGTCGTATAGCAGACGCTCCACGGGCTGCCCGTTTAACAGATGCGACTCGACTATTTCCTGGACGTCTTGGACGGTCACATGTGCGTACCAGACTGATTCCGGATAGACGACTATCACCGGTCCGTGACCGCACTGGTCGAAGCAACCGGCTTTGTTGATTCTGATTTGTTTTTTCAGCCCGCGCTCCGAAATCTCTTTTCTGAGCGCATCTAAAACTTCAACTGCTCCCTGACCCGGGCAGGTTTTTCCTGACACGCAAACAAAGACATGTTTTTCAAAGATCTGCATAGACGCCTGCCGCTGGTAAAAGAAGCCATTTTAGCGCCCCTTGGGTATAACGATTGGTGGTATTGCAAACGATTTCGGAATCTGAATAGTGAGCGATAAACTACCTGTGCCACAAGCTGAGCCTTCCACAGGGCTGGCTAGTTGCAAAGAAATTCATCCGGATTTGCAGGTTCTTGGTGAGCGCAAGTTGCCCAGCCGCCTTGGCAGAGTCGCTGTCTCGAAAATGGTGCTGCCCTTTTTGGGCATGACCATATTGCTTATCACCACAGGACGCATGGCTGAGGCCGGCCCCTATATCGCGCTTTTGGCGGTCATCTTCATGATCGGGCTGGCCGTTGCTTGGTCAATGCAAGTCAATTCAGAAGAATCCCGCAAGGCAACCTGGATTTTCAATAACTGCAAAGCGATTGATATGGAAGGGCAATTATTCACAGTTGAAGAAAAGAGTGAAGGGCCGACAGTTTACCCGTATGTATTGACGCTGGAAGCACACCCGGGTGTTCAGTTCGAACCATATGTGATTACAAAAGATAGAATCAATCTGCCGATTTGTCGCGACCGATCAATGTGGCGCCACGATCTTAATTTGAGTGTCTTTGTAGACCCTGAAAGCGACCTGCCGATAGCGGCAGAAGACAAAGATGGAACGCGATATTGGTTGAGGCAAAGAAGGATTGAAGATTAGTGAAAGGTTGATTGATCGATGTCCGACATCACTCCGGAATCTAATTCAGAACGGCTGAACTTGTCAGACGCCAAGCCGGTTGAGCTTAAAACAGATGCGGAGATATCTGAAATGAAAACAGCGCTCAATTCGAGCGCCAATCTTTCCAATTCAGTTGTTGCAAGAAAAGAAAGCGCCGCAACACCCGCCAACTTCAAAGATTTGCATCCCGACCTCAGTTCGATCAGTATTCATAAATTCTATATATTTCTCTCCTTTCTCTGGCTTCTCTTTGTGATAGCGATCGCTTATTTGATTCCCGGCGTAATTGCATTTAAAGACTACGGAAATCTTTTTCAATTAGTGTTCGGAATTTTATTGATAGTAGGGATTTCCGCCGGGCTTTTTTACTCGGGATACAGGAGAACAAAAGAGTGCCTGCATGCCAGCTGGATAATGAAAACCGTCACGCCTGTGCAAGTTGATGCTTATCATTCCACTTTTGACATTGGCGAAACCAGCGAATGCTATCTGTACAGCTTCACTTTTTAAGGCGAAAATGCGCAGGTCGTTGAGGCGTTTTTTGTAACGGAAAACGGTGAGGCGAGAAAGCGCTATTGGCTCAAAACCAGAAAGTCGAATTTGCCCGCTACGCAACCTGGATTTTAGAGGTTGCCGAAGATGGCTCGGGTCGACGATTCTGGTTGCGCGAAAGAGTGCGATTTATCCGCTGAGTAAAACTTCAGCTATAGTTTCAGAGGACAGTCAGAGGCGACGGCATTTATTCCAGGTGACGGAAAGTGGATAGATTTGATGTTGCAGCCTATAAAATTCGCACGCCAATTCCGGCCAACTATAAGACCTTCACCCTGACCTCAAGCGTTTGTCCGTCAACTTCATAAACAGGTTTCTTCTCTTCTGGATGATTACGCTGTCTCATACAATGGAAAAATCAAATCCCAATTTTCGTATAACCAAATAACCAGCGAACATGCCGAAAAAATTGAAGGTTTACTTTGATTTGAACAGTCACGAAGCAATTATGCTGGACGATGGCAAAGGCTATCGATACTGGCTGCAGTCGAATGCATCTCAGATCCCAACTATCTAGTAGTTCGAGAACATCGAGATGGCAGACATAATTACCACAGTGGAAAGGCCCTGCAGGAATATTCCTGCAGGATTCAAGATCTAAAATCGCGAGCAGCAACGGGAGAATCAATATCAATTGAGCGAAGTCTACGATCCGACTGTTAAAGATGATGACTGGTGGGGACGGCCAGGAGCCCCAATTCCGGATGACTATAGAGACATTCATCCGGACCTGAATGCACTTAAGAAATCGTCTTCATTGAAGTTTTTTTTGGCTGTCATAGCTATTGTTTTTTTGCCAATGTCGGGATGCTCTCTTTTGATCGCATATACTGATAATGATTACAGTCTGGCTATTCCTCTTTTGGTTGTAATCGGCATCATAGCTCTGGTTTTAGCTTCAGTGAAAACCAATACCTATGCCTGTCGCTATGCGACGTGGATCTACAGACACATGGCGCCTGAGAAGGTGAAGGTCTCTGTTGGTGCAGAGCCACTCATTCGTAAATATTCCTGGAACCGTCAATATTTCAATTACGTTTTCAATTTTCCAGAGCGCCATCCCAGAGAGTACGGGTGCAATGCGATAAGCAAAGATGGAAAGGCTGAGAACCTATTTACTGAAAACCCGGCCTATCACGGAGGCGAAGTGGAACTAAATGTCTACTTCGACCCGGTCAATAAACTGGCTATTGTTGCCGAGGATTCGAACGGTTATCGCTTCTGGTTAGAGCCGAGATTTCGTCCCATTTATCCGCCTGCTCAGATTGGAAAACCAATTGGATAATCATGATCTGATCGCTCAAAAACAGCACTTGCCGGTACCGGACGGATTTACCGAGATTCATCCGGATTTGCAGGGATTTAGCAAGAATCCAATCAGCGGAATTTTTGTCGTATTGGTTTTTCTTTTTGGTATTCCTTTTTACCTGGTCTCATCCGCTGGTATTTTTTCGGCGCAATTTCCATTCATCATTTTTCTTCTTCCGATTGTGTTTTTTGCCTTCGCATTAATCGAAGGGCGCAAGGTCAACGCTCATAAGGGCCGCTATGCGACTTACATAGTGAAAAGCGAAGCGCCGCAAGAGGTTGAAGTCGTGGCCAAATCCAGGTTTATTAGTGCGGCGACGCACACATATAAGCCGCTCTACTACTATGTTTTTGATATTTCAGGTCTGCACCCGCAAACGGCCAGAGCCTATGTGGTGACCTCGAACGGCCAGGCGCAAAGCCATCTTTCAAACTTTCAAATCCAGGGCCGGTCGCCTGTGAAAATGAAGGTATGGTTCGATCCGCAAAGTCACCAAGCAATCATGCTGGAAGATAATGCGGGCTTTCGCTACTGGCTGGAGCCCATGGCGTCACTATTTCCTACTGGCTAGCTGTCTTCTTGGCAGCCTTGAACACTTGTTGGGCTTAAAAGGGAGTCAATCGCCCCCTCAGCGAGGGTTCTCCGGCTTCCATCCATTAAGAAACGCTTACAGTTGGGCTGTTTGAGCGACAAATCGGTTGACCGGAGCGCATATTATTGGAAAAATACACCTTCGCACTTTGCGATTAGACCGCAGACAGCACGGTGCCCTCGCGTGAGCAGGGCTTAATCACTCCGATAGGAAACTATCAATGAGTAGCCGGCTTGAGGTCACAAATTCGACTATGTCGATTCAGAAGAGTACATCCATGTACCCTCTGCTTGTGATCCCGCGGAAATATCCCTGGGATTTTTTCTATTCTGGGGAGTTTCAAAAAGTTGCGTTGCACTGGTCTTTTTAACTGTTCGCCAACAGTTAGAGGGATACGAATAAGGAGGCGCTAATGGCCACCAAGGCACGCAAGCAGGAAATCGTCTCGGAACTCAAAGAGTTCTTCAAAGACGGCAAAGTGGCAATTGTCACCGACTTGAGCGGTTTGACAGTTGCTGAAATCACTGCGTTTCGCAGAAAGCTCGATACGAGCAAAGCCAAATGCCGTATTGCTAAAAACACTCTCATTAAGATCGCTACCGATAGTAGTGAGTTTGCCGCAATCGAAAAACTGGCTAAGGGACCGTCGGCAATCGTTATCGGTTACGACGACCCCGCACAACCTGCAAAAACGGTTGTCGATTACCTGAAGTCCATTAAAAAGGGCGCGGTAAGAGGCGCTGTGATTGAAGGCAATGCTCTCACTTCCGATGAAGTTAAGGGTCTTGCCGAGTTGCCCAGCAAAGAACAATTGTTGTCATCGATTATGGGTGGATTGGATTCCGGTGCCAGAGGCATTGCCGGACTTCTCGAAGCCGTTATTCGCGACATCGCTGTACTGGCTGAAGAAGTCGCTAAGAAGAACAACCCTGCCGCTTAGGCGAGTTCTGTGTAATTCATGCTGAAGACATAGTTAGAGGAGAAAATACAAATGGCTACGAAACTTTCGGTTGACGATCTGTTGGAACAAATCGGATCGCTCACCCTTATGGAAGCTGCTGACCTGAAGAAGAAAATGGAAGAAAAGTTCGGCGTCACTGCCGCAGCACCTATGGCTTTCGCAGCAGCACCTGCTGCTGGCGGCGCTGCTGCTGTTGAAGAGAAGACCGACTTTGACGTAATCCTGACTTCCGTCGGCGACAAGAAGATCGAAGTCCTGAAGACCGTTCGCGAACTCACCGGCCTTGGCTTGAAAGAAGCTAAGGATCTCGTTGATGCCGCTCCGAAGCCTTTGAAGGAAAAGGTCAAGAAGGAAGAAGCCGACCAGATGAAAGAAAAGCTGGAAGCGGCTGGCGCCAAGGTAGAAATCAAGTAGACTTTACATGCGCTAATCTGGGAGTAGCACATCTCCCTTACGAGGCATGCGAGTCATTTCCACCAAATCACTAGTGAAAACTGCGCGGCAGCGCTTGATTGCAAGGACAGCGAAAGCTGGCAATCGGCTCACCGCGCAGTTTTTCTATGGACGTAAACTATGAAGTGTCCAGGCTGCGGTCTTTATCATCCCAATCAATACGAAAGGTGCGTCTCCTGCGGGGCTTCATTCAAGGAAGGCGCCACAGACGAATTTGACGATCAGGCAGATGGGCCCGAAAGCCCCAGGACTTCAAAAGGAACGCCTGTCGAGACAATGGAGAGACCAGCCCATAATGCCGACGAAATGGCTTATGACGAGGCAAAGTCTCATCCGCAAAGACGTTCCAAAAAACTGGGCGTCAGCATACAGAGCCGCTTGCCGACGATGGTCGGTGCTCTTACAGCGGTCACAGTTCTTCTGGTCTCGGCCGGAGCCACTATATTTTTCTTGACCAAGACTCCCGATGACGAGCGGCTTTTCATCAAAGGGAAAAAAGAGCTGTCCAACGGGCAGTATGCATTTGCCGTCAGCACTCTGGAGCAGGCTGCCGCCCTGCGCAATAAAGATCCGCGCGTTTTTCTGGCCCTGGCCAGAGCCTATGTGGGCGTCGATCAAGTAGACAAAGCCTGGGATTCAATCAGCCAGGCCCAACAATTGGGCTCGGGTGTGGTGGAAGAACCGCAACTGGCTTCGGATCTCGCCAATTATTATCGACAGCGGGGCAAGTATGAAAAGGCGCTCGATCTTTTGCGCCCGCTTGCTAAAAACAATGTGGCCGGCAAAAAGGCCGAACTTGCCGATCTTGATGCGCTTTACGGTGATGAAGCATTGCGCACGGGCAATGTCGATCTGGCATTGCGCTGCTGGGAGGAAGTAAGAGATTTGCGCGAAGGCTCTCGCTTTGGCGAAGCGGAAGCGCGTCTGGCTACCGTCTATCAAAAAATGGCTACCAATTTTGCAGCCAAAAACGACGATCAAAAAGCACTTAGTTATCTCAGTAAGCTAAATGCAATTGCCCAAAACGCCAAGAATTACGAGATGGCTTCCGATCTCTATGATAAGAATGAAAAGCTCGACCTGGCTATCGATCAGCTTCGTCTGGCGATCAAATATTCCACTCATAATCCGGTTTATGAACACAAGCTGGCCGCGCTTTTGACGCGCCGAGGCAAAGAATTGCTCGATGCCGGAGATACCGATGCCGGTTATGGTTATTTGCAACAAGCAAAGACCATAGATCCATCCAATGCGCTGCCGTCAGTCACATTGCGCGGCGTCAACGTCGGGCTGGAAGGTGGAATGCCTAAGATCAGTGGTGAGATCTGGAACCCTGGCGATGAACCGGTCAATTCATTGAATGTAAAAGTTGAATTGGTTGATACTGTTTCCAAACGTGTGCTCTGGACGCGTGACCAGAAGGTCGTCGATGAGTTTGTCCAGCCGCTTCAGGGGCGGGATTCCAAAACAATTGATTTTGTGGCCGGCACCTCTGTAAGAATGAACGGCACCAATGAATTCAAGGTCTATCTGGACGGCAAGCTGTACAAGTCTTATCGTCTGGGCGAGAAGTCAAAACCGGATGCGCTTGCCGGTGATTCATCCGGCACCACCAGTAATGACAGTTCAAGCAGCACTTTGAGTCGCTTGCGTCCGCACGCTTCCGAAGAGCGCAATACGGCCCCTCCCCCTGCTCCTGATCGCTCGCAATTGCCTGAAGTTTCTCCTTCACCTACCGAGCCGCCCAAGTCCAAGGAATCGGCCGAAGACAAAACGATGAAGGATTTAGATTAGACTAGACTAGTTTAGAGGCTTAACGTTTTTGCTGACGAAACCATTACGTCTTGCACTTTCTTGCCGCCCTGCGCGTTGACATGCGCTGAGTCGTAGAAATCGCTGATTTGAAAGGCGTTGCTGGCATCAAGATCGAGCAATTCGTCGCCGAATTGCAAGGGCATTTTGCAGATTTCTTGCTGGTATCGGCTGTAGAGTTTTTCCGGAATCAAATTCTTGTTCTCATCGGTGATCGGCATGTTTACGACGATCATACGAATTCCATTTTTCTTGCAAGCAGCGAGCATTTTTTGAAAGCTTGCTTTTTCTTTCTCGAAGCGTTTGAAATTTGCCGGCTGATATCTCTCTTTCCACTCGGAAAGATCGTTATAGGCAGAGAGTTTTGACGTGCACGGGGATTTGAAAGCGCTGTTCTTCTCAGGCGCCTGAAGTTTCCAGGTTTTGATCTTTGCCAATTGGTTTACTTCATAGAGATCGGCAGGATGTGAAAGCCGGTCGCATGCCCATCCCGTCAGCATTGTCTTGTAATCGCCGCGGACTTTGTACACATAAACCAGCTGCTCGACGAGTAGATCTCTTGTTTCATCGAAAGATCTGGCCTCGGAAAAAATCTCAGGCAGGCTGATGCGATTGCTCAAAAGCCGGCAGACAGGGGTCTTTCCGACTGCCGGGACAAGATTGTCGATGAAGTCGCGCGGACCGATGCCGAAGATGACAATTTGAGGAGCGCGACCTGCTTCAATGACGCGGCGCAAAATCAATTCAGCATCCGATGCCATGCAGGCTACGCAGGTGAGATTGAAGGCGGTAATCGGGGTGCCGGTTTTCTCGGCAATCAGATGCTCCAAATAGCGTGCGCCTGTGTATATTCGGACCGCATCGAGATTCTTGTCGTCAAAACTGCCGGTGTATTCAGCGTCATAGCGAGCGATTGCTTCCATCGGCAAAGACGAGCCCAGCACAAGCAACTCGGGGCGTTCTTTCGAATTGAAAAAGGCGGGCAGCTTACTGACTAGCGGGTTTTGCTCCAAAGGCACAAAACGCGTTGTCTTCATATATTGAAGCGGCTTGACTGTCTGAATCAACCAGTTGAGCCCGACCAGGCTGACGACAAGCCAGCACGTGAAGCTGGAAAGCACCACTAGCAAAATGCTTTTCCGGCTCGATCTGGATTCTGTTGCGAGTCTTGAGGTGGTAACCTGCATTGACGAGCCCTTAACGGTCTTTGTAAAGCCTTTACAATGACAGTCAAGAGTTTAATTGATAGAAGTTTTTTTCGAATTAATAACTCGTAGTTTTCCCAGTGAAGACGGTGCCAGGGTGGAAAACCAGATTGTCTTTTTCTCAGAAACCCTGTAGTAGATACTAATCAGGGCAGCTTGGCAACCCGTGTTCACATTCCAGAGAGAGGGAAATTCGTGACCTCAACGATTTCGAAAAGTCCCCGTGCCCACAAAGGCGGCACGGATGGGACAAAACTGGCGCATGTAGAAAAGCACGATCGAAAACCATTAGATCCGCATGATGAGCATGAACATCCCTTTTCGGCGGTCCCGTCAAGCGAAAGGCGCGGTCCAATCACTATGGGACTGCTCTGGATCACGATGGTGACTTCTTTTCCCTCTGTTCTGATTGGGTTCGAATGGAGCAAACAGGGTTTTACGCTCACTCAAGTGCTGGGGTGCGCGCTTATCAGTTGTTTGATCCTTCTGGCTTATACAATTCCTGCCAGTCAACTGGGTGCCATCAGCGGACTCAGTTATGCAGCGCTCAGCCGCAGCATCTTCGGACGATGGGGATCAAAACTTGTCGCCTTCAATTTGGTCCTCATTTTTATAGCCTGGTACGGATTGGCTGCCCTCTTTCTGGCCGACGGGCTGGAGGGGCTCTTCCACTGGAAAGCGCCCTTGATGATTTTGTCGGTTGGTTTTGCATTCCTTATGGCCATGAATAATTTCTTCGGCTTCAAAGGAGTTGCCAATTTCGCCCGCTTCGTCGCCGCGCCAGTACTTATCATCTGGGTCGCATACACATTTTTGAAGACGGTCCCGTCCTGCCCGACCAGTGTTTTGAGCGAAGTGACGCACAAATCCTTTGCCTGCGCGCTCACCACTATCTCCACCTTTATTATCGGCTTTGCCGTCTGGGGAAATGAGGCCGACTATTGGCGTTTCAGCCATCCAAAAGTTGGCAACTGTGCGATACCAATGATAGTGGCACTGATGATCGGTCAAGTGACATTTCCATGTACCGGATTCATGGTGGCCAAACTGACAGGCATCACGGAATACGGCGCGGCCACTAGCTTGATGAACAATTATTCGTTTGGCGGACTGGCTATTTTAGGCGCTATCGTAATCACTGCCTCCTATTTTGCTTGCAACGATTCCAATTTGTTCGGTTCGGTAAGCGCTTGCGAAAATCTGAAGCGCTGGAATCATAAAGGTTGGGTGGCGGTGCTTGCCATACTGGGCGCGGCGATGGCCGCTTGGCTTTCGGTGTCGGGAGCGGCAAAATCGCTCGAATCAATTGCTTCTCTCAATTGCGTGATTGTGCCGACGCCGACTCTTATTGTCATGGCCGAGTGGTTTTTGATGCGCAAGGTTTTCTCTAGAGATCCGGAGTGTTTTGGTCGCGTTCCTGAATTGGACGAGCTGCCGAAATTCAAATGGGCGGCAACAATAGCTTTGTTTGTCGGTATCACTGTGGGTGTTATGACATCAGGAGCAATACCCGGTACCGAAGCAATGCATGTCGGCATCTGCGCCCTGCAATCCTGGGCAATCGCATTTTTGGTCTATATTCCATTGCGCTTTGTCGAGTTCAAACGCGAAGTGCAATCCAGGCACATGGCTCTGGAAGCGCTTGTGGCGATTCCATGCCCGGTCGAGCCGGAAGTATTTGCATCAAAACACTGAAGATTAAGACCGCACACGTCCGTAGTTAAAACTCTCGAATTAGGCAACGCCTACCGGTTATGTCTTAATCTCGATTGTGAACGTGACTTTCATTTCGCCATTGGCTGGTACGTCTACGGGAAACTCAAATGTATGCGAGTCTTTCTTTACTGAAGGTTGGCTCTGCGCCGTAAGTTTCCAGTCACCGTAAGAATGCTCGATCACTTGAACGCGGATTGCCTCTTTCTTATGGTTTCGAAGCGAGATCTCATAGGACATTCTTTGCAAATGGTTGTTCGGCTGTTCCATATTGGTCTGGCGCCTTTCTCCCACTACATCGAAGGCATCGCCGAGATAAACTCTTATCTTCTCGTCTCTGGGCGTGTGATCGATTTGATCCTCGCCGACAAATTGCAAGGCTCCGTCTGCATCTTTTTTGTAGACGCGCACTTTGCCTTTAGGCATGGGCATGCCGAGATGATTGTCCTGGCTGTTTTGCATTTCCAGCTTGATCTGGATTTTGCGTTTGTCTCCATTGTCACCGCCAAAAACCTGAGCATTGCCGGAGTCCAGAACAAACAGTTTTTTCACTGGCACCTGGCTGGCATTGAATAAGCTCAATTGCTTGGTCTCGTTGTCGTTGACGTCGGTTTTGCCGGCCAGAGTATAAAGATGGTATTCGGCAAAAGACTGCTCGCTGAATTGCGGCGGTGGCGGCATTGACGCCGGCACGGCCATGCCACGTGTCATGCCTTCAGGCACCGCGGCATCTTCTTGAATCTTATGCACATCGCCGGCGATTAGCTTTAATGCTGCGTTTTTATACGTGCCACCCGATTTGTTGTCTAGAGTCACCCAGCTTGTGATATCGCATTTAGTATCGTCCTGATTGGCGACTGCAACGTAATCGCATTTCCAGTTGATGTCGGAAGTTTGATAAGCGATTTCTATATCGTGTATCCCGGGTTTGTCTGTTTCCAGTTTCCAATCGAGCGAAGGAGTGGAGACCAGTCCTTCCGGCAGTTCTGAAAGCTCTATCTGACCTTCCGGATTGAGAATGACGCCGTTTGCTGTTTTGAGAACCAGTCCTTGAGAAACTTCCGAGCTGCTCCCGTCGGTTGAGCCGACTGTAGCGATAGGCCCGTTCAACAATGTTCCATTCAGTTCTACGACAGATCCATTGGCCACATACTGTTTGAATCTAGCTGGTTTGCCGATTGACTTATTGAGGATCGTATTGGGATTGATGAGATCGTATTTGTAGTTTTGCTCCCTGACCACAACCTGATTGGGCGCGGTCAAAGATGTGAAACTGACTGAGGTTGGATCTATTTTTGCAGCGACGTCCTGGCAGCTTACATAATTGATTCCGTTTTTCAGTTCCATCTCGCGAGAGTCGCGCACAAGGCCGAAATTTTGATTGTAGATGGTTAGCGAGATGCCCTTGGATGGCGAGATTTTACCGTCTTGGGCCTGGACTGCCGGCAAAGACAACGCTGTTGTCAG
>CAZHEZ010000003.1:0-78645 GCA_964531315.1 uncultured Candidatus Obscuribacterales bacterium | reverse complement strand
CGGCAAAGGTACTGAGAAGACGTTTCACTGAAAACATGTTCCATCCTTTATGCAGTTGAGAGCAAACAGAACAAACATAGAACTGCAGCTCCGTTTGAAACACGAGTAAATTGATAAAACCAACGAGAGTCTAAAAAGACTCAGCCATTATAGACCTTGTCTCCGCCCTCTTGTTCAGCCCGCTCCATGAATTCAAGAGCTTTGGCCATCAAGTCATGCTCGTTGCGAGCATGTGTCGGGAAGGAGACGACGCCAATCGAGGCAGTCACTCTTACATGCCTGAGTTCGTCGTTGATCGGCACGCCTTTGATTTTCTCGCGGATTCTTTCGCCTACAACAATGGCACGCGACGAGTAAGTCTCAGGAAAGACTACGCCCAGCTGGTTGTTGTTGCAGCGTGCCGGCACATCGACGTCGCGAATGGCGCCTCTGATGATATTGGCGGCTGCTTTGAGAGTGTCGTCGATAAACATTTGTCCGTGCAGGCGACCGAGGTCGTCCAGTTTGTCGACTGACATGATCAAAAGTGACAATGGGCGTTTATAGCGCTTAGCACGGCGCAGCTCATACTCGAGCTTTTTCAAGAAAGTGCGCGGATTGTACAGTTCGGTGAGCGAGTCGATGAGAGTCATTTTTTCGATCTCGTCGAGTTTTTCATCGCTCAGCGTTTCACGAGACTTGTCAAGCATAGCTTGTTGCTTGGTCTCTTTGAATTTTTGACGGCTGACACGCATCTCAACCAGCATGTCGGTGAACTTGGAGTCGCGCGCCAGAGCCCAGCCTTCTTCTTTGCTTCCGGCTCTGTCTTTATTACCGCTACCTTTTCCCTTCGGCATGTACTCTTTCCTCTTGTCCTTCAAGGACGAAAAACGCTATTCGACAGGATTCACCATAGAAAGTTTAGCTCGATCCCGGATGGTTATTGCCATGCCAGGCTCTATTTCTGTCAATTCCCTAAAAAGGTTAGCTTAAATCAAATGGCAAGGATGGAGGTGATGAAAGAAAGGGTAAAAAGAAAAGGCCGCTCAATGCCAGGGCCATGTGCCCGCGCAGTCAAAGTCTGATAACTCTTAACTGGCATGGGTTTTCGGTTGGGCTGGCCGGCTAGAAACAACAGCTATTCGCTCAGGATGGGATTTTGAGGTAGAGTAGTTTTAGAGGGAAACGCAGATTGGCTTACTGAGAGCCAATTTCGGTCTCGGGAGAATGTATAAAATGGACACTGAGAAGGACGTGCAGGAAGACTACGCCGAGACGCTGGAGTACTACAAAAGCCAGCACACCACTCTGGGCTGCAAAATCACCCATATGGTCGGCGTGC
The DNA here is from genome assembly GCA_964531315.1 of uncultured Candidatus Obscuribacterales bacterium. Taxonomy (GTDB): domain Bacteria; phylum Cyanobacteriota; class Vampirovibrionia; order Obscuribacterales; family Obscuribacteraceae; genus QKMZ01. Next base: position 77,324 of record CAZHEZ010000003.1, on the reverse strand, counting down.
CGATGATTGCTCTGTCGGTACCGATGCTTTTCTTCAGCCCCAGACGCGCAGCTAATCTTATGGCTGGAGGCTGGGCGCTGCAGTTCATCGGACACTATGTTTTCGAGAAGAACAGCCCTGTAGTGCTTACCGACTATCGCAATCCGATGGTCATTCTTGCTGCTCTGGATTATGTGGGCGACAGCTGGGCGAGGCTTTTCAAAGGCTTGCCTCTGGTTGAAAGCAAGAAACCGGATTTGATCACTATGCAACCTGATGGAAACGGCAAAGGGAAATAGTCCCTGGAAAGGAAAAGGCAAAGAAAAAGGCGGGCTTTTAACCCGCCTTTCAAGCTTTTAGCCTTTCTGACTTAGCGTCTGTAACCGCCGCCGCCGCCAGCACCTTCTCTTGGGCGGGAAGGATTGACAACAATTTGTCTGCCATCTACCGTCTGCCCGTTGAATTCCGTGACGGCTGCATCAGCCATCTCCTGCGTTTCCATCTCGACAAAAGCGAAACCCCGCTTCCTACCAGTGTCTCTGTCTACTGGCATAGCGACGGATACAACAGTGCCTGAGCGGGAGAACATTTCTTCCAGCTCTTGCTCGGTCAGTTTGAATGAGAGGTTGCCGACAAATAATTTCGTGTTCATAACAGTCTATCCTTGAAATACAGAACGAATGCCGACGCTTTTGGCGTTAGCATTAAGCCATTTTTGGGCCCACCTCAGTATCTCATGACTTGTCCCAAATGTCTCGAAAACCGGGCGTTTTGGGAAATTATTTTAGTTGTCTGGCGGTTGAAAACGGGGACATTAATGGGCAGCTTGGGGCTGAGAAGCAGTGCCAGGCTTGAGCGAACCGGCTATTGACGTGACGCACTTGTCCAACTGGAAGTATTTCCTTATTGCTGCGTTGACAGACATTTGGGTCTCGGCATTGACCCTCTTTTCGAAATTGTCCAGAAAGTCGAGAGGCAGTCCCATGATCGAGGCATAGGCAAGCTGGCTGGCAATGGTGCGGGTCGAGCGGCTTTCGACCACATAAGTACCGGTCAGATGACCTTTCTCGTGATCGAGCTCTTCTCTGGTAATGCCTTGTTTTACATATGCTTTGACAATGCGGTCGATATGTCCCTGGGCTTTATCGAGGTTTTCCGGCGCCACCGAATAGCTTATTGCCCATATCGAATTCGGATAGGAAGCCTCAGTAAGCGATGAGTTGATCGAGTAAGTCAGTCCATATCTGTCTCTAAGGGGTGCCAGACGGCAGGCAAAACTGTCATATCCGAGTGCGGCACTGGCAATTGACTCGGCAAAATAGTCTTTCGACTTTATAGAGACCGGAGCCGCGCATCCGACAATCACATCCATGTTGGTTTTGTCGGCCAGATTTGTGACCAGTCGCTTTCCAAAAGAAGCCGTGTTGATAGATGATTCGTCTATTGAAATAGGATCTTTTTTGTCTCCTTTGAAGGAGGCGAATTCTTTGGCAACCAGGCTTATGACGTCGTCGGTTTTGATATCGCCGACGAATGAAAGCACCGTGTTGCCGGGGGTATATTGGCGCTTGTGAAATGCCACCAGATCATTTCTTGTCACACTCTTTAAATGTTCGAGTTGGTCTTCAAATGTATTGGCGTAATAGACGCTATCTGGCTTGTAGAGCGCATGTCGAATGGACATCCAGGCAACTGCCGATGTGTTTGCCTGACGTTCTTCGATTTCCGAGACCAGCATTTTTCTGGATTTTTCAAATTCATCTTCTGCAAAGAGTGGTCTTTGCATAACGTCGGCGACTACTGAGAGTGCTTCTTTTGCATCGGTTGCCACCAGGTCGATGTTGAAGCCGGCGAAGAAGCTGTCGGAAGAAAAATCGAGGCCGGTGCCCATTGCTTCCAGTATTTCCGAAATCTTGAATTTAGAAAAACGACTTGAGCCTTTGGTAAGCAATTCGGCTGTCAGAGGTGGCACTTTCGAATGATTTTGAGTTTCAAAATAGCGGCCCGCTCTTATTTTTCCAGCCAACGTGAGAGTGCCTGTTCCGGGCATGGGCAAAACGATCGCGGTCAGTCCGTTATCGAATTTGAGAGTCTCGGTTTTGCCGCCCAGCTTGCCTTTTCCCTTCTGGCGCGAAACAAGTTTCAAAGGCTCAACATTAGTCTGTGAATCTGCAACTGGTGCTTCGGTATTAATAGTAGTGGCAGAGACGGACATTGGCGCAACCGCTTTGGCATCATCTGTTTCAGCCGAATCATTTGAATGGCCGTCCTTTTCCTTTGGTCTGTAATAACCGACGGTCATGTTTGTTTGAGTCAGATATTTTTTTGCAACCGCCTCTACTTGTTGAGGCGTGACTTTATTGATGTTGTCGCAGTATGACGCCCACCATTTCCAGTCGGCAACTCCTACGGCGTCACCGATTTGCTCCGCCAGCCCGAGCGAATCGACGGCATCCAGTCGATAGCGTTTGGTGATTTCCAGTTTGGCGCGTTCGACTTCCGCGCTGGAGGGCTCTTTTTGAGCGATATCTTCAAGAGCGGCTCTGACTGCCTTTTCCAATTTCATCAAAGTGACATCTTTAGCCGGGGTGGCTCCCAAAAGAAATAATCCCGGGTCGCGCATCACATCGTTGAAGGCATAAGCATCGACCGCCAGCCCGTTGTCCACAAGTCCTCGATAAAGGCGGCTGGATGTTTTTCCTTTATCGCCCAAAACCGATTGCAGCACTTCCAGAGGATAAGTGTCTTTGTCTGTGGCTTTGACTGTGTGAAAACCAAGAAGCAAGCGAGGCACATCTTGCCCGCGCACAACTGTAAATCGTCTCTCACCCTCTTGCGGCGGTTCTTTTGTATATACAGGCGGAAGTTTTTTCTGTCCTTGTTTAATGCTGCCGAATTTGCGGGCAATGTCGGCCAGAATCTTTTCTTTTTGAATGTCACCAATCACGATCAAGGCTGCATTTTCCGGCCAGTAGAAGTCGTGGTAAAACTGCCTGAGTCTCTGGGTGGGGACGTTTTCCACATCCGATCGCCAGCCGATGGTAGGGTGGTGATATGGATGTTCGCGAAAAGCCTGAGCAAAAACGCCGTTCATCAACAGTTCATCAGGGTCGTCTTCGCCCCTTTCCAGCTCGTTTCGGACAACAGTCATTTCGCTGGCGCGGTCATCTTCTCGAAGCAAGAGATTGCGCATGCGATCGGATTCTATGTCGAGCAACAGTCCGATTTGTTGCGCCGGTGCCACTTCATAGTAATTGGTTCTGTCCTGAGAAGTACTGGCGTTGTTGATTGCTCCGACCGGTTTGAGAGTGTCATCAATGCCGGTGCCTTGCATGGGGTCGTGCTTTTTGGTGCCTTTGAACATCAAGTGTTCTAAAAAGTGAGTGGCACCGGTATAACCGACAGCCTCATTGCGCGAGCCGATTCCGTAGACCATCATGACGGAGACTACAGGCGCCAGATGCTGTTCTTGTATGAGCACAGTCAGTCCGTTCGCTTTCATCCGGTAAGGATAAATGCCCTTCACCGCTGTTTTTGCCAGTGGTTCGAAGGCTGCCTCGACCGGGCTGGCTGTCTTGGCCGACCAGGTTAAAAGCGGGCAAAAGAAAATCGCCGCCGTCAAAAGCCCGGCTAAGGTGCTTACTGGCAAGCGGCGATTTTTCATTTCTAGATGCCTTACCTGTGCTTATTTGCCGGTGGCAGCTTTGCCGACGCCTTCGACGCCTTTGACTGCACCTTTGCCTACAGCTTCGGTGTCCTTGACGGTGGTTTTGCCTACCGTTTCTGTGGCTTTGACTGTGCCTTTGCCAAGAGCTTCAGTTCCTTTTACGGTACCTTTGCCGATTCTCTTGGTCACATTTACAGTGCCTCTGCCCAGGGCTTTGGTGCCTTTTACCGCATCTTTACCGACGGTTTCAGTGCCTCTGACAACAGCCTTTGTGCCGTTGCCGATGCCTCTGCCGACAGCCTTGATGTCGTTTTTGATGGTCTGACCGATGCCCTTGTGGGTGGTCGTGGTTGTAGTAGTTGACGTAGTGGTTGTTTCATCCGCCATGACTGCCATGGTGGCGGCGGCACTAACGACGCAAAGCGCGATTAGTCTTTTACCAAATTGCATGTGGGCACTCCTTCGCGAGAGACTTCAAGATTCTTTCAAATTTTTGAGATTCCCGCTACCTTTCACCGGCTTGTTAACAAGGGTGTAACCTACATATTTCCCGATTGCACCGATTTTGAGGTTGACATGAGAGCGCGCGGACCAATTTTCTCGATTTTGAGCCTGGCTATGTTTGTTTTTGTTCTGGGCGCCAATGCCGCAGTCCATGTTGAGCATTTAGGAACGGCTAAGGTCAGTGGCGTGGATTTCGACAATGCGTCAAAGGAAGCGACCAATCTGCTTTGCCAGTATTTGAAGATTGATACTACTGTTCCTCCCGGCAATGAAAAGCTGGGCGCCGAGTATCTTGCCTCTATTCTCAAACAAAACGGCATTGAATCCGAGCTATATGAAACTGCACCAAATCGCTCCTGTGTTTATGCTCGACTGAAAGGTTCCGGCAAAAAGAAAGCCATTGTTCTGCTCAATCACATTGATGTGGTGCCGGCTGTAGCAGCGGATTGGAAGCACCCGCCTTTTGCCGGAGAGGTGATCGACAACGAGATCTGGGGACGTGGCGCCCTGGATATGAAAGGCTTCGGCATAGCCGAGCTGGAAGCGATGCTCTTGATCAAGCGTCAAGGCATAAAGCTCGACCGTGACATCATTTTTCTCGGCACACCTGATGAAGAAGTAGGCGGAGACTTCGGGGCCAGATGGTTTTCGGAAAAACATCCGGAGCTTTTGAAGGATGCGGAATTTCTCATCAATGAAGGCTCGCACATAATCACAGGCAGCGATGGAAAACCAAAATTCTGGGGCGTCAATTTCTCAGAGAAGAATGTTCTCTGGTTGAAACTGATCGCCACAGGTCAAGCCGGACATGCCTCCATGCCCATCAAGGATTCAGCCACCAATCGCCTGGCCCGGGCGCTGGAAAAGCTTGTCTCGGTCTATCCGATGGCGATTCGCTCACCGCAGGTGGTGCCGGATTTGAAAAAAATCAGCGAGAGCAAGCCGGAGCCTCTTAAAGGTTATTACGCACAAGTCGTTGAAGATATGAAGAATCCGGAATATATAGCCGGCATCGAAAACGATCGCATGCTCTCGTCCATGCTGGTAAACACTGCCTCTTTGACGGTGCTTAAAGCCGGTTATAAAACCAATGTCATACCTGGGGAAGCCAGTGCGGAAATTGACTGCCGCCTTTTGCCCGGTGTCGACAAAGACGAGTTTATTCAGCATGTGCAAAAAATCATCGCCGATCCGACCATAAAAACAACTGTTCTGGAATGGAACGTGGCCGGTGCATCAGACATTCAAACCGATTTGATGAACTCAATCAAAAAGATTGCTTCTGAGGAGTCACCGGGAACACCAGTCAGACCGGTTGTGGTGCCCTGGTTCACCGATTCGCATTGGTTTCGCAAACTGGGCATCATCTGCTACGGATTCGAGCCCTTCGAAATCAAGCCGGAATTGCTGGCCAGTATGCATGGCATCGACGAACGAGTGCCTGTCAGCGTATATTCCACGGGAATCAGACGTTTCTACAAAATGCTGGTCGATGTAGCCCAGGCAAAACCGTAGGCGGAAGATTATTTCTCGGCTGTTTTCACGGCTTTGTCCGGATCGGCAGCCGTCAATAAACTATCCAGTAAATACTTGACGGAATCAATCAATTCCTGCTCGGTGGTTTTCGATTTGATTAGATGTTTGGTCAAACCAAGCGTCAGATCATTCATCTCCGCTTTGGTCAGATCGCGGCTGGTGTAAACGATAAGCGGCGTTTGTCTTGATTCGCTCTGGCGCAGAGTAGTGACGATGCCAAAACCGTCCGGAGCCGGGATGCCGATGTCCAAAACAATCAAATCAGGCAGCTCGGTCCTGGCCAATTGCAGTGCCGTGACGCCGTCTGCAGCTTCGATTATGTCGACCGGAAAGCGGCCGACATGATGCCTGAGCAGCTCTCTTGTGGCGTCGTCATCCTCGACTATGAGCACCTTGGCCCGAATCTTGCCGCGATTGCGCACCGCAAATCTAAGGGCGCGCTCAAGTTTTTTATCATCAACCGGCTTGACCAGCCAGTCAAAAATGATCGCTGTGCCGAATAATTCTGCATTCTTGTCGACTCCACTCAAAACAACCGTCGGCACTGTAAATGGCAGCGGATTCGATTGCTTGTTTTTTAGCCATTCAAGCCCCTTTCCATCGGGCATGTCGATATCGAGGATGATTGCCTTGGGGGTAAACTCCTCCAGAAGAGCATCTGCTTCCTCCAGGCTGCCGGCAATTTCGACATCCAGTCCTTCTTTTCTGAGCAGGCTTCTGACCAGCTTAGTCAATTTTTCATCGCTTTCCACCATCAACACTTTGGCAAGCGAGAAGGCCTGTAAATCGTGGCTTGTGGCTCTCGCACCAAGGGTGGTGGCGGGTAGCTCGGCCCAGAAAGTGCTGCCTTTGCCTGCGGTGGAAACCACTCCGACTTGCCCGCCGTGCTGCTCTGTCAGCCCTTTGGTAATGGCAAGACCAAGGCCGGTCCCCCCTTTTTGCCGGGTGTCACTGGAGTCCAATTGCTGGAATTTTCCCCAGAGTTTGTACATTTCTCCTTCCGGTATGCCCGGCCCGTTGTCGGTGACGGAAAAGCGCACCATTTGCTGATCTTTCTCCACATCGAGAATTACAGTCTCGCCCTCCGGGGAAAACTTGATGGCATTCGAGAGAAAGTTGGTAAGTATTTGGATGACACGGTCCTGGTCGCATTTTAGCGTACCTGAATACATGATCTGATCTTTGAGCGTCACTTTGGCTGCTTGTGCCATTCCCTGAGTGGCTGCAAAGGCTCCGGCCACGAGTTCTTCGATCTTCACTGATTTCAGTTTCAACTCCAGGCGCCCGGCCTCCAGCTTTCTGATGTCGAGAATGTCGTTGATCAGTCTGATCAGCCGATCCGACTCGTTGCGAGCGATTGTTACCAAACGGGAAACCTTTTCCGATACTTGACCGGCGACTCCTCCCTCGATCAATCTCAAACTGGCGTGAATAGAGGTTAGAGGAGTGCGCAATTCATGAGAGACCGTAGAATAAAACTCACTCACTCTTCTTTCTGCTTCTTTTCGATCGGTTATGTCATGACCGATACTGTATATGGTTTCAAGCTCGCCTTTTTCGTTCAATTCAGGAAATGTGCGCGCCCAGATCCAGCGAATCGTGCCGTCCGGTCTGAGCACCCGGTGTTCAATCTCCTGGGGTGCCTTTTGAATTCTGGTTTGAGCAGCAAAATTGCGGACCAGATCTACATCGTCCGGGTGAACGCCTTTGAAAATGTTCTCAGCGCTCTGGTAAAGCGGAGCGCTGGACCGTCCCCAGATTTCTTCATAGGCCGGGCTCACATAGACAAAAGTGTTATCTGGTTTTGCCACAATGAATACTTCGCGAATCTGCTCTGTAAGCGTGCGAAAGAGCAATTCTCTTTCCTCCAGAAGATGCTCCGAGTCACTGCGCTTGATGCCAAGGGCGATGCCGTTGGAGACGCCGGCCAGGGTTTCCTGAAGCTGGCGCGATATGTCCTTTTGGGAGTACATGGCCAGCACGCCTAAAAGCTCCTTTCCGAAAACCAGAGGATAGGCGGCCACTGCCTTGAGACCGTCCTTCTCGCTGCCCCCAATGGCAGAAGTCAAAAGAGGGCGAAGCTTCTCGGCCACAGCACCGATTTCGCCTTCGCCTATTTTTATGATCTTCTGGTGGGCGTCTCCTGGCGATGCAGCACCGGAACTGGCTTTCAATATTAGCTCGTTTTTGTCGTCCTGCGAAATCGCCCAAATTCTGGCCACTCCGGCATTTAAATGGCGTGCCATTAAACTTGTGCATTGTTTGAGCATTTCATCAAGATTGGTTTGCTGGCTGAGAACATATGCTGTTTCGGCAACATAGGTGGACAATTCTGCGCGCTCTACCAATTCTTCTTTGGCCCTCACCGCATCGACGAATTGGCCGATTTCCTGCCCAAATGCCGAAAGCGTGCTCAATTGATCGGTGTCATGCATGTCGATTCTGTCTGAGAAAAATTCAACTACGCCCAGCAAACGATTTTGGCCAAGAATGGGAAATCCCATCCCCTGGCGCAGACCGTACGCCAGTGCGAATTTTTTGCGAGAAAATAAATCTTCTGAAACGTGGGCCAAATCAAGCCATTGTGGGGCTCCGGTTGACCAGATTTTTCCCGGCAATCCCTGGTCGAGTTTGAATCTACTTTCCCTGGTTGCTTTCATGAAATCAGGCAGAGCCTTTGTTTCTTCACTCCAGTCTGATACTAATTCCAGTTCTGATTCACCATCGTTGCCATTGATTAACCATGCGCTGCCGAAGCGAAAGCCATTTATTTTTCCAAGCACCGCAAGCAAACGCTGGAAGGCGGACTGAATATCTCTCGATTCGCTGAGAATTTGAGTAACGGCCAGCTGCAGGGCTAGCCGGCGAGCAACGTTGCTTTTTTCTTTGAAGAAATAGTAGACCATAAAAAAGCAGAGGGAGAGGGCTGAAGCAGCCAGAGCCAGAAGTGTGGAAGAGAGTTCTCCTGTGCGCGAAGTCTCTCGAGCCAACTTTTCAGAGCGAAACTTGAGCAAATCATGTTCTGAGGCGATGATCTCGTGAAGTATGTCATCAGCCTGAATTTCGACACTTTCGTGCCCTCTGGAATTGACCATTTTTTTCGCCGCTTGCAGACCATCCCTTTTGGATACGGAGATGGCGTCGCGCAAAAAACTGGCCCGTCTGTCCAGGGTGCGCTTGAGGAATTCAATTCTTTGAGACTGGGCGGGATTGTCTAAGACCAGTTGCTTGAGTTTATCGGTGGCCTGATCGATTTTCCTTTCTGAATTCTCGAAGTCTTGTATGAACTCATCTTCCTGCTTGATTAGGAAGCCGCGCTCGCTGGATAAAAGTTCTTCCAGCGCCACATCGATCTCTTCCAGTTTGAGCAGCACATCATAGGTGTGGATCAGCCATTGCCTGTGGTTGATCATGACGTCTTGCTGGCGGGCGCTGGCGAAAGTGGCATATCCGGCCGCCGCCAAAGTCAGGAACAATGTTCCTGCTATGCCTACCAGGATTGTCAATCTGTGACGCATGCTTTTCGACTTATAGATCTAACTCTCGTCCAATATTCCCTGGATATCATCGGCCAAGGTCATCGGGTCAAAAGGCTTCGTAATTATTCCTTTGGCGCCCATTTTCCGGTATTGCTCCAATTCATGAGTTTGGGCTTTGGCAGTCATGAATATGACCGGAACGTCGCTCAATGTAGTTACCTTTCTGAGCTCGTCCAGGGTGGTGGGCCCGTCCATGCCGGGCATCATCACGTCCAAAATTATCAGATCCGGCCTGAGCGCGGTCGCTTTTGTAATTGCCTCAGCCCCGGAAGCGGCCAGGTCGACTTTCCAGTCGGTCAACCCTTCAAGACCCATTTGAGCCAGGGTTCGGATGTTTTGATCGTCGTCTACCAATAGGACTTGTTTGATTTCGATGGCCGCAGTCATAGGTTGCCTGTTTGAGAGTTAAGGTCAAGAGAGGATTGATTTTTGTCTGAGACCCCTTAAAGCATAGTCTTTGAGCTTCTCGAAATTATCCCCTTCCAGAGGGAATTCCGCTGTGCTGAAAGCCAGTTCGGTCTGGAATTCCTTGCCTCGACCACCGGGGAACCACATATTTCCCCAGTCTTCTTTGAAGAGTTCAAAAACGCTATGCAAAGTCTCTTGAGATTCGCCGGCCAAAACGATGACAAATTCGCTGTCCGTGATGCGACCGCGCAGGTCTTCGGCGCGCAGGCGTTCTTTCAAAAGAGCGCCCAATTTGCCCACCACATTTTCAGCTGAAAATGCTCCGTGCAGGGTATCAAGGTCGGCAAAATCAGTGATTGAAATTACGCCAACGGAAAGACTCTGCGATTGCTGTCTGCAAATACCGATCAGCTGTTCGCTTTCGGCTGCCAGGGCATTGGCGGTCAGGACCTTGCTTTGGCCGTCTATGCGTGTGGAGACCTCGCTCAAGGTCCTCGACAAATGAGCCTTGACGCGCGATAGCAATTCGTCCATCAAAACAGGCTTGCTCAAAAAGTCGGTACCACCGGCGGTGAAGGCCGCCCGTTTGCCTTCTGAGTCGCTTTTGGAAGTGAGGAAAATCACAGGCACGTGCTTCCAGTCTTCATGCGACTTGAGCAGCCTGCACACTTCATAGCCTGTCAATCCGGGCATGATTACGTCAAGCAAGATCAGATCGGGTTGAAACTCGTGCATGGCATCGAGAATGACGATCGGTTCGTTCAACGATCTGACCGATATGCCTGCTGGAGCAAGCACTGATTCGGCAAATGAGGTCAGCAACGGATCATCGTCGACGCACAGCACGCGGGGCTTGCGCATCTGTCCGGCAATGGTCATGATTTGCAGGGCTTCACTCAAATCACCTCGAGTCACATCGCCGTCAAGCAAAACTGAGGCGCCACCATAGACGATGTCGGCCTGGGAAAATTGTTCTTCTTTGGAGTTGATGAAACATATGGGAATGCTGGCTTTGGCCGCCTGTCTGATTTCGCGGGCCAGTTGAAAACGCCCGGAGGTCGTATCGAGTGACAGATCAATCAATGCTGAATCGAAGGCCTGCTTGCCGAATTTCACAAGCGCTCCGACCGCGCTGCCGACCAGATCAAGCTCGCAATTTGCATCTTGAGCAGCGCCTCTGAGCGGCCCCGGATAAGCGCCTTCCGGCACCACCGCCAGGCAAGATATGGAAGGCAGCCTATCTGTTTGAGCGGTGCTCGATGGCTGGCGAGCGATTTCGTCGACGACTTGAGTGCCTTCCACTACGCAGCGAATAATTTCCGCCCAAATCACTTCCTGTTCTGTGTCTGAATGCGGATCGACCGAAATGAGAAAGCTCTCGATGCGCTCCGCGAATTGACCGATCTTGGCAAAGCCGTAAGAGCCGGCCGTGCCTTTCAATTTGTGCGCCACTCCCATTGCCTCTTGCAGAAGCAAAAGGTTCTTGGGATTTTCTCTGGCTTTCTTGACCGCATTGGCCAGTTCGCCCCATGTAACAGGCAGGTTTTTGACAAAGGAATCGCGTGCGTTCTGTATTGCATTTTGCGTTTCGATTCGACGCTTGAGCTTTTTCAAGCGCTCCATTTCATCCGGCAAGGTTTCTCCATCGGCCAGCAATTTTTCGATTTGGTCGAGCGTTTCTTCCACCTGGCCGGCATCTAATACCGGCCTGAGATTGAATGCCGGCGTCGGCTCGACAGCGGCGGTGTGGGCATGTTGAGGCGGCTGAATGATGCTTTCCAGGCTGTGGAGAAACAGTTCTGGAACTATCGGCTTTTGAATTACGAGCGATACTTTAAGGATATTTCTCAACCAGTTGAAGGTTTTTTGATCGCACCAGTTGCCCGTGCACAGAACAATCGGCAAAACCTCGTCATGCTCGCGCACTTTGCTTATCCAGGTCATGCCATCGGTTTCCGGCAGACGGTAGTCGACAATGGCCAGGGCCGGCCTCTTTGCTTCCATGGCAGCGGTCGCTTCTTTGGCACTGCGGGCCAGGACCACTTCGTATCCTCTGCTTCTCAGCAAGTCGCCGGCCAGTTCTCGAAAATTCTTGTCATCATCGATAACCAGTATGTAACTGTCTTGCTCTGACATGCTTTGCCCCGGAATTGATTGGTCGGCGGCTGTTTATACAGTTTTAGACCAGCTCTATGGAATTTGGTTCCCTATTCTAATTGATGTGCCTACTGTTCAGGTCTCGCCCAGTTTCAAATCGCGTTGAAAGTCTTTGTCGGAAATTTGCTCTATATAGTCGGTTTTCGTTGAATAGACAATCGATGTGTCGCCTGTCACTGCAAGCGTGGCCCGCATCTCTTCAGCTTCCTCCAGGCGCTGGGCCAGCTGAGGCGTGGGGCTGCCGAGCCTGTTTTCATATTCACGGCAACGGTTGTTTGCTTTTTTCAATATGCGGTTTTTCTCGAATGTATAAAGCAATCTGAGAGCCGGGACAATCATGAATAGCAGTGCATAGAAGCATAAAAAGAGAAATAGATAGCTGGCTGAGGTCATGTAATTGGGTCGCACAAGAAAAATGCAGGCGGTTAGGGCCATGACAAAATTGAGCGCGCCCATGCCCATTACCTTTGTCAGCTCGTCCTTTTTGAGGGTGCTGAATCTCCAGCGTTTGTACTCAAGATGGGCAGGCAGATGAGCATAGGATGTCACTTCGCTTCTCTTTTGCATGTCCGGGAAAACGTAGACGATATTGCCTGTATTGGAAACCTGCGGCATGCCGTTGAATTTGGCCAGAATCTCGAAAAGTATTTTTTCATTTTCCGGCTCTCGGCCGGTGTATGGGCTCAAGTGCTCGGGAAGAACCACTCCTTCGTTGAGCCTGATTACCTGAGCCAGGAGCACCCATCTTTCTTCATCAACCTCTTTGTTGGGGTCGCCTTCGCCGAAAAGAAATGAGTAGCAATCGAGAAGAAATCCCTGTCTGCCACCACTTTTGGTGCTGCCCGGTTTGAGTTTCTCCTGCCCCCAATGAACCAGATCGGTAAGAGCCAGCCTTTGTACCAGTCCGAAGAAGTCTCTCCACATGCCGGAGACTGCGTCGGTAGAGCCGGAAACACCGGCCAGAAGAGTCTGGACGATCAAAGCGATGCCAAAAAGACAGATCAAGGAGAAAAGGAGAATCAAGCCGAAAGAGAGGCGAAAGAGAAAGGAGGCTGCCTTGAATACGTGTTGGCCGACCTGACTGATGACGCGGCTTAAGCCGCGCCTGAAATACGTGTACGACAAATGATCCGGGAAGCAATAATAAATGTCGCCGTCCTGCGCCACTTCCAGATTGGCGTTTGTATCTGAAGCGATCAGATTCAATTGACCGGAAATTTCGGCAAGCGGCATGCCTGTCTTTGCCACTACATCCGCTACCGTGACCCTTTTTCCGAGGTCATTTATGGCGCTGATAATCTTGCCGCGGTTAGTCATTTTTATATAGCTCAAAGAGCTTTTCTACTTGAGTTCATATCTAATCTGCCACGCCGGCAGACAGTACTAAGCGTAAACCTTTCTAAGGGAGGCGGCTAATTGCCGGTCGGGATTAAGGTTGTGGGAGCCGCACCAGCCAGGAATTTCATAAAGAGCGAAGGCTTGCCGCCGCCGGACAGAGGCTCTACCCAAAAGGGAGCCATGTACATGTGATCAGTGTGGTCGGTAATTGGATCTTTGCGCGTCACTTCGACGAAATAGGCGCCTTTATTGCCGAGCGTGTGCTGGAACTTGTCGAATGTGAATTGGTTGCCCATCTGGCTCAGTTCTTGCCCGGTCAGATCTTTCTGTTGCATGATGTCGGCCATGGTGCGGTCGCCCACTTTGGTGTCGCCCCAGAGCTTGAACGTATATTCGGCTTTGGGGTCAATCTGACCGCCCATTTTGGTCGTCAAAGCCAGTTCATTGGTGACTGCCTGGTCGAGAATGCTGCCCATCTGGTAGCGGTCGTTGGCTATCACTCTGCCGTTCAAGCGCTCCATGTGGGTAGTGGCAAATGTTCGCCTGGATCTGAATCCTTCCAGAGCGCCGTTTTTATCAATGGAGTTTACCCAGATGCCTGTTTCAGCCGGGTTGCCGACGGGGTTGCCGTAATGGGCGTCGCGTCCGACAGTGGGCGAGACATGGAAGCCTTCGTTGATATAACCCTTAAAACTCGTAAAGTCGATGTCTTTGGCACCCACTTCCGGGATCGGCTTTTGATTGAGCGCCTCGCCTTTAATTACTTCAATGCCGCGCCAGTACTTGTCTGTTCTTGTCACCCATTCGTCTTTTGTTTTAAACGAATAGCGACCGTAATCGGCTCCTCTGGAACCGGCCGGGATGCTGTCGGCATGGTCTGCCGTCCAGCGAGGATGGGCCATGATGAAGATCGGATCTTGACCGGTAGTGTCTTTCAGTTTGTATTTTTCCAGGTCGGTGATCATGCCATTCATGTCGCCGTCGTTGTATTTGATCACTTGAGGGTTTTCCCATTCGGCCGGGGCTTTCATACCCAACACCCGGCGCAAAGGCGCCAGAGCCATTTCGGTCAGCGTTGGCTGCCTGCGTCTGGCTTCGAAAAAGGCCGGCATCTCCGCCATGATGTAGTGATTTTTTCCGCCGGAATGTGGGTTTCCAACTTTGCCAATCGTTCCCATTTCCGTGCCGATCAAAGCGACAAACTTGCCGTTTTCCGTTTGCTCACGTGCTTCTGCAAATTGCTTTGTGTACCATTTCGGTGATTCGGCAATGACCGGAACGTCCTCAGCAGGCACGCGAGGATCACCTGGTTTGACGCCACCTCTGGCGGCCAGGTGATTGTGATCGGAAAAAAGGGCTACGTTAATCCCGCCTTCTTTGGCTTTTTCCGACATGCTGGTCACGGTGCCCATGCCGTCCGATTCTTTAGTATGCAGGTGCACGGCACCTCTAGCCAGAATATAGTCGTCTTCTACTTTTGCTACTCTGGGACCGACGCCGGTCACGACGTCTCGATTTTCATACTGGCGAATGCGCTGGCCGATGCTTGCAAAAGGTCTGGACAGCCAGCCCATGTGCTCTGGCAAAACCGTATTGCGGTCGAAGGCGCTCAAGCCCGCAACTTGTCTGCCTTCCAGGGCTTCGGCCGCGTTAATTGTGCCCACGGGCAATTTGGGATTGGGCTTGCCTTCAACCAATCCGCGCATGAGCGGGTTGTTTTTGGTGCCCGCTAAAAACTTGTTTTCGGTCTCTAGTATGGTCCGCTGAGTGCTTTGACCGATACTGCCGACCCGGCCCGGTGTTTCCTTGAGCGAATAACCGGCTTCGGTACCGCCGATGCCGCCTGCCAGGTTGAGAATAAGATCGGTTGTGCCGCCTACAGTATGCCTGGCTAGTGTGTGAGCAATCTGGTCCACATCGGCGCCCGGCTTTTGAGCTGCAGCGGCGGCACCGGTGAGGTTCTTATATCCTTCAATCACCAAAGGAACAGTCAGTCCAATTCCCACAGCCCAGGCGGCCGGTCCTTTTGCCGGCAAGAAATAGCCCATCGCCGAGCCCACGACTACAGAGGAGGCAACTGTCTTAAGTCCATGCCCAATTGAGCTGACCGGATGTTCCCAGGCTTCTTTGGCCAGTTCGCCTGTGGCGGACGGCAATTCCATAAACGCCTTGCCATAGACGTCCATGGCTGAGACGTGATTATCGGGTGAGGCTTGGGCAGCTTGGTTTTCGGACATGGAGGGAGCTTGGATTAATCAAGAGGGTAGTCAAGAGTTTACGGGGAAGGTCCGCCCTATCCAATGGGGAAGGTACGATGGCGCTGGCGCACAGATGTTGTACAGACAACAATTTCTGGGATCAGTTTGGAAACCTCTCCGTTAATCGTCAGTCTTCAGTTTTGCTAAAGTAAAAAGCAAAAGTCTCTCAAGGCACTTTCAAAACAATGAACCGAGGTTTTTTCTCTCTTTTTCTATTGCTTAACTTGATCGCCTGTCAGTCCGTCGTGTCGCCGGCTTTTGGCCAGAACTCCTACGATCAAGGCCAGCCAGCCGCAGGCGAGCCACCGCCCTCTCAAGCTCAGGCGCCGCAATTAGGCGGCTCTGCCAATTACAGTCTTCCTCCTTATCAGCCTCAATATGGCTCTTACCCGCCGCCAGCTCAGCCTGGCTACAATCCCTACGGGGGAGGACAGCCTCCTGCCTACGGTGCTCCGCCTGCCTATGGCTACAGCACCGGATATGGTGCGCCGTCTGCCGCTCAGACAGGGGTGAGCACGGCCCCTCAAGGGCTGAATATTCCTCTTTCTTTGACCACGGCCATCTCCACTCAAGTGGCGAAAGAAGGTGACTTCGTTCAGGCCGCCACCACCTCAAACATTCCATTGAGCGGTTATGCATATATTCCTGCCGGCACGACCGTTACCGGTCAAATTTCCGATGCCGAAGCGGGACGAAGATTGAGCCGCTCCGGCGCACTTTCTATCACCTTCAATCAGATGCGCCTGCCCAATGGGGCCACCATACCGATAACCGGTCACTTAATCGGCAGCATCGGCAAGTACAAGGATGTCGGCAAGGGCAGTCAGGATCTTTATCGCGGTGAAGGCTGGGGCACCAAACTCGGCCAGTTTGCTTTGCGCGGCGGCATGGGTGCCGGGCTGGGTGCCGGATTGGGCACCGCCGTCGGTGCAATCGGCGGCGGCGGACATGGTGCCGGCATGGGCGCCTGGTCCGGTGCCGCTATCGGTGGTGGCATCGGCGGACTGGATATGTTCTTACGCAAAGGAAAAGATGTGCTGATTCCTTCCGGAACAGCCATGCAATTGCAGCTCGATGCACCGGCGCAAGTGCCCGGGCCGGGCGCTCCTGCCGAGTATGCACAGCCGGTTCAATATGGGCAATACAATGCCCCTGCCCAATATGGTGCCCCGCCTGCCTATGGGCAACCGGCACCATACAGCCCCCAGGCGCAAGGCGGCGAGCCTATGCAGACTGAGCCCAGTTCGTACTAACGGATAATTTAGCCCAAATTGCGCCCGGGTCGCTTCTATAAGCGCCCGGCGTTTGCCTTTCCCTGCCCGGGAAATATACCTTGACGCTTTTTGATATATTAATTATAGTATACTATATTGACATTGATATATTACGGCGGTATCCTCATGCCCAGGCTCAAAAAGGCAGTTGAGAAGAAAAAATCTCAGCGCCGTGCTCATTTAGGGCAGTCGCAAAGGTCCTCTGATTTTGTAGAGCCGGTGCGCCGTCTTTTAATGCTGCGCATTGCCGCAGAAATTGAAAGGCGTCAGTGGACGCAGGTCCAGACGGCAAAATTCTTCGGCGTTTCGCAGCCTCGCGTATCGGACTTGATGCGCGGGTTGACGGCGAATTTCACGATCGATAGTCTCGTCCAGTGGGTTGGGCTTTTGGGAATTGACCTGCAGATTGATACCAAAACCGGTGGCATTACCGAGAGTGTTTATGACTGGTTGGATGAAAGCGAAAAGGCGATTCCCTACTACACAAAGCTGATCGCCACCCACCCCTTGGACTCGGAAAGTTACTGGAAAAGAGCCTATGCATACCATCAGCGCGGACAATACGACCTGGCCATAGGCGATTATGCCCGGGCCATGGAACTCGATTCGTCCTTGCAATATTTGCGCATCAATAGAGCGCAGTCATACCTTTGCCTGGGGCAAAACGGCGCTGCCCTTCTCGATTGCGATCAACTGCTCGCCCAAAATCCGGAGCCTGCACTTTTGTCCTGGGCGCATATTACAAAAGCTTCCGTATACCAGGCCCTGAGCAGCTTTGAAGAGGCTTTATCCGAATATCAAAAAGCGATTGCTGCAGCCCCGGAATTTCCACCTGCCTACTTCCATCGCGGCAAATTGCATGAATGGATGAAACGTTATAAGGACGCTCTCAAAGATTTTTCCAGGGTGCTTGATTTTGAACCGAATAACAGTGAGGCGCAAAAACATTGCTGGGAGTTACGAAAAAAATGTGGAGAAAAAGCCGATGATGAATAGATACAACATCGAAAGAATCTGCACTTCCAGCGCCGAGACGGCGCTTACCATGGCCAGAGAGGAGGCCAATTCTCTGGGGCATGAAGTGGACGCCAGGCACTTGATGCTCGGGCTTTTGAAAGAAGGAAAAGGGATCGGCGCTAAACATCTGAATCATATGAAAGTGGATGCACAATCGATCCGCAATTTGGTTAAGGACTTTCCCAATCACCCGGCCAGATTTCAGACCAGAGGAGTTGAGCAGTTTCTTGAAAGAGCATTCGAAGAGTGCGCCAGGCTCGGACACGAATATATCGGTTCGGAACACCTGCTTTTGTCGATTTTGGCTGACAGTGAAAATCTCGATTTTTTCAGAACATTGAACGTCAATCCGTCTTCCGCCCGGACCAACCTTTTGCAATTACTAGGTCACTGAATTTACAAATCCGCTCTATCCGCGGATTTCGCGCGCCCGGGTCGAAATTCGTTTGGCCTCGCCCTGTCTGTTTGCACGTGCCAGTGCGCCAGCGTAGCAATCAAGCAGCGAAGAAAGAGAGGCGTGTCTGGGCCCGTTTATCTTCTCGGATATCTTCACCGCGTCACCATAATACTGCGCAGCCTGCGCGCCGTTGCCTTGCTTTATGCAAATGTGACCGAGCTGGACATCGCAATCCATTACGTACTTGCTGCCTTTGCCATAAGCTTTTTCAAAAGCAGACAAAGTTTCCTGGTAGAGAGATTTTGCTTCAGACAATTTACTCAAGCCCACTAAGCACTGTCCCAACCCGTCGATTTTTGCAAACGTTTCCGGCTTTTGCCCACCGAGGGTGGTCTTGCTAATTTCCATAGCGCGCCGATACAAAGGCTCGGCCATGTGAAATCTGCCTTCATCGCAATAGAGTTTGGCCAGATTCTCCAGACTGGATGCAATCGCCATATGATCTTTCGGCAACACACCATGCCTTAAGGCCAGAGCGCGTTTGTACAACTGTTCGGCAGGCTGGAATTTTTTGGCGTCTTTGGCCGCCCCGGCCAATCCGTCCACCAGGACTGCCAATTCCAGGTAACTGCCGGTGGTGGCTTTGCTGGTTTGATTTTCAGCTTGTTTTACGAAGATTTCCGCCTCTTCAAGCTCTTTATGGCGGCCGTAAAACTTATTGAGGGTTTCAAAACTGAGCGCGATCTCGCGTTTTTCTTTCAGCTTGCTGTCCACATAGCCGACCACTCGATTGCAAATGGGCTCGGCTTTGGCTGGATTGTTTTTGAGGTGAAACTGGCATAGTTTGGCGACTGCAGCCACAGTGTCGTAATTGTCCGGTCCGAGCGCTTTTTGCTTGATGCGCACGGCTTGCTCGAAGAGCGGCCCGGCTTTGGCATTTTGTCCGCGAAAGCTGTAAAGCACACCCAGATTGGTGAGCGAGGTCGCCAGACGCATATCGTTTGGTGCGAATTTTTTCGCTTCATTTAATGACTGTTCGAAATTACGCTGGGCCACGCCGAAATTGCCGGAATCGTACGCTTTGGCACCTTCCATCGTGTATTTATTCCAGGCTGCGTCGTCTGCGTTGGCCGGTGAGGACAGAGTGGCGGCCATAAAGGCCAGGGGCGCAAGTTTATTAAGAACTTTCATTAACAGGATCTGAGATTATGGGTCGCTTAGCAACCGCATGATTGTAACCCAGACTTAGCCAAGTGCCCTGATAATCTGCTCGTCATTAAATAAACTCTTCGGCTCCAGTGCTCCTGGCAACTGGTCGCAAGGGTCAACTGGTGCCTGATTCCCGTCTGCAACCATACGGATGAGCGTGCGGGTGAGAATTGCTTCCTTTGACGATCTTTCTTGTTCTTGGGCTTTGGAAAATTGAGCCATCACCAGGGAAGGAACCATGACGCACGATTTCTTGAGAACCTTGGCTGTGCGTTTGCATGCTTCTGAATATGTGATCGCTTCCGGACCCTGAACATTGACGGTTTGCCTGTCCAATTGATCTTCAAGCAGGGCCGCCAATAAGATGGTCACAATATCGTCGACGGCAACCGGATTGATTTTCTTCTCCATCAGTCCCACCGTGGGGATCATCGAGCCATTGTCCAGATGTTGCTTGATGGAAGTGAGAAAGCGGTCGTTTTTGCCGTAGACAATAGTGGGTTTGAGAATTGTGTAATCGATTTCGGCAGCGCGAATTAATTGTTCGGCTTCCCACTTTGATTCGTAATACTTGTTGTAGCACTTCGGTCTGGCTCTTTGACAGCTGACAAAGACGATCTTGCTGACGCCGGCTTTACGCGCCGTATGAATGATATGAATGGTCGATTCGACGTGGTTTTTGTAGAAATCGCCCGAATGCGGCTCGTAGTTGATGCCGGCCAGATGGCAGATCACGTCGCATCCTTGTAATGATCCGAACAATTTCTTGTCGTCCGAAAGAGAGACGGGAGTGTAAGGAGCGTTGGTCAGGTGCCTGATCGATTCGTCACGATGATTGATTCCGCGCGCCAAAATTCTAGGGAAATGCCCTTTGGAAACCAGAGCCCGGGCGAGGTGGGAGCCTATAAAGCCTGTGCCGCCAGTTATCGCTACGTTCACGCTTTCCCCTCTTGCATGATTTTCATTTTGGAAGCCGTTCAAAAACTTTAGCAGTTATGCATCAGTAAGTGCAAATTGCCGTCGGCTGCCACTTTTTAACCCTTTTGCTGTACTCTTAGTAATTTCCGGCGACACATAAAAAGGCTGAGGCTTATTAATGGTGAACACTCTTGACACGGTTGACAAGGTTGAGCAAACGATAAAGGAGCTGGGCATCCGCCGAGTGACAGAATCGAAAAACGTCGTTGAGTATGCGCTCGACAACGATTTGAAGGTTCTTTTCCTGGAAAATCACACCTCACCTGTGATCACTCTTCTGGTCGTTTACAAGGTGGGCAGTCGCAACGAAGCCGTTGGCTATACGGGCTCGACCCATTTCCTCGAGCACATGCTCTTCAAAGGAACTAAAAAACACAACACCGACAAGGGAAATGGCATCGACGATTTGCTCACGCAGATTGGAGCGTATTGGAATGCCACCACCTGGTTCGACCGCACCAGCTATTTCGAAGTGGTGCCGTCTGAATATCTGGAACTCTGTATCGAGCTGGAAGCCGACCGCATGCGCAACTTGCTGCTCAGGCAGGAAGACCACGACTCGGAAATGTCGGTTGTAAGAAACGAAATGGAGCGCGGCGAGAATTATCCGGAAGAAGCAATCGAGAAAGAGCTTTATGCGATCGCCTTTCGCGAGCATCCGTACCACCATCCCACCATCGGCTGGCGCTCGGATGTGGAAGGCGTCGAGATGGACCGCTTGAGAGAGTTTTACAACACTTTCTACTGGCCAAATAATGCCACCGTTATTTTGGTCGGCGATTTTGAGCCTGCCAAAGCGCTCGGGCATATGCACAAATATTTCGGTAAAATTCCTAAGTCACCACATCCGATACCACAGGTTTATACGACCGAACCTCCTCAAGAAGGCGAGCGCCGTTTCGAAATTCACCGCGCCGGAGATTTGCCCAAAGTCTGGATGGGTTATCATGTTCCTGAGGCAAGCCATGCGGACAACTATCCCCTGGCTGTAATTCGCCATATTCTTGGTTCGACTTATGAACGCTCCAGCCGCCTGTACAAAAAACTGATCGACTCGAGCATTGCTGCAGAAGTATTTGCCCGACACGATGATTTGAAAGATCCGGCACTCTTTATTCTGGGCGCCACTCTCAATCCGGAAGTGACAATCGAAAAGGCCGAAACAGCAATTTATGAGGAATTGGAGCGGATTGCCCGCGAACCGGTCAATGATGATGAATTGGCCCGTGCGCGCAGTGCCAATCGCAAGGGCACGATTCTATCTAAAGCAGATCCGTCCAGCCTGGCATTTATGCTCGGGGAAGCGGAATCGAAAGCTGACTGGCACTGGCTGATGGACTATGACGATAAGTTTGATGCCGTCACTAAAGAAGACATCATGAAGACGGCTGCCAAATACTTTGTCAAATCCAATCGCACAGTCGGTCATTTTTATCCGAAAGCCCCTGGTGAGGAAGAAGCAAACGGCGACGGAGGCGCGGACGGCGATTATGAAGATGAGACTGCGCCGCCGGATGCAGTCAAAGGACCGGGCAAACCGGAAGAAATCAATGTTGCGGAATTTCTAAGTAGCAGACCGCCGGTTGCAAAAGTGAAAGCCGCCAAGTCCTCTACCAAAGCGGCGACGTTCGACAGCCGAGTGGTGAAGCATGTTTTGCCTAACGGTCTGACCTTGCTTTTGCTGAGAAATCCAGGCACAGAGTCAATCGGAATCACATCCACGACTAAAGCCGGCAAGTATTTTTCTTACAAAGAGCCGGGAGCAATTCCGGACTTCGCCGCCGATTTGATGACCAAGGGTTCTCAAAATTACGGCAAGATTCAGATTGCCGAGATTCTCGAAAACATGGGCATCGCAGGCAGCCTGGAATTCGCGGTAGACAATTATCGCATGAGCTTCGGCTCGCATCTGGTGGCCACCGATCTGCCTCAGTTTACCGACTTGCTCGCCGATGTAATGCGCAACCCGCTGTATCTGGAAGAAGAACTGGCCAAGACGAAAATCGAATGGCGAGCCAGATTGACCGAAGCTTTGAGCAATACCAGGCTGATGGCATGGAATGCCGTTCGCCGCAACCTCTATAGTCCGGAACATCCTTTTTACGAGCAAACTTATGAAGAGCAGCTCAATGAAATCGACGTGATCACCCCGGCAGATTTGAGCCGTCTGCATGCTCGCTTGTTTGGACCGAAAGCGACCATATTGACCCTGGTCGGCGATATGGATGTAGACAGTACGATTGCCCTGCTTTCATCCAAATTCAGCGACTGGCAAGGAAATGAGCCACTGGATATCAGTATTCCTGGCGTGCCCCTGCCGGCCAAACCGAAGCGCATCGACATTCAATTGAAGGACAAACGCTCCACCGATCTGATCATTGCTCATACGACCGACTTGCAAAGAAATTCACCGGATTTCTATGCTGCAAAACTAGCCAATGCCGCTCTCGGGCAAGACACGATCACGTCCAGATTGGGTCAGGTGGTCCGCGACAAAGCCGGTCTCACCTACGGCGTCTATTCGAGCTTCTCGGATACCGCATACGGTGCTGCACCATGGTCGGTATCGCTGAGCGTGAATGCGGCTAATCTGGATCGGGCCCTGGCTCTGGTATCAGAAGTGGTGCAGGACTACTTGAAAAACGGTATTTCGAAAGACGAGCTGGCCAAAGAAACTGGACGGGCACTGGGCACTTTCAAGGTGGGGCTGAGCTCTTCGCTCGGCATCGCCAGAGCCCTTACCGAATTCGAGTTTCTCGGACTGGGAGCCAAAGAGCTGGATAAAATCACCGAGCATTATCTGTCCCTGACCAAAGAAAAGGTGGACGAGGCGGCGCGCCACTACTTCCATCCTGAAAAAGCGGTGACGGTAGCCAGCGGCACGTTCTAAATTTAAATACCGTGCGCCCGCGCCCTGAAAGTTCTGCAACATGCTGATAATGTTGCCGGCGTTCTCACATAAAAAAATATATGCAAGCGGTACTGTATGAGATACCATGGTGGCACTAGTCTAGAAAGCGAGTGCGCCGAAAATGACATTTACCAACCTGAACACGAATTTTGAGCCTCCTATCCTTGACCCTGCCAGTCTGGAAGGGTTAGAGCCACTTCTTGACAGGGTTTTTTCTGCTGCCCCGCCGCCCCATCCGGACGTCAGACCTTTCATGACTGCCATTGCCCCGCCTGCGCCCCGCACCATAGACAGTGGCGTGCTCTTCGGCGCCGACGATGAAATCATTTCCTCCGGTGTTGCACAGTCGACTGACAATACCGACGCATCTCTGGTAATCAACGAACTTTGCGCAACCATCGATCTTTTGCGCGCTCAACTTGCCTTTTCCAACTCGGAGTTGCGTTTTGCCCATGACAGAAACCGCTGGCTGGAAACGCAAATTGCCACCAAAGAAGATCAGTTGAGCCTGATGCCCGACTTGATGACACGGGCAGCCCAGGTAACTGTCGCCGAGCGAGAACTCAAGGTCATTCAAATGGATGCCGACAGGCTTCTGGACGACACAAGAGAGATAAGAGAAATTGCCGAGCAACTGTCTCTGTCGCTGAGCGAATCATTAAAAGACCTGGAGCAATTGAACAAGCCCCTCTGGAAGAAAATCTGGGATTTCCTTTTGGGCCGCAACCTTAAATAAACGCTTCGACAATATGCGACTGATTTTGGCCGCTACTCTTGCCTCCTGTCTGGCTTGTTTTCTTGCGCCCTGTGGTTGGGCGGATTCACAAAATACAGTGGTGATCAACAGGAAAGAAAGAAAAATGTCGATAGTGGATGCAGCTGGAAAAACTTTGCTTGCCTGTCCTGTAGGCATTGGCAGAGGCCCGCTCAAAGACAAGGTCAGCATGCAAGATTGCATCACTCCGTCTGGCCGATTCGTTGTCGATGTTGTTTTGTCTGAGAACCTCAATGCCAACCAGATCGACGCCAAGTCCAAAGCATCAATTTCTTCGGCAAATCCTCGATTTGCGCCCTTTGTGCGTGATGCATACGCACTGTCGAAAGTTTTTGAGACGATGAATCGGCAAGATTTCAATCGGGACGGCAGGCCGGACCATGCATATGGTTATGCCTTCATCGGACTGGATGGAAAGTCGACCGGACCGAAATCAAAATTGATTGCCGCCGGTCCATCGGCGCGCTGGTATTCGATTGGCTTGCATGGCACTGCCAAGGAAGCCAAAGCAATCGGTGCTAACACTTCGGAAGGCTGTATTCATGTTCCAAAGGCAGTTCTGAAATCGCTTTTGGACAAGCATCTGATCGGTGTCGGCACGCCTGTATATATAAATGATGGTGTTAAGGCGGGCTTTGATGTAAAGAGAAAGTCATCGGCATCTGACAACGAAGAACTAGTCAGGATGCGGAATTAAGGTACACAAACGGAAATACGCAATCGATTTAAAGTTTGTCAAGAGGAAAGAGCATATCGAATCATGGTAATTTGACACCCGCCCTCTGAGAGCAAGTCTCAATTACCGGGCCAAGGAGAGGTTATGAGAAAAGTCGCTGCACAAAGTGTATTGGTATCTGTTTTGACTATTTGTCTTGGCAGCCAGAGTCTGGCCCAACACTGGTCTAAGAAGGCTTACGAAGCCAGCTATGACGTGCAATCCGCGGCCGGCAAAAACTCGCTGAGAATGGTTACAGACGGTCAGGGCCATACTCGCAACGAGATCACCACTCCGCAAGGCAAGATGATTACCATCATTGATGCTCCCGGCAAAATCATGTATTCGATAGTGGAAGCCCAGCATATGATCATGAAGATGCCGTATCAAGAAACTTCTACCGGTGTCACCGATGAGCAATCCGCCAAGGCTGTAAACGCTAAGTCTTTAGGTAACAAAGTCATAGACGGGCACCCTTGCCACGGCTGGCAGACCATCAAAAATGACTCCACCACAGAAAGCTGGACCGGCGACGACATCGGTTGCGTGGTGATTTCGACAACAAAAGGCCCGTCTTCTCAAAGCATTATGCATCTGACCAAATATTCCGATGCCAAGCCGAACCCGGCGGATTTTTCCGTTCCGTCCGGCTATAAGGTCATGGAAATGCCGTCCGGAGCAGCTGTTCGTTAGAGAGATAAGGCAATGCCAAGACAATCCGCAGTCGCTTTCTGTGCCGCGTTTCTGATTGCCTTTTGCCTCGCCTGTGCATTCCTTTTGCCCTTTGCCGCATCAGCCGATCAAATTGAAGCCGAGATGCAGGTTGTGGTGGTGCCTAAAATTGATTTGGAAAAAGGCGCCACTCCCACTGAAAGCAGTCTGGAAGAGAAAAAGATAGAGAAGCGACTGGCACCTGTGAATGCGGTAGCAGGAATTTCGGAAGTTGTCGGCCGTACGTTAAAGCGCCGGAAAATGAAAGGTGCGATCATTATGCTCGACGACCTGGCCAGACCAGGCGATAAGCTCGATTAGAACCGAGGCATGATAGGTCGATCAATGAGTCCTGAAGAAATCGTCATCAGCATGCTGGGCAGGTATGCATCTTGTTCTACTTACCAGGACAGCGGTTTTCTCGAGAATTTTCTCGAAGGAGAAGAACGCTCACAGGGACGACTTCTGAAATTCAGGACCTGGTATAAGAAGCCCTATTTCTTTCGCTTCGAATGGATAGATCGTCCATTTCCTGAAGCACCATGGCGTGAAAATACGATCGGGTGTGATGGAGAAAACGCTTTTTCGAAATACCACTACACCGGTCTCAAGATTCAATCCAGCCTCAAATATGCCATTGCCGAAGCCAACGCCGCATCGCGTAATGCAGTCACGCAAATTTCTCAGCATTTTCCAGATCTTGATTTGCTGCCGATTGCCTGGCTGGATCGACACAAGGACCTCACTTTGATCGGCCAGGAATCAGCCAACGACAAAGAATGTTATTGCGTTGCCGCCACGGTAAAGAACCCGCACGACAAGATTATTTGGGTGGACTGCGATGATTTTTCGCTCAGGCGCATCAAGACTTACACCAAGGTTGCGACAGGCATCTCCGAAGGAATAATGGATCTGGCCAAGAAAGTAGCTCCAGAGGGCATCGAAGAACTGACCGCCGAGCAGAAAAAAGAGCAGCGCAGTTATATAGAAACGAACTACGAAGAAGTCGCATTTGACAGGGACTTGCCTGATTTCAACTTTGCACAGCCGGAGTGACTTTAGTTTCCATATTGCGCGCTCATCAGCGGTTGATAGTTTTGATAAATCATAAAGAGTGTGGCTTTGTCGCGGCGTGACAGCACCGGCCAGTTGGTGTTGGACATCGAGAAGAACATGACGTCATGATTATTGGTCGAGTGGCCCTGAAGCCCCATGGCGTGCCCCAATTCGTGCAGGCAGGTTTTCTTCATTTCATCATCCGAAAGAGGTTGTTGATTGTTTCGGTCTATTGTCAAAATGCGAATATCAGCCCGGTCGATTTCGACATAGTCGTGTCCTCTGTCGACGGAAGCAAGCATGCAAACGCCCTGTTCTACATTATGGCCGGTCGGTTTTACATCATAAGGGCTGCCAGTCCATTCGCCGGTCAGATCGGCTTGCTCTTTCGAATTGACCAGTACATATTGCAGGCGGCCCTGGGAAGCTTTCATCCAGGCATTCAAGGCGTCGAAAAATCCGACTCTAAATTCCGGTTTGAATCCCGGCACTCCTTCGCCTTGCGATACCCAAACTTTGATGGGCAGCCGGTTCGGAGGCCAACGGTAATAACGACCTGCTTGCGTGATTGAGTCGGTATATTCGAGCGCTTGCGGATCTGATTTTGGTTCGCCGCTTTTTTCAGTCAGAGCCACTATCATGTTTTGAATTTGCACTATATCCGGTGCATTGGGAAAACTGCTGGCATATTTTTTAAGCCAGGACACAGCCTGCGGCAACTGACCGCTGGTTTGATAGCACTCGGCCATATTGATGAGGGCTGCTGAATGGCGTGGATTGATTTTGAGCAGATCTTCGTAAGCATGTATGGCGCCTTGTGTATCGCCCAGTTCGGAGCGCGCTCTGGCCAGAGCAAAGAGAACTATTTCCGAATTGGGTGCAATTTCGCGCGCTCTTTCGAGCGTCTGTTTGGCGTCGAAATGATGATTTTCTTTCATCAAGGCTTTTGCATGCGCCACCAAAAGTTCTGCTTCCACATCTTTTGCTTGCGGGGAGTTGGGGTTTTCTCTCAAGTATTTGTGAAACCATGGTATCGCCTGCAATTCCATGCCCGCGTCCAGGCAGGCATAGGCGGCATTTAGACAGGCTTCCGGAAATGGATTGCGCAAGCGGACGGCCTGCTGATAGCATTCAATTGCTTTTGTAAATTCGCGCGAACGCAAAAAGGCGTTTCCCAGTTCAAACTGCAAAATTGCCGATCTGGGCATCTGGGCAACGGCGCCTGTCAGATACTCGATGGCATCCTGCAATTTGCCCGAATGCATCATACTTTCAGCCTTTTTAGCAGCCCGCTCTTCGGCCACAAAGTCTGCCTGGATTGGAGAACCTTGTGCCCACACGGCAATAGGCATCGCCGTCAATAAACAGCCTGAGATAAGCACATAATTACAGATCTGTATAAAACTTCTGAGGCGCTTAAACATCAAGACTATTACTTCCCAGGTCTCTGAATACTTACCCCTGTCTCAGCCCTTTGAAGCTCCTCTTTCGGTAGAATCATGTAGACGGGGGTGCCTTTTGATCGACTGGCTCATTTGTCTGATTGTTGCTTCAGGCTGGCAGGAAATGCACGCCGGTGCGCGTGCAGCCATGCAAGAAGGACGCCTGGCCGAGGCCGAGCAGCAATGGAAAGAGGCGATTGCCAGGGCGGAGACTGATAAGGAAATCGATCCGGGCGTGGTCGATTGTCTGATCGGACTGGCCGGTTTGTACGACAAACGTGGCGATGTGGCTGAATCCGAGCGCCTTTACGAGTTGGCAATGCGCACAGTCGAGGGTGTGAAGGGGGGAGACAGCGCTGAATATGCCGATCGCCTGCCCGATCTGGCGTCGCTCTACTGCAGGCACGGCAAAAGCTGGCATTCTGACCTTTTGTACCAGCGCCTGATCAAGATACGCGAAAAAACCAAAGGAAAAAATTCGCCGGAAGCGGCAAGCGCCCTTGAGATGTACAGCCGCTTCTTAGCTTCCGAAGGGCGGCAGGCGGAGGCGACAAAAATGAGCGAAAAGGCTCATACAATTAGAGACTCCATAACAGAAGAACAATCTCAAAACTGAATATCTTTGAGGAGGCAGGCGGTGAAAGCAGAAGAAGTAGCGGCCTATTGGCAAAAAAATGCCACCGCCTGGACGACCATGGCCCGCCAGGGTTTTGATATTTGCCGCAACCATTTGAATGCGCCCGCTTTTATGCAAATGCTGCCTGCTGTTCAAGGTCTTAAAGGGCTTGATGTCGGATGCGGAGAAGGTTTCAACACGCGCCTGGTGGCGGACCGCGGGGCGCATCTCACCGGCATTGATATCTGTGAGAAGTTTATCGATTACGCCAGAGAAACAGAGCAGGCTGAGCCGCGCGGCATTGTTTATCAGGTGGCCTCAGCCGGCGATTTGCCGTTTGATGAGGTTAGTTTTGACTTCGCCATTGCCACGATGTCGATGATGGATATGCCCGACATTGCACGCGCAGTCAAGGAAGTTTTTCGCGTGCTCAAGCCGGGCGGATTCTTTCAATTTTCAATCTGTCATCCCTGTTTTCAGACTCCTGCCTTTGCCTGGATCAAAGATGAAAACGGCGACCCGTCCGCACTTGTCTGCGGTGATTACTTTCACGATGAATTGGAGCAGGTTCTGGAATGGACTTTTACAAGTGCGCCTGAGAACTTGAAAGATGAATTCGGAAATTTCATTATTCCCACGTACTTCAAGACTCTTAGTGGCTGGCTCAATATGCTTCTCGATACAGGCTTTGTTCTGGAGCGCTTCTTGGAGCCCTGCCCGGACTCTGAAACATTGGAAAAATATCCTGCTTTGAAAGGCACGGCAAAGGTTGCTCTATTTCTCCACATTCGCTGCCTGAAGCCGCTTTGAGGTGCCGAATCTGCTATCTTTCTTCTACTCAGTCTTTTATATTGTCAGTAGAATAAATTACTGCCAAAATCTACTGATTCTCACCTGGGGGCATGGTGTCTAAGCGGCCGATTCCGGTACTGATTGGTGATTTGCTCGTTAAGTCCGAGCTGATCAGCTTGGGACAGCTTGCCGATGCATTGCCGATTTCGCAAAAAACCGGATTGCCGGTCGGTCGGGTCCTTGTCTCTTCGGGCTTTATTACAGAAGACAGGCTGCACTCGGCCTTGATGGCGCAGAGCTTGATTCGTGACAAGCTTTTGAATGTTGAGTATGCGGTTCTGGCCCTTAGAAAAACAGGCGAGAAAGAGATCAACCTGGACGATGCTCTGCGCGAGGTGGGCTGGCGTTCCGAGTACTTTGAATTTACCAATAAATTGGGTCAGCTTCTGGTGGAAGCCGACCTTGTCAATAATGATCAGCTCGAGGATGCGCTGCAAACTTGCTTCAACACTGGTTTGCCTCTGGGAAGAATACTTGTTTTGAAGGGTGTGCTGAACGATATGGCGGCATATGCAGCCCTTACTGCTCAGCAATTGATACGGCAGGGCAAAATCACGCGCCAGCAGGCTATGGAGGCGCTCACCGTCTCGGCGCAAAAACACACCTCTCTGGAAGAATCTTTGGCTCTGCATGGTCATTATCAGGTTCAACAAAACAATGCAGTCAGGCTCGGTGAGTTGCTTGTCCTGGCCGAATTGGTCAGTGAAATTGATTTGCTCACGGCCGTCGAGCGCGGGATCGTTGATGAATTGCCGATCGGCCAGGTTCTTACCCAGGCCAAATTAATCAGCTATTCTACACTCGTCGATGCGCTCAAGGTTCAAGAACTTGTCTGCGCGCGGGTTCTCAATCCACTGGAAGCGGCCGAGGTTTTGAAACTGACCAAAGCGCGTGGAATTGCCATTCCGCAGGCCGTTACTGAAGTAACAAAACGCACTCAGACTGAGAAGAGCCGCGGTTTGACGATGCTCGAACTCTTGAAGATGGTGCGCTTGATTCCGGACAGCGATATGGAGATGGTGCTCCAGCAAAGCAGCCGCACCGGCACGCCAGTGGAAAACATTCTTTTGACGACCGGATTGATCGATTCAGCCACTCTGCAAGTGGCGCTGCGCTGCCATCAGCTGATGAGCGACGGCTATCTCACTCACGAGCAGGCGATTTTTGCTTTGCACCACTACGTGTGGAGCAAAGAAGACTTCCAATTGATAATGGAAAAACTCGGCTGGGTCTCTCCGCAGCGCTAGAAAAGCTTTTCTTAGTCGGAAACGTAGACTGCGTCGCCGCCTTGCATTTTGGCGATGGCGCAGGCTTGAACAGCCTTCTGGATCAATTCGTCCGGCGACGGAGAATGATCAGGGAAAGCGGAAACACCAATGCTGACCGTGACGCTCCAATTTTGTCCCATTTCGGAAATGCGCTCGAAGCTGATTTTCGATCTGATTCTTTCGGCCAGAATCAGGCATCCTTTCAAATCGGTGTTCGGCAATACCACTGCAAAGTGCTGGGCATCATAGCGAGCAGGAATATCCACATCGCGAATCATCTTCATCAGGAAGTTGGAGAGTCCTTTCAATACCGAGTCACCGACCAGCTTTCCGTGTGACTGCACAATCTCATCCAACTGATCGATTTTGAGCATGATCAAAGACTCGTTTTGTTTATAACGCCTGGAGCGTTTCAATTCGTCTTTGAAGATACGCATGATCGAATCATGGTTGTACAGCTCGGTGAGGCTGTCCAGAAGCGTCAATTTCTGAAGATCCTGCGGTGTTTGACCGGCGATAACGCCGTGCGTTCCGGCCAAAAGTGAACTCTGCTCGAGTTCTCTCACCCGTGCCATCGGATCGATCTGCTGTTTTCTCTTGATCTCACCGGTGGTGCGCAATTGATCGAGCTTCTGTCTAAACAAGCTCTCTCTGCCGAAAAGAGCGTCTTCTTTACCGCCTCGCGTCATCCCAATACTCCAAACACACTGAATAGATCTAAGCAAGGCTGAATTATACTGCAATAAAAGAGCTGGCAAGTGCTATTGATACGCTGATGCAAACCTATTTCCGGCTCCTTCAGGAAGAAAAGTCCTGAAACAGCCGATTGCCAAGGGGTTTGGTTGTCATTAATTCGGCGCAACTTGTATGTCGAATAAATATCTTTTGAGTGATCACAAGAAATTTTTTCTCGATCCTTCGATTTCCCGTCGCCGCCGGAACAAAAGCGTCCCTCTTGATGTCAAAGGATCCATCGCCACGATTGAAGGGATGTTTTGCTCTTGATAAACTTATTTCTACCGGTGAGACCGGTAAAAATCGGCTGCTGTCAAGTAATGTGTTAGCGACCGATGGCGACCTGATGGCATCTGTTCATAGAAGTTGACAAGCAGGATCCTATAATTTGATGATTTTTACAGCCAAGCGGTACTTTCCGCTCCAAAAAAGCCTGGCGTTGTTGGTGGTCTTATTTGCGCTAACTGCAATGCTTCCCGGCAACGCTGACAATTTAGACCGCACGGCAGCTGATTCCGAGAAGCTAGCCAAAGGCGAAGTAGTTGTCGGTTTGAAGAATGTCGGCAACCTCAGGTACGTGACCGGCACCATTCTTCTCGATCACACCCCTGAGCAGGTCTGGCCTGTTATGGTCAATCCTTATGAATTCAAAGGCAAGATTTCTCCGCGCATGAAGACTGTGGACGTCGTCCTCGACAAGGAAGACGAGTCGATTTTGCGTGTCACGTTGGACATCGGCTTTTTAATTCCCAATTTCACTTACACGGTCGATTCAAAATATCAGCGCAACGAGCGCATCGACTTCAAGCGGCTGGGCGGCACGCTCAAAGACTTCAGCGGATCTTGGCAAATGAAACCCGCAGACAATGGCAACAAGACTGAACTTACTTACAGCATGTATGTCGATCCCGGTTTTTTTGTTCCCCAGTGGATCATGCGCGAAGGTGTGAAAGTAGAGCTTCCCTCCACTTTGACTTTATTGCGCAAGCGGTTGGACAACGTATACGGTCATCAAATCGCTCTGGAGCCGCAGACAATTCTGGCCGCACGAGGACCTATGTCAGCCGGCAAACCCTCTGCCAATTCATCTGGTGGCGTATCGGTCTGGCAATAAATCCTCAAACCAACGGCAACCTCGCCTAAGGCGCGGCTTGCTGTTTTGCTTCCGCCTTTGTTTCCTCCGGCGCCTGCATTTGCGTTCCGGCCAGAGTGCTGACCAGGGCGCCTATTGATGTGCGTACGTCGCCCACGCCCGGTGCATGCCCATTGACCATGATTGTTGCCAGCAAAGTCTGGCCGCCTGAATTTTTCAAAACGCCGGTTATGCAGCGGACGCTGTCCATGGCACCAGTCTTGAATTTCCAGGAGCCGCTTTTTTGCCCGTGCTTTACGTCTCCGCCTTTGAGCAGACTGACATAGCCGCCGTCACCGTACTTGCTCAACATATGGCGCAGCACCATATTTAAGGCGTGCGGAGTGACGCAATCCTTGCGCGACAATCCGCAGCCGTCCTTGAGCACCACCTCGCTCAAGGGCACCCCAAAAGATGACAGCCAGCCTTTCATGCGAGCCAGCCCTCTTTCTTCTATGGTCGGATGCTCGTTGCCCTTACTTTCCCCTGCCATGCCCACGCTTCTCAGCAATTGCTGCGCGTAAAGATTGTCGCTCTGGTGCAGGCAAGTCTGGATGATTTTGAAAAGCGGCTCTGATTTATGCTCAGCAAGCACAGTCAAGTTGGCGGACTCACCGCCTTCGACTGCCTTTCCGGCAAATTTGATGCCGGCATTCTTTGCCGCCGAACGGGCCAGGGCCATATTGAACGCCGTAGGATTGCCCACCACCAGCGGTCCTTTGCCTGTGGCGACAGGGTATCCACGATAGGCTCTGACTGTATTTGTTTTATCATCATAAACCAGCCAGCCTGGATAAAGATCTTGGCGCATGATGCTTCTTGAGTGAGAACTCAATTCCTGGCTGCTGTCGATTTCCAGCATTTTTGCATTGTTGGGCAAGTTGCCGCCGCCGAAAATATTGCTGTCTACTACCAGATCGGATGATACGGGCATCCAGTCTTGTCCCCAATCTTCATTGAGAAAACTGGGCACGAAGTGATCGCCGCCTATCGCCAGCGGACTGAGTTTCAAACTGCCTTCGACGCTTTTCACCCCTTTGCCGGACAGGTCGCTGAAAAGCCGCATCAAATCGCCGTATGAGAGAGTCGGATCTTCTGAAGGAATCAAGTAGAGATCGCCTTTTACTTTTCCGTCTTTGACAATGCCACTGCCGGCAATGGCGGTCGCATAACGGTAGTTTCCACCCAGGGTGTCAAAGGCTAAGGATGTCGAGAAAACTTTAGCAGTGGATGCAGGTGTGAAGCGCTTTTCGCCCTGTGCGGAGCAAACAATGTTGCCGGTGGCAAAGTCCATAATTTCCACTGCCACTTGAGAGTTTCGCAATTCGTGACGTTTGAGCCAGGCATTAACCGCATTTGTGATCGGCAAGTCGATGTGTAATTGAGACTGTTTGACAGGCGCTGCAATAGATCTGGCCGGGCGTCTGTGATTGACCCGAGCCTGCGATCTGGCCTGAGCCGGAAGGCAGTTGATCATCATAAGAGAAATAAGAAGTAAGCTGCGTGTCTTCATTGAGGTTTCCATCTTTTGTCTGCATTTTGCGATTCACAGAGGGCGACAATTCCCTGTGGAATTTTTGTCGGTTTCATGGTCCGGCTGGACAGGAAGATTCCTTCATGGATGGCTTCAGTGGCCAATTCTCCATCAACTCTGATTTGTCCTCTGAATTTCAAGCGTGCTTTCGAGATTGAATCAATCCACATCTGTCCTTTGGGTGAATCGAACAGTTTTATGGCTCGCTTATATTCTATGAAGTGCGAGGTGATGATGGGCAAATAGCCTTCGTCCATTACTTTTTTGAGCGGATAATACTCATCGAAAATTTTCAATCTCAGTGCTTCGAACCATCGCAAGTAGACGATGTTTGAAACATGCCCGGCAAAATCGATGTCGTAGGTGCCAACGAAAATATCCATATCGACAGCAAGAAGCTTTTTATCTTCAGACGGCGCTTCCACTATTTTCTCTTTCGAATGGGCAGTCATGGTTTCCCGGGATCTCCTGGCATCATTGCTCTAAACCAAGTATTTTAGCCAATCGTCTCCGTCATTGCCTGAAGCAAAACGGGTTTCCTGGACAAGAAACCCGTTTTTGTTTCAGTTATTGATGGACAGCTTTACTTCACTTGTGCCGGCTGGGAAAGTGCGATTAAACGTCTAGCCGTATCGGCCAGCTCGACTATGCGTTTTTGCATATCGGTGTCGGCAATCTGATCGGCTTGAAATGATGACCCGTCTGCATATACAAAGCGCGGAATAATCAAACAGCGAAAGTCCAGCATCAAGCTGTTGGCGACATTCATCACGGACATATAACTTGATTTGCCGCCTGCGGCACAGAGAAATCCAACCAGTTTGTCAGTCCAGGCGCGTCCTGTCAGCTCGATCAGATTTTTTGCTGCGGCCGACAGGTAGAAGTTGTACACAGGCGCAGCCATGAGGACGCAGCGGGCATTCTTTATCAGTCCGGCTAATTCCTGGACATTTTTGTCCCCATAACAGGTGCCTCCATCGCAGATGGGCAGTGGATAGTCCTGTAAATCGATGAATTTTACCTGGTCTTTTTTGGCCAGCTCATCAAACACTTCTTTAGCCATGATCCGGCTGTTGCTTTCCGGATTCAAGCTGGTGCTGATGACTAGATAGTCATATGTCATGGTTAGGCCTCCGCACTAAATTCTTTGCTCATCTATTTTCGAATTAAAATTGATTCTACCTTAGAACATACAGAACTGGCTCAGGCAGCCGTTTCCGAGCCGGGAGCCTCAGGATTGTTAGGCTGTTTTGCGTCCGGTTGGGCTGATTTATTCTGCACTTTATCAAGTGCCTTGATGTAGCGATCGGCGTGAAAACGCTCAACCAATCCCAGAGCCTTGAATCGCTTTGCGGCCTTAATGAATATGTCGGCGTGCTCTTGAGATTCTCTGGCTTGTTCCTGAAACTCGCTGACAGCTGCTCGATCGCCTTCTTGATTGGCGATGCGCTCGAATTCAGGATACATCTGATTGGTTTCATAAAGCTCACCCTCAATTGCTAACTCCAGAATTTTTTCCACAGTCATGTCTTTGGATGGGTAAAGCAGCTCCAGATGAGCGAATGCATGACCCGTCTCTTGATGCGCTGTTTCTTCAAACAAGACTGCCACTTCATCAGCGCCTAAGTTACGAGCAATTTTGGCAAAGTATAAATACTTGCGATTGGCCATTGATTCGCCGGCAAAGGCTGATTCGAGATTCTTTTCGGTCTGTGTGTTGTGATTTTGCATGGGTTTTCCTCCTAGACTTCTTCTATAGTTAGACTTCATCTAAATGATGGGTAAAAAAAAGCGCGGGAACGCTTTATTCCTTGGCTTTGCCGCCCACTACTTCACCAAAAATCGTGACGTGGAACTTGCGAACCTTGTATTTGTCGCCCAATTCCAGCTTCAATTGATTGAGTGTCTCAGCTGGAATGTCGATGACATCGCCTGTTTCGATATCGACGAAATGATGGTGGTCCGACATATTGGCGTCATAACGCACTCTGCCGGCTTCTGTGGTCACTTCCTGAATCACTCCTGCCGCCACCAGAGCATTCAAAGTATTGTAGACAGTGGCTCTCGACAGGCTAACCGGCAATTTGCTTTTCACGGCTTGAAAGACATCGTCGGCTGTAGGATGACTGTGCGTACCTAAGAGATACTCGGCGATCACCATTCGTTGTGGTGTCGGCTTCACTCCATGGGTGCTCAGTAACTCTTCTACATTGTGTTTCATGACTTTTCGGTTCTTTTATATGGCAGGGGTCCTGCCGATTTGAATCTGTCTGTACTTAGACTAATTCTAAACGTGGACTTTGTCAACCCCGTTCGCCCAACTTTCATATAACCTATGCGGGTTCAGTTTTTTTGGTCAGAACCAGTGGGAGGCTAGATGGCGCTCAACCTAATAAAGAAAGCCATTGAGGAAGGCAAAATGCGTTGTCCTGAGTGCAAAGGCTCGGTCAAGCAGTTCGATAAGTATGTAGAAACATGCGATTCTGTCTGGGACGGAGCCGGTGATTCAGGGCTGGAAACTAAGGGCGCCAAAGTCACCTTGATTTGCGGCAACGGTCAGTGCCCGTGGCGCGAAAGGACCGAATACTGGCAAGAGTATATAGAAGATTAAAGGGTCACTCAGCCTTCGTTGGGCTTAGCAGGAGCATCTGCTTCTTTGTCCGGCTTATTAATAGATGAGCTGTTCTCGCCGGGAGCCGTATCAGCAGAAGGCTGCTGGGGTGGCTGATTTGTTTTTGCTTCAATAGCCTCGGCCTTTTTCAGGCAAGCCTCGCTCTGGGCTCGGTTGCCTCTTGCTGTATTGAGGTCCGAGAGTTTGCGCCAGATATAAGCTGCTTCGCTCGATTCTGCACCGTGTTTTTTCTCGACCAGCGTCAAAGCCCGCTTGAAGAGCTGTTCGCTGAGAACATATTGACCCAGTGTTTTATAAGTGACGGCCATGCCGATCAAATTTACAGGCGTATCGGCATCAGAGGCGCCGGCCGAATCGCCGTCCTGAATTACTTGGCGATATTGATTTTCCATGTCGTCTAGCCTGCTTTCGCGCGCCTGCAAAGCATCAATTGTTTTTTTGAGAGCTTGCTCGGCAACTGCCTTTTCGTTATCCGTCCCGGTTCTTGATATTGACTGCAGAGCCGACACCGTGCCCGAACTGGCATAAATAGAGGCGATCTTGCCTGCCAATTTGGCATCGGCTAAAGAATTGATGGCCAGAATTGCCGCTTTTTTACTCTGTTCGCTGCCGGTCAAGTGCGGAATGAATTTTTCAATCGTCTGAATTTCCTGCACCTTCAGCTGTTGTTGATTATATGTGTAGCTGAATACGCCGCCTGCTAGGAAAATCAAGGCGCCAGAAATAATGGGCGCCACAGCAGCCAGTTTGTCCCAGTGATCTTTCTCTGGCTTCAAGGCAGTGGCAGCCAAAGCAGTGGAATTGCCGTTGGAGCCGGCACGATCAGCCTGTTGGTTGGGTGATGCAGCGGTTTTTTCTTCTGCATTCGGGTCGCTCACTGCCGAACTCCTAATTGCGTTTTTTGAAACCATGTCCTGATGCGCCTTTTAAACAAACATTCTCAAAGTATAGTAGTGCAGCCATTGCGGATCAAATCGAAAGGGCGGATTTTTCCAAGGGCGAAGAGCGTATCTAAGTTGGGCACGCGCTTCTCGTCTTTGTAAATAAAGCTGCAATTCATTTCCTGCATGCAAATATGCTAATCTGCTCACTTCTATAGCTTATTTCGTGTCTGATTCTTGTGAATTTGCGGAGGCAATTGTGGCTGTTAAAACTCAGGAAAAAATGCGCGCTGTAGTAATCAGCGAATTTGGCGAACCGGAGGTTCTCAAAGTAGAAAATGTTGATGCACCGCAGCCGGAGCGCGGTGAGGTGCGCGTAAGAGTGATGGCTACAGCAGTCAATCGAGCCGATGTGATGCAGCGTCTCGGGCATTATCCGGCCCCTGCCGACTGCCCGCAGCATATTCCGGGCCTGGAATTTGCCGGTCTTGTCGATGCCACCGGTGATGGTGCAGACCAGTGGAAAAAGGGCGATCGTGTTTTTGGCTTGTGCGGCGGCGGCTCGTATGCAGATTATGTGGTCGTGCATGGACGAACACTGGCACCCATTCCCAGTTCACTTTCATTTACCGAGGCGGCAGCGATTCCGGAAGTCTATATCACCGCCTTTGATGCTCTGGTATCGCAAATGCATCTTGTATCCGGCGACAACGTGCTTATCAGTGCGGTGGGAAGCGGTGTCGGCACTGCTGCAGTGCAGATTGTCAAAGTGCTCGGCGCGCGCTCGATCGGCACCAGCCGCACAGCAGAGAAATTGGAGCAAGCCAAGGCTCTGGGACTGGATGATGGCATCGTCGTTAAGGACGCAAAATTTGCCCAGGAGGTTCTCGATCTGACCGGCGGCAAAGGAGTAGATCTGGTTCTTGAATTGACGGGCGGTGCCTATGTCGAAGAAGACATTGCCTGTATGGCTCCGCATGGGCGTTTGATCGTCGTCGGTCTGGTAGCGGGCAGCAAAGCCAATGTAAATCTTGGCAAAATTTTGAGCAATAGACTGGAGATCAAAGGAACCACGCTGCGCAGACGTCCGCTCGAGGAAAAAATTCAAGTCACAAACATGTTTGTAAGACAAATGCTTCCCTTTTTTGAAAAGGGTCTGCTCAAGCCCATCATCGCCGAAACATTCAAGTTGGAGGAAGCGGCCAAAGCACATCACTTTGTGCAGGAAGACAAGAACTTCGGCAAAGTAGTGCTCACGCTCGATGATAAATAACGGCGCTGCCGATATACACACGACAGAAGACGGCTCAATTACTCTCAAAGACGAGGGCACAGGCGAGCTTTATCACAACCGTGCCGGCGCTTATACAGAGGCTCTCACCAATTTTGTCGAGCCCTTGAATTTAAATGCGCTGTCCGGGAAAAATGAACAACTTGCTTTTCTCGATGTTTGTTTTGGGCTGGGATACAACACATTTGTTCTTCTGAGCGAGCTGTCCAGGCTGGATTTAAGGGCTGATTCGATTGCCATTGTCGGCATCGAAAAATTTCAAAAACCGCTTCTATATATAGGTGAAGTAATTGCCGACCAGCGCTTTGCGCAATTGCATGATCGGATAACAGCGCAGGCTCCTGGTTTTGCTCGAGGTGAATTCGGCTCATTCAATTTTTCACTGCCCTGTCGCAATCGAGACGTGCGTGTCAGTTTCGAACTTTGGCAAGGCGACCTGCGTCAAATGGTGCCGCGGATGGTTACTACCCAGAGCGGGCGATTTGACGGGATTTTCCATGATCCTTTCTCGGCCCGCCGCGCGCCTGAATTGTGGACGATCGATCTTTTCGAGTGCTACAAGCAATTACTTTCTTTCCCATCGGGAAGAGTCGTCACTTACAGCTCTGCAAGCGCGGTCAGAGGGGCGTTTAAGCAATCCGGTTTGACCGTCCGCCGCACTACCGCGGTAGGAGGCAAATCGGGAGGAACGCTGGTAATGCTGTCTTCGGCAGGCGATGAGGCATGTGACGGTTTTCCTCTTCTCGATACAGAGGAAGAGAAACTGGCTGGCAGAGCCGGTGTTCCTTATAGAGACAGACAATTTTGTAAATCGTCGAAAGAAATTGTCCGCGACCGTGAGCAAGAGCAAAAGCTGCTATTCCCGTTATAGAGTTTGTTTGCGGATTTCCTTTCGGGCAGCCGATCGAATTTCGGGGCCGGAGGTGATTGTCAATGGATAATGGCTCCTCTGGCGAGAAGCGCTGCTGCTGCCTACCTCAAGGGATAGAATTAGTAAATATTAGCAGTGTTTAATCACTTTTTTGAGAACATTTTTGCCAATGGTGCGTCTTCCTAATCGTGAAAGCAAGGAGGCTATGTCCCATGAGAAAGCAAATTACACTCGGACTGATCGCAGGTGCACTAGCACTTTCGACTGCTGCCTTCGCACCTACAGAAGCTCAAGCAAATAACAATCAAAAAGCTCTGAACCAGTTAGCTATGCAAATGTATATGAACAACGTAGCTCAACAACAGGCGCAACAGCAGTATTACAACAACGTATATAACCCTTATTACGGCAACCCGTATTACAACAATGGTTATTACAATCGCGTGATAAGCGGCAACGGTTGCTACAACAACCATTGGAATAGCGGTTGGCACAATGGTTACAACAACCTGCGATACAACAGCTCGACAGTGGGCAGAATTCTCAACAGAGTATTTTAAGTCCACAAAGCCTGAAATCTTTTCGGCACGAAGCAGCACCGTCCCCGGTGCTGCTTCTAATTTCGGTCAGATCTCGCGCCCCGCAGTAGATCAGCCAGGGGGTACCTCAGCCGGGTGTCGGAAGGTTGTGATGATATGTGTATATTAAATTCGTTTTGTCACAAAGGTCGAACTAAGTCACAGAGCCGCTGTCGTTACCTATGTGAAAGCAAGGAGGCCCTGTCCTATGAAAAAACAAATCACATTCGGACTTATCGCAAGTGCGTTGGCACTTTCGACTGCTGCCTTAGCGCCTACAGAAGCTAAAGCCACAGAGCGCGAAAGAGCGCTCAATACGATGGCAATGCAAATGTATATGAACAATCAAGCGCAGCAGCAGTATTACAATAACTACAGCAACCCATACTTCGGCAGCCCTCAATACGGCAGTCTTCAGTATCAGTACGGAAACCCGGGTTACGTCAACCCGTATTATGGATATAACAACCGCGTAATCACAGGCAATGGATGGAATAGAAGTCACTGGGATGATAATGACCGTGGCTATTACAACAACAACAACAGCCTGAGATACAACAGTTCGACAGTCGGAAGACTTCTCAACCGAATATTCTAAGACACTGTAGGCACGGGCGGCAGGACAGGTTTCTTGTCGCCTCCAGATTCTCGGTACGAAGCAGCACCGTCCCCGGTGCTGCTTCTATTGTCTATCTAGATAATTCCGGCGCGCAGAAGATCTTTCAGGTGAATAAGCCCTGCCGGCCTGGATTGTTCGTCGAGAATGATTAGATCTGAGATGGCATGCTTCTCCATCATTTTCAGGGCTTCTACGGCAAGCGCATCTGAATTGATGGTCTTTGGATTATATGTGGAGATTTGTGCTGCTGTTTTTTCAAAAGCGTCGTGTCCCCATTTGACGAGCGATCTTCTCAAGTCGCCGTCTGTGATTATTCCTTTGAGCTGTGCATTTTCATCAATGACGACGGCAAAGCCCAGACGTTTTGCATCAATTTCAGCCAGCACTTCGCCATATGGCGCGTTTTGCAAAACCTGCGGCATCTGCAGCCCCACACGCATTACATCTTTTACCGAAATCAATTGCTGACCAAGCGAGCCGCCCGGATGGCGCCTGGCGAAATCTTCGGCGCGAAAACCCTTGCGGGTCATAAGCACAATTGCCAGAGCATCGGCCATTGCCAGTGTGGCTGTCGTAGAAGTAGTGGGTGCCAGGTTGAATGGGCAGGCTTCTCTGTCTACGGCAACATCAATGATTACTTCGCTGTGTTTGGCAAGCGTAGATTCCGGAGCGCCGGTGAGGGCAATCACC
The DNA here is from genome assembly GCA_964531315.1 of uncultured Candidatus Obscuribacterales bacterium. Taxonomy (GTDB): domain Bacteria; phylum Cyanobacteriota; class Vampirovibrionia; order Obscuribacterales; family Obscuribacteraceae; genus QKMZ01. The sequence goes on along the minus strand of CAZHEZ010000003.1, from coordinate 35,754 downwards.
TTTAGCCCCATGCGTTTGATCGGATCAAGAACATGTTTGATTTCGACCGTTTCGCCGGAATAGGAAAGGGCGATGACCAGGTCTCTGTCTTCCAGCATGCCGAAATCGCCATGGCGCAGCTCGGCAGGGTGTACGAAAAATGCCGGTGTTCCGGTTGATGCCAGAGTGGCCGCAATTTTGTTGCCGATGTGTCCGGATTTGCCGATGCCTGTAACCACTACTTTGCCCTGGCAGCTGAGCAGCAATTCGATGGCGCTTTCAAATGATGGACCGAGCCGGTCGGCAATGGTTCTGAGCGCTTCTGCTTCCAGATAGAGCACCCTTTTGGCTTGCTCGATGAGCGTCTCACGCGAGGTATTGGGCGGGCAGTCGGCTAGATAGGTCTCAGGAAAAAACGTGCTCTGACTGAGATTCGGGTCTTGATGGTTAACCATTCGTTTAAAAATCCAGATTGGGCGAGGTCCCAAATTGCGGGAATCTACCAGGCTGATTTTACCTGGTGTTGCCAGTGGCTACTTTGGAAGGAATTCAAGCTGACCGCATCTCCTGGATGCCAAGGGCAATCTTTCGGCACCTGTGCGGTTTTGCCTAATATAACTTTTCCTTCCGGCCGGGCAACTAAGTTAAATCTCAGTTTTTTCGGCCCGCCAAGGTGTTTCGGCTCTTTTTTGGGCAATTCCTAGTTAGTGGTTGTGAGTGATCTTATGCCGGCAATTTTCTCCCGGGGAGAAAAATTAGAAAATGGACACTATACCGTCGTCAAGGAAATTGGCGTCGGCGGTATGGGCGTTGTCTATCACTGCCGTGATGAACTGCTCACACGCGATGTCGCAATTAAGATGCTCCTGCCTGAGTTGATGTCGGACAAGAAAAATCTCGAAGTATTCCGGCAAGAGGCGCGCCTGGCCGCCCAACTGGAGCATCCGAATCTGGTCACCGTGTACGACATAGGTTTCGAGGAAAGGCAGGGCAAACAACATCACTTTCTGGCTATGGAATATTTGACGGGCGGAAATCTAGCCATTCGCCTGCAGGATTCGCCCCTTTCACTGGAACACTCACTGAACTGGATGAAGCAGCTGGCCTCGGGCATTTCTTTTGCCCATAAGCGAGGCGTGGTGCACCAGGACATTAAGGCCGACAATATTTTTATCACCAATGAAGGCGACTTGAAAATCGGCGATTTCGGACTGGCCCGTTTGCTTGTCGGAAGAGTCGGTGCCGCCAACACGAAGGTTATGGGCACGCCCGCTTACATGTCGCCGGAATTGGCACGTGGCGAACCGCAGGATCATCGCTCCGATATTTATTCTCTGGGCGTTCTCTTTTTTGAAATGGCGACAGGCAGCCTGCCGTTTCGCGCCAAAGGCATGATCGAGATGGCCATGAAGCATGCCACCGCTGCCATTCCGTCAATTCGCAGGCAGAATCCTGAAGCCCCTGAAGTGCTCGATAAAGTGATTCGCCGCATGATGGCAAAGATGGCTGAAGATCGCTATCAAAATGCAGCCGATATCCTCAATATCATTGATGAATTGATTTTCGAATTGCGCGTTCATCGTCTGGGAATCAGCACTAATCGCCCCCTGCTCACCTCCGGCGAAATACTCCAGGACGCCCTTGATGAGCGCGATGCACGCAGCTCCGGACAAGCCAGAGCGGTGAATCCGCCCGATGTTTTGCCGGAAATTGCCAAAAAACCAAGCAAGCAATTACCTAAAATCGACTCGGAAAAACCGGCTGCCAATCTCCAATCTACTCTCGAGTTGGATAGAGAGGGGATTGAACGCGAGACAACCCAAGAGAAAGAAGACAAAGCGCGGGCCGCCAAATGGCAGGAAGCGGCAAAGCAGGAATCGCAACCAAAAACAGAGTCGAAAGAGACCGATACAAAACCACCAGAAAAGAGCGAGCCGGTATTCAAAGGCAAGACCGAACCCCTGGCTATGCCAGCTGCCTCGACAGTGAAAAAACCTCCGCCTGTGGTTTCTCGAATATCAGGCGGCAACGCCAATCAGTCATTGCAAAAGCTGCGCGTCGCCCTCGACACCGAGTGGGTGTTCAAAACAAAAGGACCAATCGGCTGGTCTGCTCAGACCTTGATCGACAGAAGCGAAAAGATACTTTTTCTGGCTTCCTGCGACGCCAATCTCTACGCCATTGACGTGCGCGCCGGCAACAAGCTGTGGAATTACCAGATGACCGATCCTATCCTTTCGGCTCCTGTAACGATTGGCAATTATGTTTTTGTCGGTTCGTCATCAGGCGAAACAGTCTGTCTTGAGGCGGACTCCGGCAAACTGGTCTGGAATAAATCTTTCAATGCCAAAACAGTGGCATCTCTGGCGATGTTCAAAGAATCCATGCTCCTGGTTGCCAGCGGCAACGACCTGCGCGCACTCGATGTGCGCTCCGGTGAAGTGCTCTGGCTCTATTCATCGGGGGCGCCGGTTGTCGCATCACCACTGGTGCAAGGCGATCTGGTTTTGGTCGGCAATAAGGCTGGTGAATTGCATGCCTTAAGCGCTGCAAAGGGAAATAAAGTCTGGAAATTCGACACGGAAGGCGCCATTATTTCATCACCATTTGCCTCTGTGGACACTGCCTATGTAGGGACCAAAGCGGGCCATTTCTATGCTCTGGAAGGACGGCAGGGAGCGATGATCTGGCAGTACCCAGCCGACGGTCGAATCGTCAGCAAAGGCGCCATTGTCTTCACCTCTGTGGCCTTTGCCAGCCAGGACAGGTGGCTTTATTGCTGCGAAAAGTACGACGGCAGGTTGAAGTGGAAAGCGGCGGTCAAAGGCAAGGTCTCAGCCGACCTCTGCACTTACAAAGGACAGATCATCTGCGCCAGTGAAGATGGCTGGCTGCAAACGTTTTCTGCTGCCAGCGGGCAGTTGAAATGGCAGACGGATTTAAGCAGGCGCGTTCAAGCACCGCCTATGGTGGCGAACAATTCGCTTTATGTAGGCACTGTCGAAGGCGAATTGTATGCATATTCGCTGGCATCGGTCGACAATGTGGAAAAAACGGCTTAGCCTTTGAGAACTCTGTCAATGAGAATGGCCACAAATGCCAAAATGCTGACGATGCCGTTGACATTGAAAAAGGCGGCATTGACTTTACTCAAGTCGTTCGCTTTGACCAGGCTGTGTTCGAAAATCAGCATGCCTGTAATTAATGCCAGTCCGGCATAAAACGCCACTCCGGCATGAACTTGCCATCCCAAAAGCCCCATCGCTGCCACTGTCACCACATGCAGTGCTACAGATATATGCAGAGCATTGGCGATGCCGAAGCGAGATGGAATACTGTGCAGCTTTTCTTTTTTGTCGATATCGAAGTCCTGGCAGGCATAGATAATGTCGAATCCGGCCACCCAGGTGCTCACCGCCAGGGCTAAAAACCAGGCTGCAGCGCTGTCTAGACTGCCACCGGCTGCCACCCAGCCGCCCAATGCGGCTCCGCCCAGAGCGATGCCGAGAACAATATGACAGAGCCAGGTGATCCGTTTGGTGAATGAATAAAAACTGAGCCAGAAAAGAGCAATCGGAGAAAGATAAAGGCAAAGTCGCGGCAAATGCGAAGCGGCAAACAGCATGATTAGAAAAGAAAGACAGGCAAAGATGCCGGCGTGACCGCCTTTGATTCTTCCTTGCGGGATCGCCCTGCTTTCAGTGCGCGGGTTGCGCAAATCAATTTTTGCATCTATCAAACGATTGAGAGTCATGGCCCCGGCCCGGGCTCCTGTAAATGCCAGTATCGTCCAGAAGACTACGTTCCAGGCGGGCAGTTGAGGCGAGGCCAGAACCAGGCCGGAAAGCGCAAAGGGAAGCGCGAAGACTGTGTGTTCGAGCTTAATCATCTCCGTCCACTCTTTTGTGGAGGAGACAAGATCAAACGGTTTTGCAGTGTCCTGGCCGGCTGTCATTTTCTTGAAGGGCTGATTGGGTCGGGCACTATTTTACGCCAGCTGCACAAATACTCGCTTACAGGGTTGTCATGAGATTGCCCTGGCTGCCTTTGTCGGGTGAGAACTGTTAAATAGAGCGCGTTTTTACGCTTGTCAGTATGTGTTGTGGCTTACAAGTCGGCTATGTGAGCCAATTATCAAGCGGGTTCTACTTGAATAATTGACATGTAGCTGGCATGATGAGCGAGTGGCAAAAGGCGCAGTATTGCTGATGTATGCCGCAAACATAAACGATCGTGTTAATTGAGAGGATGTCATTGAGTATGAGCTCCCAGGATGTTCCAGCACCGGCCCCGTCTAAAAACCAACAGGGCACCACTATCGATCTGCAGGGCGTAGCAGCATTTGCCCGCCTGGTCGAGTTGCTTGCTCAAGAATTGGGCACCAACCCCGGCAAGATGCAGGGTAATTTGCCCAGTGGACCGGCAGCCTTCAATCAGCTGATCGGCGAGTTTGAGTTGAATAATCAAGGCTTTCAGCGCAAGCTGACTGTTCTTTCTCAGCCGGGTTCACCTTTGACGCTGCGTTTCCAAAGCTCGCACGGCGAAGTTCGTCAGGAAAAAGGGGCAATTCCATTGCAAATTGTTTCCGACTTTTATATCGCTGCAGCCGTTGAAGACATTGTTCCGCAAGGACGTGCACTGGCACGTTATTGTGAGGACATCTTCACGATTCTCGACCGCATGGTGACATTGGGTCATTCCAGCAAATTGCAGGGAATGAATGTGTCGGCTGCCGAGATTGAAGCGTTTGAATACAGCGAAACAGGCAATCTGGTTCGTGAATCTACACGTGCCTCTCTGTAGTTTCAGCCAATAGAGAAGTTTTATTTCGCTTTGCTCAGGAATGCTGGAAGCTCTCAGCCGAGCTGACAGAGTTTTCATGAACATAAATGAAATAGAAAGTTAGACTAGTCTATTGCCAAACCTGAGTGCATCTCCGTCGCCAGAGGAAATTATGCAAGTCGATAACAGCACATTCACTCCGTCGTTTGAGACTACCGAGCCGAGAATCAAACAATTCATTTCCAGCCACTTCAAAATTGTCTTTGCTGGAAAGATTGATGAAAAAACCGATCTATTTGAAGAAGGGCTTATTGATTCATATGGTTTTCTCGAACTGGTGAAGTGGCTTGAATCCGACTTCAAGATTCGCTTTGAAGATGATGAGCTTTTTTCCGGCAATTTGAACAGTGTCAATAACATCACCGAGACGATCCTGAAGAAGCTATGACTGACACGGCTGCTTCCGGCAAGTTGGCCCTTTTGTTTCCCGGGCACGGCGCGCATGAGCCGCGTATGCTGGATGGTTTGATTGGAAACAAAAAATTTGATGAGTACTATGCCGCTATTGTCGATGCCGTTGGCTATGCTCCACTGGAAGCGTTGGAGCGCGATCCGGCATTGATTAACAGTCATTTGCTCAGCACGTTGCTGACGATGTTGGCCAGTGCGCTTTCCCATTTGCGTTTTGTCGAAGTGGAAGGCAGGCAACCGGATTATTTTGCCGGTTATAGCATCGGCGAATTCACGGCATTGCATGCTGCCGGCTGTTTTGACTTTGCTCATCTGGTCTCATTAGTTAAAATTCGCTCTGCCATCATTGATGAATGCACTGAAAAAACGCCCGGAGCCATGCTGGGCGTAGTCGGTATCGGTCTTGCTCAAGTTGAGTCAGTAGTGGATGCATTGCAAAAAGATGGAGAGCAGATCTACATCAGCAATTTCAATTGTGCCGGACAATATTCACTGGCCGGAAGCAAAACCGGTGTCAAAGAAGCGCTGGCCAGGCTGGCATTGTTAAAGCCGAAACGCTTGCTGGAGTTGCCTGTTGCCGGTGCCTGGCATTGTCCGCTTTTGAATGAAGCACAAATCAGAATTGCCGAACACCTGCATCAATGCCAATGGCAGTTGCCGAAAATACCCGTGATCGACAATGTAACGGGCGAGCTTCTTGCCGATGATGTTGAGTCGATAAAAGAACAGCTGATCAAACAAGTGACTGCACCTGTTAGATGGGACACCGGCATTAAGACGTTGATTCGACTCGGCTGTGACAATTTGGTCGAAGTTGGTTATGGAAATGTTCTAACCAAATTCGGCTTTTTCATTAACCGTGATGCCAGTTTTACTGCCTATTACGGTGATGAACGTTTGGAAGCAGCAAAAGTCTGATTTCTTATTCATATTAAGTCCATAAAGTCTTATCGCACTGGGCTTTTCGAACTCAGCGCTACCTCTTTACGTGCTAGAATTTTCACTCCAGACGAGTCGATTCACCACACTTCATGCTGTTTACCAGCCAGGAATATCTATTCTTTTTGCCGACGGTCGTCATCGCCTTTTGGCTGTTGCCGCATCGATTTCGGCTGCCGATGCTGCTTGCCGCCAGCTACTTGTTTTACATGAGCTGGAATCCGCTTTTGGTGCTGCTCATCATTGGCATGACTGTATTCAACTTTCTCTGCGGCCAGCAGATTTACAAGAGTGAACATCATAAGAAAGCTTATTTGACGGCGGGCGTGACCGCCAATTTATTGTGCCTGGGATATTTCAAGTACGCGAATTTCTTCATTGATTCGTTTTTGAAAGTATTCAATCTTGTGGGACACCAGAACACCAATTTTGTGGTGAATATTATTCTGCCCCTGGGCATTTCGTTTTTCGTTTTCGAGTTTTTGCACTATCTGGTTGATATCTATCGCGGCAATAAACCGCTGGAATCGTTTACCGTCTTTGCTTTGTTTGCCGCCTTTTTCCCTACCCAGATTGCCGGACCGATCAAGCGCTATCAAGATTTTTCAAAACAAATGCTGGAAGAGAAAAAATTCCAGCTGTCATATCTCGATGAAGGTTTCCCTCTCATTATTCTGGGGCTGGCGAAAAAAATATTGATCGCCAACAATCTGGCTGCCCTGGTCGACATGATGGCGCCCACGATCGGTTTGTATTCAGCTCCCGAACTCTGGATCTTCTCTTATGCTTTTGCTTTTCAGATCTATTTCGATTTTTCCGGATACACAGACATTGCCCGCGGTTCGGCCATGTTGTTCGGATATAAGATTCCCATCAATTTCAAGATGCCCTTTATCGCCGACAGCATGTCGGACCTCTGGCGACGCTGGCACATCACGCTGACCAATTGGCTGCGCGATTATTTGCTCATTCCGATTTCCGGATTCCGCGGCTCCAGTCTGCGCTTTTCGGCAGCCATCATGATTACCATGGCCGTTTGCGGACTGTGGCATGGTGCGTCCTGGAATTTTGTTGTCTGGGGTGTCTATTTCGGACTTTGTCTGGTCATTAATCAGCATTTTAAGCGCTGGCGTGAAAATACTTTGTTTTTGAAATCGTTTTTTGAAAGCAAATATTTTCATGCCCTTTCAGTGCTTCTCACTTTTCAGGCGTTTTGTCTGGGCGCTGTGATTTTCCGCATTCGCGATGTGGGAATGGATTTTCAACTGGTCAAAAAAATGTTGCTGCTGTCACACATGCGCGGAACATTCCAGGACCATCAGTATATTTTGGCGCGTTCGGATTTCCCCGTATTTGTGCCGGTAGTGCTCTTCATACTGGCAGCACTGCTTCTCAGTAATATTCCCATAAGCAAACTGCAGCAATCCGGTCGAATTGCTGCATTGCCTGTTCCAATTCGCGCCTCATATCTGGTGCTTTTGGTTTTTGCAATGCTGATTTTTATTCCTCGTGTATCTACTCCTTTTATCTATTTTCAGTTCTAAAATATGACAGCCATAATCAAGCCGGAAATGGAAAAAAGCCCGCAGTCAGCCCTTGTTGACACCGAGCCGGTGCGTTCCGGCAGCCCATTCAGAAAGGTCTTAATGTCCAGCATGGTGGTCTGGTTTTTAGTAATTTTTTGCGCTTGCGAGCTGGTTGCACGTTGTTGTTTTAGCATTCGAGACAGCACGCCTTACTCTACTAAGCTGTCTAACTTCTTCCTCTCGGACGGGCATCCGGATGTGCTCCTTTTCGGTTCTTCTGTTGCCGTTTCATCCGCATTTGAAAGCGACAGCAGTCTGGGCCTGACGAAAAATCATTTGAAGGAAATGTACTATGGAGCAGTGCAATTAGGTCAGAGTCTGGAAGCGAAGACCGGCAAGAAACTGTCCATTAATAATCTGGCGGTATTCGGTGCTATGACCAATAATGCCTGGATGTGCGCTACCAAGCTTGTCGAATTTAAGAAGATTCCCAAGGTGATGATTTACGAGACTGCCTCTCGTGATTTCTTCGATGCCGGTATGCCCAAGAGTTTTGAATCCGACTATTATCGGGTTATGGCCAGCATGCATCCGAAGAATTCCAGCAAGCTGATTCCGGCGCCGCTTATGGCTGTCTATGATCTGATCGTCGAGGGCACACCGCTGGCCATGGTTCAGAATCTCGTTTTTGACGAGCAAGCATTGCGCAACCCCGATCTCATACACTATGAAACTGACTACGCTTTCGGTGCAATTAGCTATATCTATCACGAGCGCATCAGGATTTTGACCGATCTGACCACCGTGGCAATGAGGCTTACGAACAGGGAGTCAACTTTCCAATTTTCTTCAGAGAAGAACCAGCTCGAAAACCGGAAGAAAAATCCGTTTTCAAAGATTTCCTCCGCACCGACCAGTACATTTGTCGTGGATTCGGCACCGCAGGTGGGGCGATTCGCCGAGGAAAAAGCCTACTTTATAAAGCTGTTGCAGGTTTGCCGGCACAACCATATCAAGCTAATCATAGTGAATATGCCTGTTACACCAACCTATGATGCGCTGGTGCCTACTCCACTGAGACCGCGCTGGCCGTCCGAACTTGAGAGCGAGGCAAAAAAGTATGGATTCGAGGTTCTCAATTTAGATGACCGCAATGTATTCAGCAAAGCTGATTTTATTGATTTTGCCCACCTCAATAAAGGTGGTGCAGTTAAATTGAATGAGCTGCTGGCAAAGGAAATCGCCAGACGCGGCCTTTTCAATGATCTTTAGAAACAAGAACAGCCGGTGAGGAAAATAGACCGTGAACATAATACAGACTTATTCTAGACTGGCTTCCCAATATGAAAGTCCGGAAAATCTCAACTCTTTGTGGGGAAAGATTACCCGGCAGTCACTGGATTTGCTGTCCATTAAGGACAATGCCCAGGTGGTAGTCGAGGTCGGCTGCGGCCCCGGCTTGGAGCTGGCCAGCCTTGTGGAAATGGGCGCTTCCAGCATCCAGTTTGTAGGCGTTGAGCCGGCTGAAAATCTGCGCAGCAGCGCTTGCCATCGGCTGAAATCGTTCGCCAATGCCAGGGTAATCGACGGCAAATTTGAAGACCTGCCGCTCGATTCTCATTCTGCTGATTATATCTACAGCATCCTGGCCTTTCATTGGACAAAGGATTTGACTAAGTCTGTGTCGGAACTTTCTCGTGTGCTCAAGTCGGATGGTGAGATGGACTTGCTCTTCATCGGCAAGGACACGGGTAAGGATTTCTTGAAAAGAATCTCGCCGATTTATTTCAAAAAACTGTCGGCACGCCAGGTGCTGGACATGGCTTCGGAGCGGCAGCGCCTTACTGTCGAAGACGTGCAAAATGCTTTCAGTCCTGCTTTTACTGGAAGAAACTTGCAGATCACTGAAACGTACCAGACCTTCTACGATAGTCTGGAAGGGCACTGGAGTTGGTGGTGCCGAATCGAAGGTCAATTCGCCAATATGTCGGAGGAAACCCGACAAGAGTGCGACCTGGCGGCCAGAGAAGCGCTCAGGTCAATGGAAACAGAGCAGGGCATACCGTACACGGCTCAGCTAATACATGTTCGGGTTCGCTAAGACTTTCTATCCGTGAGCTTTTGATTTAAATTGAGCGGCAAAATAATCGGCTACTTGCGCCAGTGTGTCGGGCCGAAAAAAAGAATGAGGGGCATTTTTAACAAGCACAAAGCTTGCCTCTACGCCGTTTTTCTTCAGTGCATCCAGTAATTCTTCGCTCTGGCTTACCAACACGTTTTCGTCTTTATCGCCGTGCATGATTAAGAATGGGGCATCATCTTTGGTGGCGAAGAGGACTGGGCTGGCATTTTTTGCTTGTGCTTTCCTGCTATCGAGATCGCCGCCCAGCAAAAGACAAAATGCCGAATCCCTTTGCTTCCAGAGTTGCTTGTCGACTTTGAACATATCGGTTATGCCGCACCAATCACAGACAGCTTGCACCTGGCTTGATTGATCGTTGTTTCCTTCCTTGCCTTCCAGCTCTTCCACACCGGATGTGGTGCCCAATAAGGCAGCCAGGTGTCCACCCGATGACATGCCCCAGGCTCCAATTCTTGCCGGGTCGAGATTGTATTTGGCGGCATTGGCTCGAAGAAAACGGACCGCCGCTTTGCAGTCATGAATTTGAGCTGGATAGATGGCTTCCTTGGAAAGGCGATAATTAATTGCCGCCACCGCGATGCCTTTTTTGACCAGATCCGGTACCGGCGCCGGCCTCTTATCGCCGCCAATCCAGGCTCCGCCATGAATCCAGACGACGACCGGCACCTTTTCTTTTGAGGCAATACCAGGCAGAAAAAGGTCGAGCGTCTGTGACGGCAGTTTGCTGCCGGGAACATAGCAGAGATCGGCCTTAAGTGCGGGCGCCAGGTTTGCTTGAACGTGTTTGTGACAGGCACAAAGGCCGCTCAGTAATGCCGGTATAAGTGCCAAAGAAAAAAGAGTTCTCCAGGGACCGCCCAATATGCTCACCAACCTTTTGATTCTGACTTGAATATGATCTCCACGCGCCTTTTCACCTCTGGCCTTTTCTCTGTGGCGGCATGTTCGTCGGCCATCGCAAGAGCTTTATCGTTTTCATCCGTGTGATTGATCGCCTGGTCCAGTCTTTCGACGCCGGTTCGGCTCAGGTTGTGGCAACGCGACAAACAGACATATTCTAGACTGGGATATTTTTCTAAAAAGTTCAGTCCGGCGTCGGTAACATTTGTGCCTTGTAAGTCCAAACTTTCCAATGCTGGAAGCTTTGCCAGTTCTGCTACGCCTTTGTCACCGATTTGAGTCCCAGCCAGGCAGAGCCTTCTCAGTGAATGTATCTTGGCTATGTCTTTTGCTCCAACATCTGTAATATGGGCAGCGTCTAGATTTAGCTCATTTAACGCGGGCAGATTGACTAGATACGAAACTCCTCTGTCGTCGAGATTGAGCGCTCCTGCCTGCAAATGCTTCAGGTTTCTTAGATCGGCTAGATACTTAAATCCATCGCTGGTTACAGCCGTACCGCTTATGTTCAGCCTTTGCAGATTCAATCTGCCGATTTGGCCGATGGTTGCATTGGAAAGTGTGCTGTCTTGCAGATACAGCATTTTCAGTGACTGCATGTTGGCAAAGGAAGCCAGGCAATCTTCAGTGACTGGCAGACCGGATAAATCAAGCAGTCTAAGATTGAGGTCTTTTAGTTTTTTGATGCCTTCCGTTGTGACTGCCGGAAGATAGCCAATCGCCGCTGTCCTTAAGTGAGGCATACGCGACATTGTCTCCAGACCCTTGTCTGTAACACGAGTCATATTGACGGTCAGGGCATTCAGTTTTTCCGCTTTCAAAAGCGCTTCCACACCCTTGTCTGTAACTTCCGTGTGTGTCACATCCAGTTTTTCCAGGGTCGGCAATTTAGCAAGAATAGCCAGGCCCCTGTCGCCAATATTTGTGTCCTTCAAAGTGATGCTGCTCAAAAGGGTGAGTCTGGAAAGATTTTTCAAACCATAGTCTGTCAATTTGACAGCATCATCCAAATTTAAATGTGTGACCAGCACATCTGACTGCGCCAGAGCGGCAAGCTTGTCGTCGCTGAGCTCCTCACGCGGCATCCATTCCAAAAGACTGGTCCTGTCGTCATGTGACGATTTCATCACGTTTGTTGTTTTTGTCCATGTGTGTTCGTACCAAAAGCCGGCAAACACACAAACGGCCGCAAAAAAGCATGACATTGTAATGTAAATAGAAATGGGCACGTGGAAGCGCTTTTCAGGTACTTTAGCGGCAATGGTCTGGGCAATTTCTTCTTGCGCGGAGCGGATATCCGATCCGGCTTCCATCAAGGCAACCATCAATTCGCGCATGGTCTGGAAGCGATCATTCGGTTCTTTAGCCAGTGCCTTGGCGATGATGTTTTCCAGGTCCTGGGAAAATTCCTTTTCCGGACAGGCTTCCTTCATTTTGGGCGGAACATCATTGACTTGCATCATGATCGTTTCAAGGATGCTCTCGCCTCGAAGCGGCACCTTTCCAGTCAAAGATTCATACATGACACAGCCCATGGAATAAATGTCTGTGCGTGCATCGAGCTTGAAGCCTCTGCACTGCTCCGGGCTCATATAAGGAGGGCTGCCGAACAACTGACCGGTCATCGTCAGTTTTTCCGCTTCTTCTCCGTCTTTAGCCATCAATTTGGCGATGCCGAAGTCGACCAGGCGAGCATCGGCAAAACTGCCGTCGGCGCTCGAGATCATCACGTTGCCGGGCTTCAAGTCGCGATGCAAAACCCCGGCGGAATGGGCATGCTGGAGAGCGTCGCACAATTGAATAAAGCGGTGCATACACTCATCGGTAGAAAGAGAACCTTTTTCTTTGATCAGTTCGCTGAGATTGGAACCCTCGATGAAGTCCATCACCATGTACGGTTCGCCATCTTCTGCCACGCCGAATTCGTGCACCATGATAATGTTCGGGTGACGCAGGCTGGTAATTGCTTTGGCTTCCTGTTGAAAGCGCATGAAAGCCGTGTCGGTCAATGCTGCCGCCAGCATTTTTTTGATCGCCACCAGGCGCCCGGTGGCTCGATTTTTGGCCTTGTAAATAACGGCCATGCCACCGCGGCCGGTTTCGCCGATAAATTCGTACTTCTCATTTAATGTGGAGAGAGGATTGTCTTTTGCCGTGGCGCTTTCTTTGAGAAGCGTGCCGTCAGCCGGACAGACAGTGGTGGTAGGAAGCCTTTCCATCCCGCATTTGGGGCAGATTTTCATTTTTGGCGGTGGCGCCACCCCTGATTGGGTTACCACCGTCGTTTCCTGGTCTTCGTGCGCTTCCATGTCCATTCCTGCCTACATCTGAATGATATCGGATCCGTGGTGCCGTTGAACCAGCTAAGTTTCACAATTTTGTAATATTGACATCTCCTGGAGCTATGGCTGAAAACGCGTAACTGAAGCTGATTTTCAGCTTTCTGTCTATTGTTTGTATAAAGTCACAGAAAAAACGGAATCAAAATCGCCACCCCTGCGTCTATTAATTCAGACGGAAAACGGAGTTGTTAAATGGACCTGCGTATCGACGAACCTAACTTAAGCCGTCATTGCCGAGGTGGCGATGGTGAAGCACTTCAGTCATGGGTTCACTTGATGGATATGGCAAATGCATATGACGAAGTAGGAGAAACACAGATGGCGGAAGAATTCTTTCGCACCGCATTGTGGATCTCGGATGAATTTCTCAGTGCGGAAACAACGATGAAAGGGCTATTAATGCTGGCGTCCACGCTTTCAAAGGAAGGACGCAACAACGAAGCGGCGATTGCTTTTATGAGAGCGTTGCGCATGTTTGATGAAAACATGAATAACTGAGTTATCTGACTCGCCAAAAAAAGTTTTGCAGAGGGGGTGGGGCTGTCCGGTTGAAAGACCGGGCAGCTCCCGGTTTTAGGCATCTTTTCAACTGGCTGCCCAGATGCGGCTCCCCTGTGCAGACTACGTGCTGTCTTACACAGGGGAGTTGCATATGTCCCCCTAAAAAGGGAGGAGCAATCTTTACAGTCAATGCTTCAGCCTCTCAGCCAGCATTGCATATTGTATTTTTGAATTGTGCCTTACATCTACAGGTATAGATTGCACCATGCGAACCTCATCGAAGTGAAGCCAGGAGAAGGCATCGCCTATGGTGCAGGAGTATGGTTTGACATGCTGGAAAATACCGGAAAGAAAGTGCGCCAGGGTAAGACGCTTTTTCTCTACGACAAGTATTCGTTTTCCGTCCGACTTCAAACAAGTGGCGCGCTTAAGGGAGGGAATTTCCGAGGCCGCCACTTCGACTTGAAACGGATAGACCTCTCCCCATCGATCACTGATTCTCGAGGCGCTTCTGCCCAGAAGCCACAAATTACCTTCGTCATCGAGATAACCGGCGTCGCCGGTTCTGTGCCAGACCTTCAATTGTTCTGAGGGACCGGAGCCTTTCAGAGTGATTTTAGTCTCTGCATTGCCCAGCCCATTCAGGTAGGTTTTGACTACGTGCTCGCCTGTGACTAGAATTTCACCGGCTTTGAAGGTGGGAAGTTTTTCACAGTCTTCACCGGCAGCGACCTTTTGGCAGGCATCCAATTGGGCCGGATCGATTATCGCCAGTTCTATTTCTTGAATGGGCTTGCCGGCCGGTAAGCCGCCACCGGCAAATGCCTTTTCTAAGACTGCTTTACTGAGCAACCGGCTGCTTATATGAGCAATCGGCTCAGCTTCTGTCGATCCGTACACGGCCGTCAGCTCGGCTCTCGGAAAGACGGTTTCCAGGGCTTTTAATAACGAAGGAAAAACCGGTCCACCGCCTGAGAAAACGTTTTGCACACCAGGCAGTTTTTGCTTCACTTCCAGGAGATGGTCGGATAGTTTTTGCAAAAAAGCAGGCCCTGCAATTATGCGGTTGACATTGCATTTGTTTATTTGGGCAATTATGCAGGAGGCGTTAATCGAAGCTGGCTTGCGCATGTCGCAATCGGGCAGAACAGAGGTGATTCCTTGAGCCAGCGCTGAGAGTACGAAGACCGGTAGAGTCGTCAATTCGATGTCATTCTTGCGGCAGGCAAGCGAGCCGGCAATCACCTTTTGTTGGTTAAGAAGAAAACCGTGCGAACGTACTATTACTTTGGGTGTGCCGGTCGAGCCGCTGGTAAAGGTAATCAGGGCCGGATGCGCTGCCTCGACATCGAGAATATTTGCTGCCCCATTTCGGGGATTGTCTGTGTTTTGTTTGCCAAATATTGTAGGAATCCCGATTGGCGAAACCAGGCAATTCACATCGAGTTTAGACTTGATCTTTCTGACCTCGTCGAGCGCACTGGCAATCAGCTTGATGCCGCGGCTGGAAATCATTGCGTCCGGCTTCACCGCGGCAATTGAGCTTTTCAGTGCTTTCAGTCCGAACGAAGAATCGGCAATGACGGCCACTGCTCCGATGCGGAAAATAGCCAGAAGCAAGACATAGGTTTCAATACTGAGCGGAACCAAAAGCAATATTCGATCGCCCACTTTGACTCCGGACTTAAGCAAACGCTCAGCTGTTTCTTCAGTGCGTTGTTGCAAATGTCTGTAAGTCAGAGCGCGGTCGACACCTGCTGCATGGTCTTTTAGAGCGATGTGGTCGCTCTGGCAGAGCGCATATTCATCTAGTATTTGGACAATGTTCATATTTGCCGTCACAATGCCTTGCCATATACTGCATAAGAGCGAATCGACTGTCCATACATGGTGCTGATATCGCTGGCGGTATTACCTGTAGCGTAGAGGGCATGCACTGCCTCACGAAAACCTTTCTCGTAGGCGCGTGAGTGCACTTCTTGATAGAGCATTCGGCCCAGACCCTTCAGATTACTGTCTGAATCTCTGGCGATTGTCTTCATGATCAAACGATCTGTGTCAGGATACGAGAACAAATAACCGACGATCTTGCCCCTCTGCTCGGCTACCACCACCAGTTCAGGATCGGCTAGCGTAGTCAATTTCATTTGTTCTTTCAAAAAGAGCGCTTTGTCGGCTGGTGAGAAAAGAAAATTGTTTTTCATTGCTTCCATTGTCACCTGGTAAATACCGTCCAGGTCCCAAAGCAGATTATGAACGTTCAGCGATCTGAGTTTGACACTTTGGTTTGCCAATTTTGTGCTCAATAACTGGCATTCAGGGTCTTTTATTTCCAGGTCTCTATTTATGGAAGTTCCGTAGGTTTTCACCACCTTGAAGCCAGAGCGTTGAAAGTGTGCGTTCCAACTTAATGGATTCACCGGCTCAAGTGGGAAACTGCGTTCGCCAGTGCTTTGCGTCATCAATCGATAGCGCTTCCAGGTGCTGCCGTCGACCGGTCCGATCACGGTGTTCACCCCTCTGCGTTTCAACTCCCAATCGGCTAATTCCAATAGCTCCAGTCCGGCTCCAAGCGAGGTTGCCGCATAATGCCCGATAAAACCTAGTTTTACCTCCGTATCAAAAGACGGCAGATTCAACTGGCTGGCAGTCGGGGCCAGGAGCAATTCCGGCTCTGCCCAAATGGATAAACGAGCAGTCAGTTTGCCTTCATACATGGCAAACAAGTAAAGAGTGGGTGAACCATTAGTCTGCGTCGGCTCAACACATCCGGCTGGAAATGTTGCCGCTAACTGAGCGGACATTTCTGCCAATTCTTGAGACAAACTTTCCGGCTTAACGGCAAAAGTGTAATTTGAGCAGCCGGAATACTGCGTAGACAGAGCTTCTGCCATCGCGAATCTCCTTTTATTCAAGACCCACCAGATCAATAGTAGGTTTTTTGCGAACGATTGTTCCCCGTATTCATACAGTTCGACGAGTGTTTACCTGCTCTTAAACTTCCTGCCTAGTGAATGAAAGCCGCCGGTATTGAACCTATAAACGATCCCAGTATGGCAAAGACAGCCTGCTTGAACCACCGGGTTTTCCCGGTCAGTGACCTTCCCGGCTCGCTCTGGGAAAAGTAAAAGGCCAGAACCGGCAAAGCAATGCTCAGAGGGGCCAGGGCGGTGAGAAGTATGGATTGGCGGGAAAATCCGCTCAGCATGAGAAACGGTACGAAGAGCATCAGCCAGCCGCGCATTGTTCCATTTAAAAGAATGCGCAGTCTGGCCGCGTTGAAACCACGTGAACGCACATGGGCGACCATTATTATGGCGGCATGGACTGCAAAAGCGAGAGTATAAGGATATATGTATGCCGGCTTGTGCGCGAAGTGAGAAGAGCAAAGCCAGACAAGACCCGTACTGGCGACGCTAAGAACTGCATATATTGAATGTCTGTTTTCTATGGTCTGAAATCGAGCCGGCATACACCAGCGGTAGCATGAAAAAACAATGAGCGGCATCGTCATCCAGACCAGTCCGCCGACCACGAAACTGGCATAGGAGAAAAGCGCTACGCCAAGGATGGCGCTGCCTGTAAGCGTAGTCTTATGGCGCCAGGCCACAGTAAATGAAAGAATAATTGCCAGCATCAACAACCTGGTTGCCAATTCGCTGGCCGGCAAATCGATGTGAGTATGAAGGACCAGCAATGCGCCGAGAGGGATGGCGATATTGTCGAAACCACGCCAGGCCACCCCTTCGAAGAGCATAGCCAGAATGCCCATGGTCAGCGAGATAAACATTGCTTTGTCGGCGGGCATATCGGTAAAAAGATTGAGCGGGATGAGCGTTCCTAAAAGCGCGAATGTAAAAAATGCCAGCGAACCTTCCGTGCTTTTGGCACCGTCCACGGTGTAATACTTGTGGGTGCCATAGCGAATGCCAACCAGTGCAGAAACAGCATCGGCCAGTGTAAGTATTACCACCGGGATGCAAAAGAAGAGCGGCTGACCGAAAGTCAGAGTAAAGAGAACGCCTATTGCCAGTGGAAAACAAATGTGACCGTAGGATTCTCTGCCGTCCGCCTTGATGACATTTTTCCAGGAATGGAGCATCTTCAGTCTGTCAACAAAAGAAAGCACCACAGCGGTGGCTATCGAAAGCACGGCCACCGGCCAGGACTCGGCAAATAAATACGGAAAACTGAGCGTGACAAATCCCATCAGCACGTGCAGTGCTTTGCGAATAAATTCCGGCTCGCAACCGGTTTTTTGCTTTAGATAGGACAAAGCACTCATGACCGCTGATAGAATTCCCATCACCAGGCTCATGCCTATAATCGGATTGGGAATAGCTCCTAGCACGTGATCTCCTCGACGACCAGTTTGCTGTAGAAAAACGCTTTGTCTTCTTGGTGCAGTCTATTTGCCAATTCCGTATGTGATTTGAGAACCGGCGACATTTTTTCCGGTCTGCTGCGCGGGGTGAGCATATTCCAGTAAACCAGCCGGCCACCGGTGCGACCAGCTAATACCAGTGAGCTGAGCAATTGGTGATAATTTTCTGCCGACATGTATTCGAAGATGTCGCTCAAGTTGAACTTGTCGATTGATTGTGGAGCAAGATCTTCAAGAACCGATTCGATCGACCCGTGACGCAGTTCGAGTTTGTCGATATTGGCTTTGATTGCCTCGTAGTTTTCTCTGCGCAGATAGTGCGGCAAGGCAGAAACATATTCGCCTTTCAAAATCCACTGCAAATATGGATTTTCAGAGGGGTCAAGAGCTGTCAAAGCATGTTCTGTTCTGGCCAATATCTCCTCAGCAACATCAGCTTCAACATACTGGAAAAACGAAGGATCGCGGCCTAGCAATCCCATTACTTTTCGAGAAAAGAACATGCGAAAGAGAGTGCGCCACTTCGGTGTGTTCCAGACTTCTTTGAAAAAACGTCTTCGCTCTGAGTCGTCTCGCTTGAGAAGAAGAGAGTCGCAGACATCCTTCGCATGCACAAATGGCAGCGCCCCATTTCTGAAAAGCTCAAAATACTTCTCGAATTTTCCAGCATGGCCTATGCCTCGTGAGATGTCCAGTTTTTGAACATCGAAAAAAACTTTCGTCTGGTGAGACAGATAAGGACGCAGTTTTGCATAGAGGTTCAGCCTGTCTCCGGGGCGCGCGCCAATCAGGCAGAGAAGCTCTTCATAAGTAAGAAATTCGATGGCCCGCGCTTTCAATTCCAGGCAAGCGATTTGCTGACGATTGAAGTCGACCGCTATTACTTTTGCCGGATTTTGAGAAAGCAGAGACAAACTATTGTCTCCTGCCGCTGCTACAGAGAGACAGACTTGACCGGGTTTTACATCCAATGCTTTCAAAAGGATGTCAGCGTCTTCCCATGACTGAGCATATCGGATGCGCGAAAAATCAGCATGCTTCTCAATTTCGGAAGTGTGCGGCTGCGGGCTGTTTTTCAAAGTAAGAGTGGAGTTAAATTTTTTCATCGGTCGTCCCCTCCTAACTTGCCTCTCTGCAGAGGCCTGTGGATTCAATGAGTTTCACGACGTTGCCTTCTAGATCATGTTCCGTAGCTGGAGTTGAATCTTCAGTCAATTTTTCGATGATTCCTGTCTTGCCATCGAACTCAATCAAGTCTCCGTCTGAAAGCCAATTGGTGACGCCTCTGGCCGAGACGATGGCCGGAATGCCGAGCTCTCTGGAGACGATGGCCGTATGCGACAGAAGGCTGCCGTATTCGACGATGATTCCTTTTGCCTGGGCAAAAAGCAGTATCCAGCCTGGATCTGTTCTTTCAGCAACCAGGATCTCGTCTTCCAGAGGTTTGGCCGAAGCTGGATCTCTGACCACACGGACCCGTCCGCGCACGCTCCCCGGCGAGCAACCCAGACCATGCACGATCGCAGCATGATTAGGGGCGGTACATGGCATCGGCCCGGCATTATGGATGACGGTTTGGCGCGTGACGATGCGGTTGGGCGGAGGCAATTCTTTCTTGAAAGTTGCCGATTCTCGCTTCCTCAGTTCTGCCAATTCCGCCAGATTGGCAGTCGTGCTTTTTCCTTCGATGAAGTTCAAAACTTCCTCTACTTCCAGGTAGAAAATATCGTTCTTGCTCAAAAGAATTTCTGAATCTTCAAAGCGCTTACCCAATTCCAGGAAAATTCTCCTTACCAGTCCGAAGAGCCTGGTTCTCTCGAAGCGAAGATTCTCACGCAAGCGAATGCGCTCGACAGCTTGATTGGCGACGAAAGTGAAGACAGCTCTTTTGACGAGCGGCAGTTTTGACATTTGATCTTTTGCTGTATGAACAGCAGCTGGCCTTTGATGTTTTTGAGTTGCAGAACTTTGGCTTGAGGCCATGGCGCCGATATTCTTTAAGAGCGGCAGCGGATTATCGTTAAGTGTGGGACTTTCGAGTTTCAACTCGTTGAAACAGCGGTCGCCGAATTTTTTGAGATAATTCGCATAAAGACTTTTAAAACGATTGTTTTGATTGATCTGTCTTTCAATTTGCAGCATGCTTCCCGTTTTGAGCACGGTCAGAAGTTCCTGATCTTCTCTGGCTGCAGCGGCCATCTCGGCGATAAGCAGAGTTGGCTCTGTGCTGACAATTCCACCGGAATGGACTAAAAGTTCGTGATGCGAGAAATTGGTGTGCGCTGCAAACCACTTCTGGCTGAGTGATCCTAAAAGACCGAAAAAAATCATGGCGAAGAAATCATTCACCAGAGGAGCGTCCCATGAAGAAAGAAGCTTGTTTTCCAGCCCGCGATATAGTTGTGCCAGTTGATCGCTGTTCAGTTTATTCAAATCTTTGGGAACGCTCTCAATCGTGCTTTCGAAATGCTTTTGGAACTTATCGATTTCGCTTTTCAAATTGACAAAGCGAACCAGCATGGCGGCCAGTGATACCAGGAAGTCTGCGTATGCTCTGGCCGCAGAGACGCCATTTTCGCGTTCACCCTGTTGAAATTGTTCAATTATTTCCTCAGGAAGTTCTTCCTTCACACCCATCATCTGCTCCATGAATGGTCGATTGACCTGGAAGCCGGGCAGCAATGCCAAAAGCCTGTACCAATTGACCAGGTTGTAATAAATTCGCCCGCGAATGAAGCCGAGCATGCGCGGAAAGATATTCTTATTGGCCTGAATTCTTTGCCTGGAGACACCCATGAGTTTGCAGAATTGAATATATACATGTTCGTACGCTTTAGCAGCGAAGCTGAAAGTGAGCGGTGTGGTCACGCCTTGATAGCTCTCAGCTATATTGCTGTTGTCCCAGATTCTCAAGCTGCCTGCTTCTTTCTCTTTTGGCAGAGTCGTGATTGCTCGTGCTTGCAAGATGCAGAGTTGAGTGCCGTCGTGCGCCCATTCAATGTCTTGAGGGCAACCGAATAAACTTTCGATACGGCGCGCTACATTGGCAATTTCCAGCAGCAATTGATCGGCTACTTCGAAAGGTTCGGATTTGTCATTTTCATTCAGGCAACTGTTATTTCGGTGCCTGACTATACTTTCTGACTGCACATAAAAAAGATTCCCTTCAACTTCCCCTGAGACCAGCCGATCCGCCAGTCCCCTGACGGCGCTAATCACCACGGTGTGTCTGTCTCCACTGACCGGATCGGCACTGAAGGCGACACCTGCCACTTTGGCATCGACCATGCGTTGAACAATAATTGCCGGTCCGGATGTCGATGTCGTTATGCCCATGCCCGAGCAATATGCTTTGAGGCGTTCGTTAGAACCCGATAACCACACGGAACGGGCCGCTGTAATCACCCATTCGCTGCTGACGTTCAAAAAAGAATCAAGCTGTCCGGCAAATGAAGTTATTGCTCCATCTTCATCAAGGGCGGAGGAGCGCACCGCCAATAGTGCACCGTGAGCACGCAGGATTCGGCGTGCTTCTTTGAGCTCATCTTCCAGCAAGTGATCTTGCCAGCGTCCATCGTCTCTAAAGGCGCTGGGCAAAATAGTGACAAAAGAAGGCACCGCAAAGCCGGCGCGCTTGAGGCGAGCCAGGTTGGCGGCCTTTGCGCCTGTGCGTTCAGGTGAATGTGTTTCGTTTTCCAAAATGATGTTTTTCATGTTTTTACCTGAAGCAATCTCAAAAGGTTTTTCCCAGAGCCGAAATCATTGAGGGAACCGTTCCCAGTGCCAGATAGGTAGTGAGAGTCCAGAGTCCCGAGAAAGCCTCAAATGGTTTTCCGGTCAAAGGTTTTCGTACGAACTTAAAGGTCAGAAGGGCAGCGCCGAAGACGAGCAAAGAAGTGACAATCAGTATTGGCGGGGCGAAGCCTAATTTGGCGGCAGTCGCTACTGACAGGCAACCTGATGTGGCAATTGCCGCCAGCCACGCGAAAACGGCCGGTCTTCTTCCCCAGGCAGATGTGTAGCTGGTCACTCCTGGTTTTTCTTCAGGGGCGGATTTGATTTTTCTGCCAATCTCGATAATCACACCATTGCAAAAGCTGACTGCCAGAAAGAGCCAGAGACCGGATGGCGGCAAGGCGGTGCCTTTCATCCAGTCGAAGGCGGTGATGAAAATGTCGACAAAAAGAAGGATGAGCATATGGGTCCATAGATAGGTAAATGGCCGCTTCTTGAGCCAATTGTGGGCGAAAAATTCGACGCTCATCAGGGCGAAGTACAACCAGGTAAGGACCAGTGGCAGAAGCAGACTTTGCTGATAGCTGAAGGCGAGCACTGCTTGCACCGCCGCTCCCAATAAACCCAGCACCGCCAGTTCCTTCAATTTGATCAGACCGCGTGGAACGGGGCGCTCTGGCTGATAACGGCAATCTTCATCATGATCTTTAAATTCGTCTGCCACGCGCAGCTGGAAAAATAGTATCAGCGAACATAGATAGGCAGCCAGGAAAGCTTGCCCATCAGGGAGCCCTGACGCCCCTCTCATCATTCTGGAGACACACAAGCCTGAGTAAGAGAAGGCCGCCACAATCGCTCCATATTGAGCCAAGGGAAACCGTTCCTTCTGATATACGAGCCAGCGATTGTGATTCATTGTGGTTTGGTTTAACGGATGCGCAAAGCGAGCGGTCGATCCAATTCGGTTCCACCACTGTGCTAACAGACTCATTCTAAGGTTGCATGTTTCCTCAAGTCGTAGCTATGCGATCACTTTGGCGATTGATCGCATTGATTCAAACTGGGACACCTTTGAGAACGCTGCCACTGGTAGCAGGGTTAGTTGAGCGCTGGAGCCGGCAGGTCAGGCTTTGATTGCGGTCCACCGCTCTAAAGTCCGCAAGAGGCTGAATTTTAGGGGGCAGAATGGAGAGGAGCCGGCATTTATCAAAAAATTATCGGAATGGTTGAACTTTTTGGCCTAAAAAAGCGTCTTAATCATTAAGTAGAATGGCCCCCTAATGAACCCTACTGGGTAAAACATTAAATGTCCCACGAGGAGAGCAGAGATGCTTAGACGACGTCGGAATTCCCTCTTGCTGGCGAACTTAATAGTCTCACTGGCTGTCTTTACCCAGGCAGCTAAGGCTGCGCCTATGTCGACCGGCGAGATGATAGTGGTCCTCAGGGAGGCAAAGGTAGTGAGCCCGACTGTCAGGTTGGATGTGCTTCAGTCCGACCAACATGTCACCGTGATCACAAAACGATCAGCAAATATGCTTGACCGTGATTGTAAAATCACTGCTGTGCTCATGGCTAAAGCCCTCATGGATGCGCGACCTAGAGAGCTGGCAGCTGTGAAGGTGATATATACCAGGGACGGCGAAAATACCGTGTCAAAAGTGGTTGTCAGCGCCGGTGATGTGCAGTCCTTCGCCAAGGGAACGATTACTGAAAGCCAGTTGCTCGGCTCTCTAGAGCTCTCAAGAGAATCCGAAGACGGCGGTGAGGCGGTAAATCCAGGGGTGTCTGCCGCAGCGACCGGACCGCAGGGAGAAAAAATAGGGATTTTGCAGTCGCGAATTGCTGCTCTCAAACAAGGCGGCACAGGGGTGGCGCCATTTGAGAAGATGTTCAACCAAATAGAAGATTTGACCAAAAGCGGAAAAGAGAAGGAAGCCTCCCTATTGATCGGCGAATTGAGCACCAGACTAGCCGAGCAGGAAAGCCTGCGAGACCAGGCCAAACGAGTGGCCGAGGGGCGAGGCGTCAAGGGACAGCAGGGCACCTCCTCTCAAAGCTCCAATATGGGTGGCAATGCTCCCGGGGGCGGAAAAAGGAATGATATACAAGGCACGATTGCATTTTTGAAAGTGCGTATCAAAAATTTGAGCAGCGCCGGTGTTGCGACAGGAGACATGCAGCAGCGCCTTGACTATGTTGAGCAGCATGCCTCCACGCTGGCACCGGATGCTGCCATGTCACTGCTGGACAGTTTGAGGAACGAAGTGGGCAATGCCCAAACCGCTCAACGTCCTAACGGTGGAATTTATCGCAAAAGATTCAACAACTAAAAGTGATAAATTGACCTTAAAACGGTCGGGAGGATAGAGAAATAACCGGTTCATCCGAATTCAACGATGCCAATAATTATCAGTATGCTCCTGCTGAATCGGTGCAGGCGGGCGAGCCGGCAGCAAACGCCCAGGCGGCGGCACAGGATCCGATGATTGGCTATCTTCTGGACGGCCGGTATGAACTGCTCAAAGCGATCGGCTCGGGCGGCATGAGCATCGTCTATCAAGCGCGCCTGAATTCGGTCGGCAAGATGGTTGCCATTAAAACTCTCAACATTCAAGTGCAGGCCAAGGACAATGTTCGCGAGCGCTTTTATCGCGAAATCGAATTGCTTCTCAAGCTAGAACATCCGCATATAGTTTCAGTGCAAGATTGTCTTTTAGGACCAAATGACCAACCATATCTGGTTATGGACCTGCTGCGCGGCGTCACTCTCGAGCAGGAGCTTGAGAATTGCGGTCCATTTCCTGCCGAGCGGGTCAGGAAGATCATGATTCAGGTCTGCGCAGCAGTTAAATATGCGCATCAACACGAGGTTGTGCACCGAGATTTGAAACCTGGCAATATCATGCTTCTGGAAAATGAAGCTGATTTCGTTAAGGTGCTCGATTTCGGATTGGCGGTAATCGGCGAAAACAATCACAAAATTACCCAAGCGGGTGAATTCTGGGGAAGTCCTCCTTATGCCAGTCCCGAGCAAGTCAGAGGCGATGAAATCGATCCGCGCTCGGACATCTATTCACTAGGATGCGTCATGTACGAATTGCTTTGTGGAAAAGATCCGTTCAATGGCTACGGATTGTTCGATATGCTCAGCAAACATGTCAACGACATGCCTGAGCCGCTGTCGGTAACCAATCCCAATGTTTCGGTTCCCCCTGAGTTGGAAAAGATCGTCTTTAAATGCCTGGCCAAAAGCCCGCAAGATCGCTATCAGACTGTGGCGGAATTGCAGTCCCTTTTGGAAACGATGAATTCAGGCGCAAATGTTGTGGCAGAAGCACCGAAGCGGTCAACAATAAGTAGTCTGCGCAAAGAAGAAATACAACAATTCTATGCACCACAGGTGAAGGCACCTAGTTACAAGACGCCAGTCATTGTTGCGGTGGTTTTGGTGCTCTGTGTTTGTTTTGTCTTCGCTATCACTTTATTGGGACATGCGCCTAAGACTGCCGCCACAAGCGTTCCTCCAGTTGTTCAGCCCGCGCCTGTTGAAAAAGTAAACGAACCAAAAACGGTTAAGGTTGAAACGCCAGAAAGCAAGCCTGTTGCGCCTGTAAAAAAGACTGCACCGCCGGTTGAGCCTCAACCCGTCGCGACGAAGCCCAAGCCAGTTGTCGAAAAAGCTGTCGCTCATATCCATAAAACAGAATCTTCCGGGCACGTCGCGAAGGTCAGTCACAGCAAACCTGCGGCTCCTGTCGGAGCCGCCAAACATGAGCCGAAGCAAACTCAAAGTGGGCACAGCGATCCATTTGCAACCCTCAAACAGCATATGTCCGACGGGGCCAAGAAAGAATCTGATTGATTCCGCTTCAAAAGTAAAATCACAGGCATTCTGTTGCCAAAATCTGCGTCTGATTGAACTTTCTAAGCGCTTCTGCCAGCTCGATGCGATACTTTTCCATATCCTCGGCATTAAGCATTAGCGGATGGAAGTCGGCATCAAGCTTGTAGATGCGCCTGAAATCTCACTATATGCGGTACCGCAATTGTTTGGCTCTTGAGAATCAGCTTCTCTTGACGCCTTCCCCCTCCCTGAACGAGGGTGATTCCGGCTAGCGCCTGATGAAACGAATCAATTTGGCGTCGTTGTCGACTGAGTATTCGAACCCTTCATAAAGCTCCTGACCGACCAGCGGTCTGCCAATTGCGGTGTAGTTAGCGACGACTGGAATATCGAACTTTTCGATTGGTCCGAGTTTTATCCGTCTTACCTTAAACCTCAAACCATGACCGCTTCCGCTGACACCGCCGGTGGTGACTGTTTCACCCTCATCCGAATTGAGATTGAGGGCTTTCAAATCATTCATGCCAAAACTGATGGCGGAAGCTGAATTGCCGGTGTCGAAATACATCGGATACGGACGACCATTGACCTCGACCGTAACCACCATTTTTGGACCTTCCCAGGTGAATGGCACGTTGTATGCCCCGCTTGCCGAGGATGCAGAGCTTGCGCTTGCACCTTTGCGTGTCAGCCTGATCGCGCCGGCATTTCTGTCAATCGAGTATGCGAAATCCTGGATGAAAGATTGCCCTAAAAGAGGTGGCGCCGAATTGTAGGACAAAACTTTGATAGGGAAATTTGGCCTGAAAATGGTGCCTACTTTCACGTCTGCATTCATCATCCAGTAGGCTTGCTGACTGGCATTGGAAGAGCCACCGGAATAACCTGACGCTTCACCTTCCGGGGTTTTGATTCCCATTTCTTCCAGCTGGTTTTTTCCGACCACCACTCCGGTTGCGCCCGTGTCGAAGATCATCTTAATCGGGCGATTATTGATGAAGCACTCCACTTTCAGCCCGGCGTCGCCTTTTTCGAAAAAAATGGTGGCTTGCTCCGGAAGGCTGCTTCTTGAATAACTGGAGACCGAGGAGCTGCTGCTGCCGCCTGAATATGTTCTCACGGTATTGGCTGCCGACGGAGTTTTCGTCGCTGCTTTCGGATACCATTGCGCATCTGTCGTGCCTGGTGCCAGGCGGATTGTCGAGACTGCTTGCAGAGCACGATTGGCGGCATCTGTGCCGGGAAATTTCTTCAGAATCAGCTGGTAGTTGACCAGCGCGTCGGCAGTTCTTCCCTGGTAATGCTGGCTTACAGCCAGGTAGTAGAGGGCAGTTGAGTTGTTCGGCTCTTCATAAACGACCTTTTTGAGAAGCTTGGTCGATTCGTCAAAGCGCTTCTCTCCCAAGAGTCTGACTGCCTGCTTGAATTCGTCGCCGGCTAAAGCCTCTGGCAAAAAAACTAAAGGAGTTGAGGCCAGAAGAAGAATCGTCAGAATTTTTGTGGTTTGCGCTTTCATCCGTTAGTCTCAAGAATTTATACCGTCCACTCTTCCTTGCGTTCCGGAGGATTCATGCGTTTTATCGACAGCAAAAGTCCAATCGAGGACATGTCCACAAGCAGTGCCGTGCCTCCATAGCTAAGAAAGGGCAAGGGCACACCGGCGACTGGCATTATGCCTATGACCATGCCGATATTGAGGAAAACGTGGAAAAGAAACATGCACATAAGGCCAAGCGCCATCAAACTTCCGGCTGGTTCGCCGCGGGCTTGATGCGCGATCATCAAGGCGCGAATGCAGATGGTGGCATACGCAAGAACGACCAGCGCAGTGAATTTAAAACCCCACTCTTCGCCGACAACCGCGAAAATAAAATCAGTGTGCCTTTCAGGAATAAAGGCGCCCTGGCTTTGATTGCCTTTGCCCAATCCGGCCCCCTCCGGGCCGCCTGAGCCGATGGCGATCAAACTTTGCAGGATGTGATAGCCGGAGCCGCGCGGATCGTCATAGGGGTTGACGAA
This sequence comes from uncultured Candidatus Obscuribacterales bacterium, assembly GCA_964531315.1. GTDB lineage: Bacteria > Cyanobacteriota > Vampirovibrionia > Obscuribacterales > Obscuribacteraceae > QKMZ01. The sequence continues at coordinate 8,186 of CAZHEZ010000003.1, read as the reverse complement.
GCTGGTCAGACGCTTCTGTTGATACTCTTTCAGTAGCCCCCAGAGATGCGGTCTGGCTTCGCCTGCCGCATAATTGCCGCCGCAAATGATCAAAACCATGAGCAAGCGTATCCAGATATTCCAGTTTGAGGCTCTCCAAAATAAGATCAGAAAAATTCCCAGACCGCCAATGAAATACAGCCACCACTGCGTGTTTACGGCATTTAAAATCAAACTAACCAGAGGCGATGTTAAGGCCAGCACATCGCATATGGTGGCGCCCGCCCAGAAGGTCATGCCGAAAAAAACTGCCCCGAAAGTAAGCGATGTGCCCAGGTCGGGCTGTTTAAATACAAGCACGGCAGGCGGAAGGATAATGGCCAGCACTTTGAAAATATCGAAGAAAGAACGAATCGGGCGAGTGCTCAACCAGGCCGAAAGAGTGAAAATCACAACCAGCTTGGCAATTTCGGAGGGCTGTAGGGTAATAGGTCCCAGAGCCAGCCATCTTTGCGCCCCCTGGGCCGCATGACCTTTAATCATGACGGCGACCAAAAGGACCAGATTGACCACGTACATAATCGGCACGGTCCACTTATTGGTCAGAAGCTTATAAGGCATGCGGCTTAAAGCCAGCATAAGCACCAGACCAACCCAGGCAAATTCCAATTGCTTCTGGTAGTAGCCGAAAGTCTGGGCGGAAAATTTGAGGGTATTGAGCCCGATGAAGATAAGGAAGCAGGTGGACAGCAATATGGCCCAATCGATTTCGGTGACAAAACCAAAAATCTGCTTGAGGGCGACGTTTATCGGCAGCGGTCTGGAAAGTGAATTCACCCAGGTCCTCTCAGAAAACGGGGCGACGCACGGCGCCGCCCCTACAATTATGGCAGCCGGAGATGAAAATAGTAGAGACGGAGAAACAATCTGCTTCTCCGTCTCTTGAATATGAATTGACGTTTTTCCAAGCCCGATCGCTTGACATCGGCGGGAGTTCAGCGGTCAGTGGCTAGGTGATTCTCAGCACTTCGAGCGGACGAGGCGGAAATTGGCAATCAATGACGCCTTGCGGTCCATTTGCTGAAGGTCGAATCTGGTGGTGTCCGGTTCCAAATCGAAATACCGGGCTACCACTGCCGTCAATTCTTCTTCGAGAACTTCCAATCTGCCGGCAGGCAGCTCCAGACGGTCATGCACGAGCATTTGGCGCATGCGGTCTTTGGCCGTTACTGCGGCTGTTCCATTCGGAACTTTGAATAACCAGTTGAGAACTTGCACAGTCAGGTCCTCCAGTTAAACGCGAACTGGATTAAAGAAGTTGACGATTCTGGTCACCCAGGTATCGCTCTTCGCGTCCAGATCCATGAAAGGGACCTCTTCTCCGCGCAATCGTCTGGCGATATTGCGGAAGGCAAGACCAGAGCGGGTATTATCCGTTCCGGAAACCGGCTCGCCTTTGTTTGTGGAGATGATGATTTCTTCGTCTTCAGGCACTGCACCCAAAAGTTTGATCGAGAGAATCTCCAGAACATCTTCCACGCCCATCATGTCGCTATTGGCGACCATCTTGGGTCTGATGCGGTTCAAAACCAGGCGGTATTGCGTGATTTCGTCCTTGCGCGCTTCCAAAAGACCGATGATGCGATCGGCGTCGCGAACAGCGGACATTTCAGGAGTCGTGATTACGATTGCTTCTTCCGCGCCGGCGCAAGCGTTTTCAAATCCGCTTTCGATGCCGGCCGGGCTGTCGACCAGGACGAAATCAAACATCGACTTCAATTCTTCGCAGAGCTTTTTCATTTGTTCTGCATTGACCGCTGTTTTGTCTCTGGTTTGAGCAGCAGGCAACAGATTCAAGTTGGGCATCTTCTTGTCTTTGACGAGTGCTTGCCTTAATTTGCAGCGCTCTTCGACTACGTCCACTAAGTTGTAGACGACGCGATTTTCCAACCCCATCAAGATGTCGAGGTTGCGCAATCCGATATCCATATCAACCAGGCACACGCTTGCTCCTGTATTAGCCAGCGCGACGCCTATATTTGCCGACGCGGTAGTTTTACCGACGCCGCCTTTTCCTGACGTTATTACTATTACTCGACCACTCATTCTGTTTACCCGTTTCGCTTTTGCAGTTACTCAGTTATCTAGATTCCGGAAAAACTTTTTCAAAATTGCGGACTGAACTTGAATACTTTGATCTTTCCGTCCACCACCCGAGCTGTTTCCGGCCCATTGTGGTTGTCGTAATGAAGCCGATTTCTATCGGGAGATCGGGCAAACGAATCGCCGATGCGAATTTGAATCGGTTGCAAACGCAATGCTCGAATTTCGGCCTCATTGTTGCCGCCCACTCCAGCCAGTGCGATGCCTCTAAGTGCTCCCCAGACAGTGATGTCGCCTGACGCCACCACTTCGGCGCCCGGATTTACGTCGCCGATGATCACCAGGTGTCCTGTGTGGCTGACGCTTTGTCCGGAGCGCAGCGTCTGTCTCAAGTACATGACGCCGGACTGTACAGAACCTTCAACCTTTTCTTTTGCCTGAGCGGCTTTTGCAATTTTAGGGGGGGCGGAGGGCTTCTCTTCTTTCTTCTTTTGAGGAGCGAAGTCAATCGGGCCATCGGATTGTCCGTCTTGAACATCGTCGGTAATCAATTGATTTTCGCTTGGTTCGTAGAATATTGAAACGCCTGGCTCGTCAGCCAAATCGATATTCACCGATTCGTCTTCCCAGTCTTCAACCGCTTCTGTATTTTCCGGAACCTTGATAGTCATGGCCGGCAGTGTCATGGGTTTTCCGTCACCCAAAATCACACCATGCTCTAGAAGCGCACCACGTGTCAGTGGTTGTTGCGCAAAAACTTGATACGGATAGACGCCGACGCCTTTGGCAAGGGCAAGTATATGAGCCACTTGGGTGGACGTCAGCTCCAGATCTCCAAGATTGAGCGCCACATTGACGCCTTTCCAGAATTGACTGGAGACCTGGAGAGTAGACGAGAGGTGACTGACTGCTTCTTGCATGGAAGCGCAGCCGCCCACATCTATAAGTACGCCTTGGTCGGGTTGACTGATGATAGCTATTTTAGACATGGGAGATAACACCGCGTCCTGGAACATTGTTATAGTCGGGAATCAGTTCAATTTAGATTCACGTTTACAAATCGTATGAGCTGGAAACCCGCACGTCAAGCCAGTTGAGATACTGAGTGCATATACATCAGTCGATTTATTCGATGACAGAAGAGTAATGAATTGGCTATCTCCGCAGCCATCGCGTATTTCGTCAAAGATAAGAGAATTTAGATAATCGCAATTTTTCTGAGGATCCCGATCGATATGTCTTCCATGTCCTCTGAGCAAAACCCGCAGCCTGTGCACTTTACGCGCGCTATGGGATTACTTGACTCGACTGCGGTCGTAGTCGGCTCGATGATCGGATCAGGCATCTTCATTGTCACGGCCGAAGCATCAAGACAATTGGGATCACCAGGTTGGGTACTTCTGGCCTGGCTTCTGGCGGGCATTCTCACAGTTGTCGGCGCAGTATGCTACTCAGAGCTATCTACTATGCATCCGGAAGCGGGTGGACAATATGTCTTTCTTAGAGAGTCATTCGGAAAGTTGACGGCATTCTTATATGGATGGACTCTTTTCATGGTCATCCAGGGCGGAACGATCGCTGCTGTGGGAGTCGCTTTCGCCAAATTCCTGGGCGTCTTTGCACCCTACATTTCTAAGCAAAACGTCTTGATCTCAATGGGTGCCTGGAAATTTACCGCACTGCAATTGGTGTCAATGCTGGTAGTCATCCTCTTGACCGCGATCAACTGCCAGGGCATCAAGACTGCAAAAATGATCCAAACAACTTTTACCGTCATCAAGGTGACGGCGCTTTTCTTGCTGATTGTGCTTGGATTTCTTAGCTTTGGAAAATTTGCCGGCATAGAAGCGAATTTCTCTTCCTTTTCCACTTGTTTCAGTCCGGTCGATCTAAAAGGAGATCCTATAAATGGATTGAAACTGTTAGGTGTGCTTTCGCTGGCCATGGTGGGACCATTGTTTTCCAGCGATGCCTGGAACAACCTCACCTTTACCGGTGAGGAAGTGAAGGAGCCGACCAAAACCCTGCCGCGCAGCTTGATGTTAGGTACAGCGCTGGTTTGCCTTCTCTATTTTTTGGCAAACCTTGTCTATATGTTTTTGCTTCCGTTGAAGGGAACCGAAGGCGGTGCCACCGTAATAGCCCGCGGCATTCAATTTGCCGCTGAAGACAGGGTGGGAACCGCAGCCGCCCAGATCATCTTCGGACCGCCGGGCGAATTCATCATGGCAGCGGCCATCATGATTTCAACTTTCGGTGCGTTGAACGGAATCATCCTGGCCGGTCCGCGTGCATACTACGCGATGGCTAAGGACGGATTGTTCTTCAAAAAATGCGGCGAACTGAATGTGAATACCCATGTGCCCACCTTCGGTTTGATCGTGCAGGGTGTGTGGTCTTGCCTCTTGTGTCTATCGGGAACATACAGCGAATTGCTCGAATTCGTCATTTTTGCAGCACTCTTGTTCTACATTCTTACAGTGGCCGGAGTTTTCGTCTTAAGGAAGAAAAACCCAAACGCTGTGCGCCCATACAAAGTTCCCCTCTATCCGTTTTTACCGGCACTATATTTGGTGCTGGCCTCGGTGGTCATGGTCGGCCAGATTTGTCTTTCGCCTAAATACAGCGGAGGCGGATTGCTGGTGATTCTCTCCGGGCTGCCGGCATTTTTCCTCTGGCAAAGGGCCGCCTCTAAAAGCAAGCTCTCGAACATAGATGGCTGACAATCCGAACAAATACCTAACGACAGGGCAGATCTTTTTGCTTCTCATTTGGAAGTCTCTGCTCGTTCTTCTGTGTTTTGTTCTTTTTGCACTTTATGCATTTTTTGTCCCTGATGCGCCGCAGGCAATTTTGATTGTCGGCTGGTCGGTATTGATTCCTCTGTCGGCATTTTATTTGTATCGGACAATGCGGCTTTATTCCGCTTGGAAAACCAGCAACTTGCTGGAAAACATCGGTGACAGGCAGGCTGATGTGGGTAAAAAGACAGAAGACTTGCTCACTGAAGCGAGGCAACATCCGGAAAGTCCATTCGAGATTGCCGACGCTCTTTACGCTCGATCTCTGTTTCTCTTCACAAGAGCGGAATTTCAAGAAAGCCTCAAGGCAGCCCAAGAGAGAGTGGAGATTTTGCGAGACAGTCACGATGTGTCGCGTCTCGCGCTGGCTTTGACGTGGCTGGCAGAAGTATGCGGCCGCACCGGCGACATGGAGTCTGCGCAGCGCCATGCCGCGCTTGCAGTCCAGCTGCTGCAGCCATCTTCTGCGAACAACGCTGCGGACACTACGTCGTATGTAGGTGCACTCAGAACCCAGGGGACCATATTTTACCAACTGCACAAATTCAAAGACGCCGGTAGCTTGTTTCAGCAATCGCTCGATCTGATGAAGAGTATTGAGGCACCCGAGCAAGTGCTGATGCCCTATATAACAATGCTGGGGGCAACTTTTGCACAGCTCGGTCAATTCGATTCGGCTGAAAAGATGCTTGGCGAGGCGCTTAATATCGCCGAAAAGCATGAATCAAAAGACTCCAAATTACTGGCTTCCGTTTATACGCGCCTGGGCAGATTGTATGCGCGAACAGATAGATTGGATCTGGCGCAAAAATATTCCGACCAGGCAATTGCCATTCTTGAGGCGATACCGGAGGGCGAGCGCGGCGGCGACGGAGCCTATTACTGTGACGCTGGATTGGTATGCCTGAAACAAGGACGGTTGCCGAAGGCGGAAGAATATCTTTTGAAAGCGATGCAGTCGGTCAAGGAAAAATGCTCAGAGCAGCATCCAGGTTTGGTGCGTATTCAAGAAATTCTGCAAGAAGTTTACCAAGCCCAAAATCGTCCTGCCGAAGCAGAGAAAATTGGGCAAGAAAAGGACGCCGTAATCAACCTGCATAAGATGGGCTGAACTTGCTATTGCTTGGATGCGCCGCCGAAAAGAGTCTTGGCCAGGCGCTCTGCTGCTGAGTGCGGATCGACTTCATGCTCGACTACCTGGCTGAGCATTTCTTGATTTTCGCCCGGTGTTTCCAAAGCTGCCTTCAAATTGTCGCGGGCCATGCCGGCGACCAGCTCTGCCAGTTCCGCTTGCACTTTCATTTTCCGGCGTTGCTTCAATTCGCCTGAGGACTGCAGGAATTCTCTGTGCTTTTTGGCTGCCTGCCAGACTTGATCGACACCTTCATTTGTTTCAGCAACACAACTGACCACAGGTGGTCTCCAGTCATTGGTAAATGTCGTCAGCTCGAGGCTGGAGGTGATGTCTGCAGCGGTCTTATTGGCGCCCGGCAAATCGGCTTTGTTGACGACAAAGATATCGCCTATTTCCATGATGCCCGACTTGATTGCCTGCACGTCGTCTCCTGAGCCCGGCATCAAGACGAGAATGGTCGTGTCTGCTGCCTGAGCGATAGCCAATTCGCTCTGCCCGACACCCACTGTTTCAATGATCACGACATCATATCCGGATGCTTCCAGCATGCGCACGGCGTCATAAGTACCCATGGCGATGCCGCCTGAATGTCCGCGGTTGGCCATAGATCTGATGAAGACAGAGCGATCGAGAGTGTGGCCCTGCATGCGTATGCGATCGCCAAGAATGGCGCCGCCTGTAAAAGGACTGGATGGGTCGACGGCGAGCACACCGACTTTCAAATCGGCTTTGCGCATCTGTGTGATCAACGCATCGACAAGCGTTGACTTGCCGACTCCCGGTGAGCCTGTGACGCCGATCAAATGTGCGCGACCGGATTGAGGGTAGAGTTGTTTTACAAGCTCAGTGGCCTGAGGTCCGCCGTCTTCCACAAGGCTGATTGCTCGTGCCAACGCGCGTCTGTCTCCGGAAAGCAGGTCTTTGGTTAAAGTATCCAAATCTATCGTCGCCAATTTGCAGTTGTGTTGTAATGCCGGTAGGTCTTATTAACGATCTAGTCTTGATATCACTTTGATGGCTTATGACTAGCGACTGATGATTGTATCTTTAATAGCAGCCCTTCTTCATTTGGCCCGCTTTTCTTCAGGAATGGGGAACATATTTTTTGCCGATCTGTCAACATTCATAGGGAGCGCTGCATGAGCGTTTTGCCGGATGATATTAGTCCTGACTCAGAGGTGAAGTGGTGAAACAGTCGTCCAGAACAATGACTTTCTTAGTTTTGCTCAACCTTTCTTTATCCGGGGTTGCATCCAGCGCCGCTATCGCCAATACAGGAAACATTACCGTCAAGACCGGCAACGGAACGCAGATGGTCTTGAAGAAAGGTTATTTCGGCGGCGAAGAAGAATCAATTTCGGACAAACACGGCAATAAGATAGAACGCAAAAAGAGCGGCTTGTTCGGCACCACGCAAGAGTCTGAATTTGCCTTTTTCGGCAACGGCATCAAGAAGAAAAAGGGCTTGTTTGGCGGAACACAGGTGGAAGGTAAAACGATTCTCGGTGATTCTATTACATCAAAACGCGGTCTTTTCGGCTTCGGCAGGCGCAATACTTATGTCGATATCAGCGGCACCAGCGGACTGGTAAAACAGCTAATCGGCTCGAAGAAGCTGCCACCGCTTATTGACCCCGCTCAAAAGGCTTCCACAGGCGCAATCACAGGCATCAGCCAGCAAGACGCCAGCGACCTGCTCAACAACACGCAGATGCCCGGACAGTCGCAGGCGGCTCCAGTCGGGCAAGATCAGGCGTCCTCAACGTTCTAATAATGCAACAGGCGCGGAAAATGCGCGTGGCTTTGCTTTGTAGCTGTTGCTTTTTGTAGCTGCCACTTTGTAGCTGCCGCCTTGCAGGCGGCATTTTTGAGGGCGCGTGCAACGCGCCGGCTACGGTTTTTTAAAGCGGCCCAGCCAGCCTTCTTTTTCTTTCGCGTTCATGTGGGCGGTGATTTCGCCGATGACGGCTTCCAGCCTGCGCTGGTTGTTTTCGGCTTCATTGAGCATCACTGCCAGCAAATCTCTTTCCTGCTCGCGGGTTTTCAATTGGTGCTGAAGGTCTTGAACAATGGCTTTGAGCTCTTCTGTTTCGTTTAGTTTGGTGTCCAAAAGGGCTGTCACCTTCGTCAATTCCTGGTGAAGCTGCTTGTTTTCTCTGGTCTTGTCA